>JAFSHK010000018.1 GCA_017440375.1 Lachnospiraceae bacterium
GGCCTGCAGACATCCACTTGTTTGGGAAATTGTGCGTTCCTATATTTATTTGGCACCAGAGTGCAGAGAGGGTAGGATTGATCTTGAAAAATTTGAACGCTATCTAACAGCCTATTTGAAAAAGGGCAGATTGAATACATACGATATTGAAAATGCGGGAAGATTGTTTTTCTATTTCTTAGCAGTATGTGATTTTTATGGTCAATATTATCAATCATTGGCAAGGAATCGTGCTATTTACTTGGAACAGGCAAAATTGAGTAAAAAAATGTTTGAATGGTTTGACAGGAACATTGATGAGATGGATAGTCGTTTGAAAAAGATTGCCGGCGAGGTGTGAAAGGTGAAAATAAAGAAATTCCAGAGATTGTGAAACATTTCGGATGGGAGAGTGAAAGGATGATTTTTAAATATAGAGAAATGAATGTTGATGAAGCAGAGCGGATTGCGGAAATTGATGCAACCTACTTTATAAAAAACGTCTGGCGTATGAATCAGGAATCGTGAGAATACGAACTACTAGAAATCAATTGGACAGAAAAGGAACTTCCGAATGGCTATGAGTGGCATTTACAACATTTTAAGGCTACCATAATGAATGGTGGAAAGGCGTTTGGATGCTTTTGTGGAGATACACTTGTCGGATATGCGACTTTGGAAGGAAACGTATTCGGACAGAAGGAAAAGTATGTGCTTCTCGATCAGTTGTTTGTATCAAACGAGTATAGAAATAAAGGAATTGGAAGAACACTTTTTGCATTATGCGAGAAACAAGCTGTTTCTTTTGAAGCGGAGAAAATATATTTGTGCGCAGGCTCATCGGAGAATACGATTGCATTTTACCGAAAATTAGGCTGCAAGGCTGCGGCTGAAATAGACCAGAAACTGTTTGAAGAAGACCCACGAGATATTCAGTTGGAGTTTGAATTAAATAATATTTCCGTTTCTAGAACTTCTCTTTTGATATAAACAGGATAGACAGGTGGACACTTTGCATATATATTGCCGAAGTGTTCACTTTTTTCTACGCAGCTATGCCATTTTACGAGATTGATGCGATATCCGCATAGTTCTATACAAGTAATACATTTCGGATGGACACAGCTTCCACTGTTGTAATAAAGAGAAAGGGAATCGCCGAGAGTCGGCCTGTGTGTATGTCCGGTCAGAAGCAGACAGTTTGAATTATGGGCATATTCCATATATCTTTTTTCCAGTTTTTGCTTCTTGGTATTATTCTTGGCAGCACTGGTAGGATCTAAGACACCAAAAGATTCTAATGGTGTCCATAGATATCGAACCAGAAATCTTGCGAGCTTCCAGAAAACAGAATTTAATAAATCCGCCTGATGACCATGAGTAATGCGTAATTCAATGGGAAAATTTTCAGATTTCAAAATAATTCCCTCATAATATTGAAAATTGTCAAATAACGGTTCTTGGTTTTTCTTTGCCATATCATGATTGCCATAGAGCATATAAAGTTTGTTTTTTTGATGAAACTGGGATAAGAGAGAAAATACATCTTCATGTATTTCTACAATTTGGTCTAAACAGCAACTTTCCCAAAGTTCATCCCCGTCACCGACTTCAATATAGTGAAAACCATATTGATAGTAATATTGCAAGGCAGCAAAGTAGCTGTTGGCATTTTGGTGAAAGTTATCATTGTTTGTACCGATTCCGCGGTGACAATCACTGAAAAAAACGTATTGGGTATTGGGGGTAATAGGCAGAATAGGCGCATTTTCAAAAGCACGGTCAAGTCGTTTCATATAACTCATATCGAAAACTCCATTCTTTTTCCAAGATTATTTGTCAGATTTTGATTTCAACATATGCCTTACAACAAAAGGAAGATAATAATAGAGATAAAGTAATTTGTCACCGCTATTGGAGTAGGATCTTGTAAGAAAACCAAACAATTTACAATAAATAGAGCAGCTCATAAGAGCGAATCGGCGTACCATTTTTTTGAAGAAAGAGTATTCGCGAGTACTTTGATAAAAAGTAAAATATAGGGTAAGACCGTTTGTTTTATAAGGAGTATCCGGTAGCGTTTTTTCAAAACTGTCCAGAAACTGATTCAACATAAAGTAATTTTTGAAGCGAATTGAAGTATTAACAAAAATATTTTTTGGATTGGTATACAGACCCATTTTGAAAATGGTAAGCCACCAATGTCTGCTTTGGGCATAGCCAATATCATGGGATAAAGCTGATTGCAGAGTGTTTTTTGTGGGATAATAGTTTAGTTCTAGTGAAATTTCCAACATATCTTTTGCATCGACGGCATGGAAAAGGGTAGTAGAATATTCCTCCGGTTCTAACAAGGTATCAGCATAATAGATACCCAGTTCACAACCGGTATTGATACCATACTGTCCCTTCCACATCTCGATAAGCCATGTTTTGCTATCATAATCAAAATAAAAGGTTTCGTAGTCAAATACCATATTGAGATATGGCGCGGAAAAATCATAGAACTTCGTGTAGCCAAAGAGCTTCTGTGGTGCATCTTGTCTTGCGACGAAAATATCCTGACGGGAATTATAAGAATAACCTACGGGTTCTGCTAACGTATTCAAAAGCTCGTGTTTTTGTGTGATACTCATGGCATCAATTTTTTTTAGAACAGATTTTTTCTTGAAATGGAGAAGTATGATTAGAATAAGAATGATGATAATAAATAGGACAGGTATTAAATAATATATATTTTGCATAATTTTACTTATTTCGTGCTTTTTGTATATGTTATGCAGAAAATGTGCATTTGCGAAACAAAACATGCTATAAGATAAGTCTGAAATAGAGGATTACTGTGAAACGCATACAATAGATAAAGAAATAGGTCAACAATAGGTAAACAATATTAAAATAGCATTGACGTAACCAAAAGTTTATGCTATTTTAATTTTAATAAAAAAAGTCGATGAGCAAAAAGAGTACTGGAAGTTGGGACATCACAGAGAGTCGGCGTTGGTGGGAGTCGATATGAAGCACTTTTGGGAATGGGTTTGTGAGATGCAGGTTGAAATGTGAAGAGTAGACTGAGCCGTACCTCTGCGTTAAAGAGAAGGATATCGAAGTAGTATCCGTAATGAGTCAAATGATTGAATTGGTGGCAAGGTATTTTCCGATTGGAGAATACCTTTTTATTATGTGTAAGACTGCGTGAAAGCTTGTGAGGAATTAGTGTGAAAAGAGGATAAGAATGATTTTAGATAAAATTGTTGCAGATAAAAAGGAACGTCTGATAGAACATAAGGCTCGGATTTCAGAAGAAGAAATGAAGGAGCTGGCAGCAGCTTGTGACAGAGAAAGTATCAGCTTCTACCATGCACTTGCCAAAGACGGACTATCTATTATCGGAGAATTTAAGAAGGCATCCCCAAGCCATGGGACAATGGATAATAAAATAGAGTTGACAGATAGAATTGATATGTACAATGCATCCGTAGATGCGATTTCCTGTCTGACCGAAGAAGACCATTTTCTGGGCAGTGTGGAGTATTTTAAACAGATTCGCAGTATTTCTAATCTGTCGATGATACGTAAGGATTTCATTATCGACCCTTATCAGATTTTCGAGGCAAAGGTTATTGGTGCGGATTGCATTTTGTTAATTGCAGCCATTTTAAGTGACAGAGAGTTGAAATTATTTTATGAGCTTGCTTATGCGCTTGGCATGGATGCGCTGGTGGAGGTACATAATGAGCAGGAAATGATGCGTGCTATCGGTTTAGATGCTAAGATTATTGGTGTGAATAATCGAAATTTGAAAGACTTCTCAATTGATTTAAACACGACAAAGAAATTGGCACAGATGCTGCCGGATGAAACGATTCTGGTATCAGAAAGTGGTGTGATGACGGATGAAGATATCCTTTTCCTGAAACAGTCCAGAGTGGATGCATTGCTTATCGGCACTGTTTTTATGGAGGCTGAGAATCCACAGGCATTAGCAAAGCGTTGGAAGGAACTGTAACAGAAGGGTTACAGGTAAGTGATAGTTATAGAAACTGTGCAGGGAGAAGTAAATGCAGGAGAAGAGAACCCAAATTAAAATATGTGGTCTGACCTCAGAAGAAGAAGTACGCTGGGTGTTAGAAGAAAATGTGGATTATTTTGGTATCGTACTTTTTTTTCCAAAAAGCAAGCGCAATATCAGCATAGAGAAAGCAAAGCAGTTGATTGCCGTGTGTAGGGAAATACATAGTCGGTCAGACCACGATGTCGTAAAGTCGGAAGTATTAAAGCAACGTCCGCGGGTCGTTGCCGTTACGGTATCGCCCACGCCGGAGCAAGTACAGGAAATTGAACAGGCTGGCTTTGACCGAATACAGATTCACGGAGAGCTTTCAAAGGAAGCCTATGCGGCTGTTACGATACCGATTATTCGTGCAATTCAGATAAAAGATGGAATCTTTAACATGGAACCTCCTTTTACAGAGCAAGGTATGGATGATAAAATAACAGCGTATTTATTTGATGCACCCTCACCGGGCAGTGGACAGACCTTTGATTGGGATATGCTTGCAAGGCTTTCCAAAACGGATAAAATGCTTTTTTTGGCAGGTGGCTTAAACAGTGATAATGTCAGAGAAGCGATTGCCAAAGTAAAACCCGATGTGGTAGATGTATCCAGTGGAGTAGAAATAGGTGTTATGACAGTTGGAAAAGATAGAAATAAAATAAAACAATTTGTAAGAAAGGTGGACACAAATGAGTAACAAGTATTATGGAGAATTTGGCGGACAGTATGTTGCAGAAACAGTAATGAACACATTAACAGAGTTGGAGAAAGCTTTTGAAGAAGCCGTTAAAGATCCGAAATTCTGGGAGGAGTATCATTATTATTTAAAAGAATATGTAGGACGTGAAACACCACTTTATCTGGCAGAACGTCTCAGTGAAAAATATGGTACAAAAATTTATTTGAAACGAGAAGATTTGAACCATACCGGTGCACACAAAATCAATAATGTTATCGGTCAGATTTTGTTGGCCAAACGTATGGGTAAGACAAAAGTTATTGCAGAAACAGGAGCAGGACAGCACGGTGTAGCAACGGCTACCGGAGCAGCGCTTTTTGGCATGGGTTGTAAGGTATATATGGGTTCTGAAGATATTGAAAGACAGCACTTGAATGTGATGCGTATGGAAATGCTCGGTGCAGAAGTGGTTAGTGTAGAATCCGGTAGCAATACATTAAAGGATGCGACCAATGAAGCAATTCGTACTTGGGCAAAAGAGGCAGAAGATACCTTCTATGTAATCGGTTCTGCGGTAGGTCCTCATCCATACCCGAAAATGGTAAAAGAATTCCAAAAATGTATTAGTATTGAAGCAAAGAGACAGTTTATGGAAAAAGAAGGAAGACTGCCGGAGGTTGTTATGGCTTGTGTAGGCGGTGGTTCTAATGCAATGGGTATGTTTGCAGATTTCATTGATGAACCGGGAGTAGAGTTAATCGGCGTAGAAGCAGCCGGTATGGGAATTGATTCCGGAAAACATGCTTCTGCTATGGCACTTGGTAAACCGGGCGTTTTACATGGTATGCGTTCTTATCTGTTGCAGGATGAAGATGGTAATGTACAGTTAGCACATTCTATTTCGGCAGGACTGGATTATCCGGGTGTCGGACCGGAGCATGCTTATTTGAAAGACACCGGCAGAGCACAGTATGTAGCGATTACCGATGACGAAGCAATGGAAGCATTGTCCGAGCTTTGTAAATTAGAAGGTATCATTCCGGCGATTGAAAGTGCACATGCACTGGCTTACGCTTTTAAGAAGGCAAAAACAATGACAAAAGATCAGGCGATTGTACTTTGTCTGTCCGGACGCGGCGATAAAGATGCACATACCATTGAGTCTTATTTCAGTGGTAACGGTTATCTGAATTAAGAAAGGTATGGTGACAAGAATGAATAGAATTGAAAAAAGATTGCAGCAAGTACAGGAAAAGGGCGAAAAAGCTTTTATTACCTATATAACAGCAGGGCTTCCGGATATGGAAGGCTGTGCAGAGTTAATTAAGGCGCAGGAAGAAGCAGGACTTGACGTATTGGAACTCGGAATTCCTTTTTCAGATCCGGTAGCAGATGGTCCGGTCATTCAGGCGGCATCCTATAAGTCCATTCAACAGGGAACAAACTTAAGAAAAGTATTTGATATGGTAGCAAAGCTTCGAGAGGATGGCTGTGAATTACCAATCGTTTTCATGATGTATTTCAATACAGTGCTTCATTATGGAATAGAAGCTTTTGCAACAAAATGCGCAGAAGCAGGAGTAGATGGTGTGATTATTCCCGATTTGCCATATGAAGAGCAGGAGCAGGTGCAGGTGATTTTGGATAAAACAGAAAATGCACCATTGCTTTTACAGTTAATTACACCGATTTCCAAACAGAGAATTCCGATGCTTGTAGAGAAGGCAAGAGGTTTCGTATATTGCATTTCTTCTATGGGAGTGACAGGACAGTTTGCAGACTTCCATAGAGATGTTTTAGCTTATTTACAGGAAGTAAAGAAGGAATCCAAAGTTCCGGTTATGATGGGATTTGGTATCCGTACTGCAAAAGATGTGCTTCCGATGAAGGATACAATTGATGGTTGTATCGTTGGCTCTCATTTTATTAAGCTGTTAGAAGCGAGCAATTATGATTTGGAGAAGGCAAAAGAATATATTAGTACATTCAAGAAAGAATTAAATGCCTAATAGGTAAACATTTTCTCTTTCTGTGACGAAATATGAAGTGACAGGAAGGTGTCTCAAGTTTAACTTGAAACACCTTCTTATTTGGCTAATATTCTAGTAAAGAAAACTAGCTATACTCCCGCATGTTAATAAAATTATAAAAAGGAAGTGCATTTTTGGTATAACCACTGGTGCAAACCTGAATA
>JAFSHK010000019.1 GCA_017440375.1 Lachnospiraceae bacterium
GCTATCTCTTCCGGATTTTCTGACAAATGCGACTGCACCGGCAAATGATATTCTTCTCTGACTCCCTGCAATTTTCCTAATAAATCATTCGTGCAACTTGGCAAAAAACGTGGTGTCAGAATCGGCATGGTACGCGTATATTTATCACGATTGTCCTCCAGCCATTCCATTGTCTCGGACACCGAGCTATCCGCATCCTTCTCGCAAAGATTCTGTGGCGCCTCCCTATCCATATTGACTTTGCCCACATAAGTAATTAATCCGGTATCTTCCAGCAAATCCATCAACAATGTGGTTGCCTTCCCATGTCTTGTTGCAAAAATGCAGGCTCTTGTTGTAGCACTCTTTTGCATCTGCTTCGCAAAAATAGAATAAGCAGCATGGGCATAATCCAAATCTGCGTATTTTGCTTCCTCCGGAAATGCATGCTTCTGCAGCCACTCCATCAATTCCAAATCCATCCCAATTCCACGAAACGCATATTGCGGTGCATGGATGTGTAAATCTATCATTCCCGGAATAATCAGACGATTCTCATAATCCACAAGGGACAAATCCTTGTACTGCTGCGGTAATTCTTCAAAAATACCTGCTGATTTTCCTTCTATGCAAACAAGATAACTGTTCGAATACACTTTAAGTTCTGAGCGATTCACGCTATAACAAATGTTGCCCTTCAAAACAAAATTTTTCAAAATCATTTTCCTCTCTTCTATCCATTATTACTTATTATTTTCCTAAGCTTTCTCTCTAAACACTATAATATCCCATATATTACATAATTTATTATATATATATGACAGACATATATCACGGCCAGAATTATTATATCGCATAATAGGACACCAGCCCACATTTTTTCTCATCCAACTAGGCACTTTCTTATGATACCAAAAAAATAACGGTAAATAGAAACACCAAATGTTTCCATTTACCGTTAAACATCTTAATTACTTTTGCCTACACTCTCCACCCGTTCATGCTGTCCATAGCAATTGCAAGTGTGAATGTGTTATCTTTCAGTGTAACCCATTCATTCAGATTCTCAGCTTCAATCGTAATATCCTCAATCTCTCTTGCTATCCGGGTCCCATCACTGATGGCAATCCCGACGTCTGCTACCGAAAGCGCAGGTGAATCATTGACACCATCACCTATCATGATTACTTTTCTGCCTTCCGCCCTTCACCGTGATATGATGTCGGTTTGCTTCTCGTATTGCTGATAAAACAGTAATCGGCATCGCTAATTTCAACGCACATGAAAAATCTACCATCAAAACGGATAATACCTTGGTTACATTCCTTGTAAACAAATACACAAGTCCTGTACCAAGAAGTGTATACGGAACCAACTTATCTGCCAAGTGCTCTGCTTTACTTTCTACCGCAGACTTCAGCTTCTCAGTTTCCTCTATCATCGTTACAATTTTCTCATATCTGGTCGTACCGGAAGGGATTCTCCAGTTAACGAGATTGATTGACCATGCCTTCTCCTTCTCCCACACCCCCGTCAAAAGGAATCACATCGCCCATGTGAGCCACAATCAAATCATCTGTTTCAACTTAATTTATGTCAACCACCACTCCTTCTCCATCTACGACAGTCCATACCTTGCTGACATTTAAGGACATACTTCTTGCCAGATCAACCACTGACTTCTTATGTGTCCATTCCTCCAAAATCTCACCGATTCCGAGCAAGAACATAACAGAACCTGCCGTTTTCACATCTCTTCGGATAACGAAAATGCCAATGACTACACCATCCAATAATGCGACCTCTATCTTACCGCCTGCAACGGAACGAATACCTTTCCAGATATAACGCATCGCTTTTAATGTAATAACGGCACAGCAATGTTATCATAGGAAAGGGCTTGAAGTAGACGAATCACTTCTTCTCGTTCTCCACAATATCATATCACTCCATCTCCGGTTCTTTCGCTTCGTTTGCATTTTCGGAAACAAATTCTTTTGCGCGAAGAGCTGCTGCAAAAATACCTGTTTTCTTTAAACTTGCTATTTTCAATAAACTCACCATACCAAAAACCTCCTTATTTCTACTAATATACCGCTCAGAATAAGGAGGTTCTGCCATTTTCTCGTTATTGATAATTTTTATCATTTATATTTGCTAACGCTGCCTGAATCCGTTTCTCAAACAGCTCTGTTTTGATTAAGGCAAACCCTTCTTCTTCGTCCCCAAGCAGAACCAAAGAATCACCTGTCTTGATATCAAAAACCTCTCTTGCTTTCTTCGGGATTACAATTTGCCCACGTTCATTCACATTAACAGTTCCAAACATATGCTTTCCCTTCGGTGCCGGCGGTACCGTAACACCATCCTGCTTCGTCTGAAAATTAACCAAACTGTCAATGGTGATATTATAAAGTTCAGCAAGCTTCTGACACCGTTCAATATCAGGTGAAGTTTCACCCTTTTCCCACTTGGCATAGGCCTGCCTGGAAACACCTGCCTTCTCAGCTACTTCTTCCTGTGAATAACCATTCATATTACGAAGCATTAGCAAATTATCTCTTAACACGCTACTGTTCTCCTCTTTCCAGAAATCCATTCACTGTATCAATATACAATTTCTCATGTACATCATGAATACTATGGTCGCTTGTATCTGTTTCAATCAAAGTACAATTTTCTCCAATATAAGCAGTTGCTCTGTCTGCCTGCTCTTTCGATGCTGCACACAGATAAACACCATTTTCTGCTACGCTTTCTTTTGCATGCAAATAAACACAAGGTATCTCTACATCAGAAAGTAACTGCTCATGGGTAATTCCGTTATTCCATGTCAAATTATAGAAATGCTCGCCATACAGAAAATCATATTGATTTACATAGTGAAATACTACTGTCACACTCGATGGCATGAAGAAAATCTTCACCTCTTCACCCGGATGTTTCTCGCTGTATTTCTGCGCATAATTAGCAATTCCCGGCATGGAATCCTTCATAAAAAGCTGTCCCCAATAACAGTTTCGAAGATAAAATGCCGGCCAACATTCTGTCTGCTCTTCGGTAATATAGCGATGCAATGGCTCGTATGTATCCAGATAGGCAAAGCTGTTCTCCCACCCTTCTCCTTGTGTGGAAAAGACCGGAGGATCCTCTAAAATAACACCTTTCACCAAATCACCGCCATAGGCTGCCACATATGCCGCTGTTAGAGCTCCATTGGAATGACCGCTGACAACCGTTTCCTGTCCGATCACATGATTGATAAACCAGATAATGTCATCTCCATTAATGTCCAGATAATAAATCTCCTCTTTGTGTGAAGATTCTCCGTGTCCATACACATCAATAGCATAGATATGCCAATTCTTTGACAATTCCGGCATAACATTAGCATAATCTTCCCAAGATGCCATCTGTCCATGAATCAATAGCAGCGCAGGTCCATCACCGGACATTTCTCCGTAATTGATAACATTTCCATTCGGAAGAGTCGCTTGCTTTTCTTCCACACCAAGCTTCTCTATCTTGCGCATATCCTTCTCCCACCAGTGTAGATTATTATAGCAAAAACGCGCTGCAAAAATACCAAATCCCACAATTACAACAACTAACAAAAGACCAATTGTTTTTATCATTTTTTTACCCATCCTTATATCTCCTTACAGTATATCATATTGCTATGCTTTTTCTTATAATTGTAAAGAAATGTTGCGGACTTTCCACCAACTTTGCATTACATCTTTTCCATAAAATGTTGCGTTTTGTTGCATATTAAATTGCTGCTGTTGTTTTTTCTCCATCCTAAACAAATAACAACCATATAAGCTTGGAAATAATGTGTGTTCCCATATGTCCAATAATAGAATATTGAATACCATATTTACGATACATCCAACCAAAGGTATATCCCAAACCGCCATTTAACAGGAAGCAACGAAATACTACTAATGGTGTCAAACCACCAAACATGGAAACAGTTGTCGGTAAATGGCCTGCTGCAAAAACAAAAGCACTGAAAATATTTGCTGCTATAAAAACACCTTCCGGTATTTCTTCTTTGCTTTTTTTACGGAAAAACAATTTCCAGATAATTAAAGATACCAGTGACATAACAAATAAACGTATTAAAAGTTCCTCTATCACACCACCGTAAAAAATAGATGCCATCCAGTTATCAAAGCTTCGAATGGTAATTCCACTCTCATAATCCGCCGCAACTTCCGGTAATATTTTTCCAAAAGTCCAGTAATCCATTCCAAACAAAATACCGCAAATGAGTGTTATAATTCCTGCCTTTGTCAGCTTCTCTTTTTCATATTTCAAAGGCTTCATTAATCCAACACTTTCTGCCAATAAATAGCCGACAAAAGCACAAAACACTGCATACATAACGCTTTGTACCATAGCAAAAACTGCCAGTCCATCTATGCTTCCCATCTGACTTATCAACAACTGCTGCACTTCCTCTGTATAAGATGAATACGCATACTTTCCTGTGAAATATCCTCCGATTGCTGCAATCGGAATCATAACTGCTGTAAATTTCAGTGCCCTTTTCATTGTTTCTTTTCTGTTTTCTTTCATAAACATCCGCCTCTCTTCCGTGCAAATTCTTTTAATTTCTGATACTCCGCTTCCTCTTCTAACACATAAAAGGAATGGGTATCAAATACTGACATCATACTATCATATATAATCTTTTTATTTCTCGGTGCATTCTGTCCAAGTGCAAGTTTATCAAACCACTCCTCCAAGGCATCAAAATAGTCATCGCCATGCATCGGTACTTCCTCTCCCTGCAAAAATGCATCGGTCAAGTAAATAAACTTTTTCAACAATTCAATGGCCTCTGTCTTTTTTTCATACCGACTATAAATAATTGCCATCTCATAATACAGCAATGCCATTACGTTGAAATTTATTTTTTCTAACTCATAAGCCTCTGCTACTTTCTGAATTCTTCGAAAAGTTTCTTCACACAAAGCAAGATTGTCCTGATGTATCGCTATATGTTGTGTAGCATATCCGGTCAGTGATATCAGATAATTGTACATACTTATCTGCGTATATCGGTTTGCCCGCTCAACCTCGCCTGCTTTTAAATAAGCATTAATCAATATTCCTACATTCTGGTTTTCCAATCTACTGGGATCACACATCTCTTCCAATGCTTCAATAACTTCTGCCGTTTTGCCCATCTGTAACTGAACTGATGCTTTTAGCGCAACCATATCACTGCATAACCGAATGTCTTTGCAGTTTGTCAAAATATGATCGCATAGAATTTCTGCCTCTTCCAGAATATCTATGCTCCTTGTTCCACCCGGCAGCATATAATGATTGAGCCACAGACATACAATCTGACTCAAGAATTCGTAGCAAGAATAGTATTTTTTCACTAATTTCCTGCTCTTATCCATAACATTTTCAAACTCTTCGGTTGCAAACTCCGTTGCCAGCTCATGATATATTTTTTGTATCTGTTCTTTACTAAGCCACGGCTCATAGCCAAGCAATTCATCAATTGTTACATCAAAGTAAGCCGCAAGCTGTGGCAAAAGAACTACATCCGGTAAACTTTGTCCCGTTTCCCTTTTGGACACTGAAGCCTTGGTCACTCCCACAAATTCTGCAAGCTCTTCCTGCGTGATTTTCTTTTTTTTTCGCAAACTCGAAATGTTATCTGCAAAATGAATGGATTGCATAAAAATAACCTCCTTTTAAGTACATTGTACCTAAAAGGAGGTCATTACTCAATAGAATCAAACGATACTTCGCGATTTTTTGTCAACCGACACGATACTTCTTTTGTTCCTATCCAATTTTTCGAACCGGTATTTGAATTTCAGATAACCATTCTTCTGAGGATTCCTTATTCCAAGAGCCGTCTATATAAGATTCTCGAATATTTCCACATATCTCATATCCATTTTCTTCAATAAATTTGAGAAGAATTGCATAAGTCTTAGAAAAATTATCATAAGATCCTTTATGGAAAATGCATGCCGCTTGTGCTACCTCCGGAAACACTTTAAACTTCACCAGGTCAGAATCCTGTTTTGCTTCTACCACAGCTTCACAAGTTTCAATCATAATTTCTTCTTCCTTATATCCTGACTCCAAATAATGCGTAAAACAATAATCCGGTTCTGCACAAACGCAGCCTAATCGTTCCATTTCTTCCCCCATCTTTGGCATCACATCAAACAATTTATCATATGATTCAATTCTTGTCTGCATCGTCGCTACCGTAACCTCCGGCAGACTTTTCACCAAAACAGGTGCTGATAAGTCCAAATTCTCTTCTGCAAGATAACTTTCTACTTGTGCAAGAGTAGATGTAAGCTGTGCAATTTGTTTCAAAATTTCCTGCTTCTTGACGTTCAAAATATCTTTTTCCGATTTTCCATTTTGAATCAGTCTGATTTCCTCCAAGGAAAAGCCCATATTACGAAGCGACAATATTTGGTGCAGATCTGCAATCTGACTTGCAACATAGTAACGGTATCCGTTACTATCGTCCACATACTCCGGTTTTAATAAGCCCTGCTCATCGTAATGTCTGAGTGTTTTTATTGTCACACGATTCATACTTGCAAACATCCCAATCCGATACAATCTTGGTGGCTCTTTTTCGCTACAATATTCATGTTCTTCATACATTCTCATAATGCTTGCCTCTCTTCCTAATACTATTTATTATTCCCACCGGAACGTTTTCACTGAAATGAAACTACACACAATTGTAATCACAAATAAAAGAATGACAATTCCACCGACCTTTTCTGCTTCTACTCCCATAGAAGCTGCCTTCATCAGTCGAATTCCCTGTGTCAACGGTAACACAGATGCTACTTTCTGCAATCCCTCCGGAAAAAGTTCAAAAGGAATCGTCGCTCCCGATAAAAACAACATCGGAAAATAAACTGCACTTGTAACTGCGTTTGCTGTTTTTACTGTTCTGCACAAACTCGCTAACATAAAACCAATACTAAACATCGAAACCAATGTCAAAACCCATGTTCCCATAAAGTACCATGGATTTCCCGCCATACGATAGTCAAAGAATACCATTGCAACTACCGTTACCGCAACCGCAGACAATACTGCATTAACAACATTACAAAGCATACTTGTACCAAGAAGATGCATCGGGTTACATGGTGTTACAAAGAAATGCTTTAAAATTTTCTTATCACGATAATCCGTAATCGTAAGCGGAACTCCCATAAAAGCTCCCGCACAGATACCTACAGCGATAAGTGACGCATATGCACTCTGCAAAAATGTATATCCACTATCTCCCGCTGCTTTTCCACCTGCAATGATAGCAATTAAGAATAAAATTCCTACTGGCATAATTATACCAAAAACAATGCCATCAAGGGAACGAAATGCTAATTTCTGTTCAATCGAATATAATTTCATAAATTTTCTCATAATGTAATCTCCTCTCCCATATACCACAAATATGCTTCTTCCAGATTATCGTACGGACTTTTGCTTACTACTTCTTCCACCGTACCTTCCACAACTTTTGCACCATCCTTAATCAGGCAAATACGATCACATAAACTTTCTGCCTCTTCCATATAATGTGTTGTCAGTACAATAGTTGTCCCTTCCTGCTTCAGTTGTTTTAACTGTTTCCAGACATCTCGTCTCGCTGCCGTATCCAGACCTGTCGTTAATTCATCCAGAAATATAATTTCCGGTTTCGGAATAAGTGCCAAAACAACTGACAATTTCTGACGTTCTCCACCCGATAACTTGTTTACCGGAGCTTTTTCTAAATTCTCCAGTTTAAACTTCTTAAGAAGTTCCCGATAATCTGCCGGGTCTTGATACAATACTGACATCTCCTGACAGATTTCGTCTACACGAATATTATTCTGGTAATTGGATGCCTGTAACTGCACTCCTATTTTCTCAAATATCTCTTTTCGATGTTTCCGTGGCTCTTTTCCGAAAATAGCAATGTTTCCGCTATCTGCTTTTTTCAATCCTAATAAAGTTTCAATTGTGGTACTCTTACCCGCACCGTTATGTCCCAATAAGCCAAATACTTCCTGTCTTTCTACTTCAAAAGACAAATTTTTTACAACGGTTCTTCCTTTAAAAGATTTTGTTAGGTTTCTTACTTCAATACATTTACTCATCTCTTTTCTCCTCCTTTTCATAGCTATGCTAAACCCTCCCGTTACGGATGAGTCAAGCGTAAAAATCAAAAAAAATCCGCGCATCAAAACGCGGATTTTTCATTCACATATTTCTTCTTATATTCTTCTTATGTTTCATTCTTATCTTTCGCTTCTTTATCTTTTCTCAACTTTTCATTGATGGCATCTGCTTCTCTTTTTTCCAAGAGGTAACTCAAAACGTAAGTTAATACATCAAAAAATAGTATGGAAAAAGCAATAGCAATATATCCGGCTTTCCCGGGACTATCACCTACAATATAATGGACAACCCATATAATCGCTATTTCTAATACAACAACTTCTGCTACCCGTTGTATAATAACCTGTTTTATTGTCATATCTTCTTTAAAATAAATAATAAGACATGGCAACATACAAATTAATCCCAAAAGTGCAGGAAGGAAAAAATAATGATATGTTATAGGTTGTTCTGCTGCAAAAATACTTCCAATAATCCCCATGGAAAGTGCTATTTCAGCCTGCACAATAATATAATCTGAAATCATTTTCTTAATTGCATTACTTCTATTTAAATTCATAATAAATGCCTCCAAGATTTTCTGCCATATCAAGCAGTTCTCTTGATATTCTATCTATTCTGTAATGCTCCACTAATATCTGCAATCATATCTTCTACTGCTGCTCTGGAAGCTTCTCCGAAATTCTCTGCTCCGTATTTTGCATATTTTTCCTGCTGATATGCTGCTATAATACCTCTGGAAGAATTAACAATTGCTCCTAATCCATCTTCGTTAAAGAAGTGTACCAAGTCTGCTCCTTTTCCACCTTGTGCACCATAGCCCGGTACAAGAATGAAGGATTTCGGCATAACGCGGCGGAGAACTTTACCCATTTCCGGATAAGTAGCACCTACTACCGCACCGATATAGCTGTAGGAATCTCCCATACAGTCTTCGCCCCACTGTGCAACTTTCTCACCAACGATTTCATACAATGGTTTACCGTCAACCAATCTATCCTAAATTCTCCACTACTTGGATTAGAAGTTTTTACCAGAATAAACAAACCTTTTTTCTCTTCTTTACAAACCTTCACAAACGGATTTACACCATCCGAACCAAGATAAGGATTCACTGTTACGAAATCTTCATCAAAACCATAACAAGAATTACTTCCTACTTGAACTTTTCCAAGATGGCCTACCGCATAAGCTTCCGATGTAGAACCGATGTCACCCCGTTTGATATCACCGATAACTACCAAACCTTTTTCTTTGCAATAATCCACGGTTTTCTTAAATGCAATCAATCCTTCAATACCAAACTGCTCGTACATAGCAATCTGCGGTTTCACTGCCGGAATCAAATCATATACATTATCTACAATTTCTTTATTATATAACCAGATTGCTTCTGCCGCACCTTTAAGCGTCTCTCCATGTTCTGCAAAAGCTTGTTTCTGTATATGTTCCGGTATATATTTTAACATCGGATCAAGTCCTACGACAATCGGTGCTCCTGTTTTCTGAATGTTGCTTACCAATTTATTTATCATTGTTTCTCTCCTCTTGGTTCATTCTACAATGTCTTATCTTCCAAATCCTTCAAGACATACTGATTCTCAATATATTCAGGAAATTGGGCTCTTGTCACCCACTCATACTCGCCATACTCTTCCGGTAAAACAATATTCTCCTCTTCTTCTTCCGGAATAGAACAGATATATGCGATACCAACACAATGCGTATCTCCTAACATATTAGACCATGTATATTCAACTTTTTCAATCTTCCCTTCAATAGACAACAATTCGTTCATTGCACGAAGTACCGCTTCATCCGGTGCTTCTCCATGAACAACCTCTGTATCCACAAACTCCCATACAAAAGGATCTGGAATACGATCATCTACCCATCTTTTAATCAAAAGATATTTGTCTTCTTTCTTAATGATACCTTTTACACGTAAAAAAGTATTTCCCATAAACCTCAACCATTTCCTTTCTAAGAACTACTAAAATAGTACCATTGACACATATTCTTGTCAACTGACATCACGTTTCTACCAAGGTCTTCTTCGGTCTATTCTTATCTGGTCTTCAGAAACTGATACTCTCTTTGTGCCTCGGCATCATCCGGATAAGATTTCAGATAATCGCTCATAAGTGCTGCTGCGGTCTTGTATTCCCGCATATATTCATACGCTACTATTTCATTGAATTTCAATGTTTGCATCATTTCATTATCTTCAATATTCATACCAGCCTGAAATGCTGTTAGAGCCAGTTCATACTCACCCATCTGCATTCTGCACAATCCCAACTGATTATAAATTTCCGGTTGCGTCGGGTCGTTCTCTGTATAATCGCTATAAATACTGGAAGCATAATTATAATCGCCAAGTGCTTCATAAGTCTTTCCCAGAAATAACGCTGCACCGAAATCGGATGATGTTTTTAACTTGGATAAACTAAGCTTAGCATTCTCATAGTCCTCCAGATAATAATAAATACGTCCTAAATCATAATCAGAAATAGATTTCTCATTATCCGCTACTGCTGTCTGAAGATATTCGATTCCGGCATCCTTATAACCGTTATCCAGTAGCGCTGTATATATCTGAATCATTCTATCATAATCATTTGGTGCTAATGTAATGGTCTGATCAAAATCCAGTTTGGCTCCTTCATAATCTCCGCCATATAATTTCACACAGCCTCGCAAATAATATGCCTCAATCTCCTTTGGACGCAAATTCAATATCGCATCATAAGCGTTAATCGCCTTCTCCGGCTGTCCGCTTCTATAATAAGCCGTCGCTAGATAATAATTGATATCGTAGTCCATATCTTCCGGTGTTCCACCGCTTAACTGCAATGCTTTCTCTAAACAGGCAATGGCATCCTCGTATTGTGTCAAACCGATATACGCAATGCCCATACCTCGATAAAGTTGTCTTTCATTTTCTTTATTTTCTAATGCTGCCTCAAAGCACCCTATTGCCTCTTCATACTGCAAATTTTCTACCGCAGTCATACCCATGCTGATATTGTCTGTTTTTTCTTCTGCTGAACATCCTACACAAAGCAAAACGGCAATTACACTTATGGCAAGTAATTTTCTTTTTCTCATTTATTTCACCCTTTTTATCTTACCACAGGAATTCCTTCAAGCCAACTGCTTAAATCATATTTCCACAAAACTACTTATTCCCTGTCTAAACCAAATTTCCGCATACGAAATCTTTCATGATACCGAAAAATTCCCGTACCATATTATTCAACTGAAAATATACATTTGAACGTGCCGAAATACCACAAACATTCTCTATTCCAAGATGCTTCGCCAAATGGACCCCTCGAAATACATGAAAATTATTCGTTACAATTCCCACTCTGTCATTCTCCTTATCCAAAAATTGTGAACTGAACAAAATATTTTCTGAAGTATCCGTTGATTTATCTTCCATAATAATACGTTCCGGCTCAATCCCCTTTTCTACCAGATATTCATACATTCCCTGTGCTTCCGAACACGGTTCATTCGACCCTTGCCCACCCGAAACAATACAAACAGTAGCTTCGTTTTCAATTAGGTAATCGTAAGCTTCATCCAGACGGAATTTCAAAGCCGCACTCGGTCCTTTTTCTTTAATCTGTGCTCCCAGTACGATGATATAATCTAAATTTTCTTCGCCTTTTTCATTGTAATGGCTAACAATCAGTCCTTCTACAACAACGAACAAAAGAATTCCCAAAATCACTCCTGCCATAATAATCTTCTGCAACACAGACGGTATTTTATCCCACAAATGAAAATGAAGAAAGGACGCAAGCCCAAGAAAAAAGAAACCACCGGCTGCCCAAACCAAATAAAATCTTGTTCCTGATTTAATACTAAAAATCAGATAACAATATCCAAAACAAAACAAACTAAATAATACGCTTAATACAATACCAATCATTTCTTTTTTCATGAATACTCCCTTCACACGGTTCTTTTAGAACCCTTTTTCTTTCAGGTCTTGCACTAGGTTTACATAAAACTCTCTAACATCAAAATTCGAGAAGTTTTCTCTGTTCAAATCAATCATATCGCCATGTGAAATTCCTCGCTTACCTTCCGGTTTTAATGTCCTATACACATTTCCCCACAAAGCCGATTCCACCGAAACAAGACCATCATTTTCGCCATCGAAATATTTCACAAGATCATAAGAAAAATTCAGCGGAAATCTACCACTCTGCGCTTTCGACATAGAAGAGGCAATGCTTTGATAATACACACTCTCAGAATCTACTATCTTCTGATTTCTCTCCTGACATCTTGTCGCTGTCAAATCTGTCACCGCACCGAGAAAATCCGGTGAAGTATCTCCTAACCTGCAAAGAGTATCATTATATCGTTTCGCCATCGACTTTCGCAATCCTTCCGGCACCTTCTCCAGAAGATAATCTGCAAACATACATCCTCTATGTGGCGTGTTAATTGTTGTAAGCGATGCCACATAATCAGCCACATCATATTCACTAATTGCATAACGGATGTCCAGTCCTCCCTTGGAATGTGCTATGACATTTACTTTCCCACATCCGGTTTCCTGTACGATTTGCTTGATTCTCTCTGCTAATTCTTTGCCCGATTCTGCAACCGTTACGGCAGATTGTTGATTTCCATAATAAATCTCTGCTCCATTACGTATCAACTCTTTCGGAATTCTTCCCCAATAATTAAAGAAACGAGCGTCTCTGAAAAAGACACCATGTACCATCAAAAGCGGATACTTTGTATGACAACACTCGCTTTCTTTTCGAACCTCATTTAATTCGATTTTCTCCAACTCGATTTCATACTCTTGCCCTGCCAATCGATAAAGTTTATAGAGGAAAAACAAATTTAAAACCGGTATCCACCATAAAAGCATTATCGCAACACGATAACGGATCCCCATTTGCACTGAGGTTGCAAACAAACGAATACTTCCATTTAACAACAATATCCCCTCGCCTAACAGCCAGCCAACAATCCCAATCACAAAAAGTACAATACTTCCTGTGCTTGCAAACTCCAGATGCAGCCCCAAACTAATATTTATCGCAGTATTGACTAAGAAAGTCAACATTGTGTATATAATAAGATATCTGCCTTTTTGGAGCTGTTTTAATCTTTTTCCTGCTATTTTCTCTTCTTTTCCTCTTCCTGTATATGGAACAATATTCATACAGACAAAAAAAGCAACTGCTGCCAAGCCAAATAGTACTTCGACTGCTCTGTGCCATGCAGTTCCTTGCAAAACTCCTATCCAGTTTGTACTGATTGTCAAAAGCAATGTCATAAACAAAACTTTTATCTTGTGCATATTTTCACCATTTTTTACCTTTTTATCTTATCAATGGATTCTTAAAAACCACATTGGTATATTCTTAATTTTTTCTGAAAAGAACAAAGCGAACAAGTCCACTTTCCTATACAATAGCAAAGAGCGCAAGCATAACTGCCTACGCTCAAAAACACAAATTGTTTTAATTATTTTACAACACCTGTTTCAAAAATCGTATTAACTACTTCTTCCGTGCTTGCACCTTCCCATGAATATACATAGATGACATATGCTTCGGAATCAACCTGACCCATATAATATGTTAATATACCGGAACCATCATCTGTAGATGCCTCAATAGTAATCTTAGCTGTTCTACCCATGAATGTTTCTCCCATGTCTTCCACCGTAATATCATCCATCATCCCTTCGAAATAAGATTCGAAATATGTTTTGGTATACTCTTCATCAGATAATAATGCAGACACTATATCTTCTGATGTCCAGTCATTTGTTACCGTAATCGCAACATCTGCTAACGCATAATTTCCATCCGGAGCAAAAACATATTCATCATATGAACTTTCTTCCTCATCCTTTGCCCAGCCTTCCGGAAGTTCAAACGACATGAAGCCTAAATTGAACGCGTCCGGATTAAACTCATCACTGTTTTCAAACTCCGCTCTCTTCGTATCTGCAAAAGATTCATCCCAGTTAATATCAACCTGATAGAAGGACTCTATTTCACTGATTAAATCTGCCGTTTTACCTGTTGTCTCATCTGCATCAATTTCAACAACTGTAAGGGCATAAATGCCATCTTCCATTTCTTTCAAATTGTACTGCTCAAAATATGGATAATATACATCATCATAAGAATCGTAATCCATATAGCTTACTTCACAGATAGCAGAGCCATCTGCTAATTCCTGAACCTCTCCTACGCTAATTCCATAATAAGAATCAGAAGCATACTCCATCATGCTTGTTACATACTCTTCCAGATTTTCTACCACCGTATAGTCTTCTGCTTCATACTGTAAATATGGGTTAATATCAATTTCAAACGTAACCCCCATACGAGAACTTCTTGCGATGGCACCGGAAACAGATGAATAATCATCATCCGGAATATATACGGAATAGCTTACTTTATCTCCTGATTTTGTTTCTGAGGTAGCAATAATAGCTTCCATTAAGTATTCAAAGTCTGTATACCCCGATGCTTCTTTCGAGCCAAAAACAACTCCTTTTGCAGATGTCGTAGTTTCCTCTGCTGCTTCTTCACTTTCTTCGGCTTCTGTCTCGCCGGTCAACGTATCAGGCAACTCCAACTCTTCTGCTACTTCTTCTTCCTGTTCATCCGCAGATGCCGGTTTTCTGTTACTTGTCACATCTGATGCACTTGGAGTTGCAGAGCCACACGCTGTTAATCCAAACACCATAGATGCTGCCAAAAATGCTGCAATCGATTTCTTTTTCATCTGTTTTCTCCCTCACACATAGTACTAAACAAAAAATAACAACTCGTTTATTATATCACTCAAAAACAGACACTTCAATTAGTAAAATGCTATATCTTCTTGTCATTCAGCGCCTATTTTCTGGCAAACTTGCCTCTAAGCACAATGCCCCATACCCCACTCTTGCATTTGGATATTGCAGTTCTCCCCGAATAGGTTCTGCCCCCTTACGCAAATAGGCTTTTACTTTTTCTCCATACAAATAGCGGTCATTCCCTTCAACGATTCCCCATTGCATCAGTAGTGCGGCTGCTCCGGTAACAAACGGTGTTGCAAAGGAAGTGCCCGTCACTGCTTCATAACCTCCGTCTCTTGCTGTTGTTAATATTCCGACTCCCGGTGCCACAATATCAGGTTTAATAAAGGAACCTTCTATTCGTCCACCTAATCTATCCTGATACAAATATCCTCTGCCCGAAAAATCTGCATAAGCCTCCAATGCCGTCTGATAAGCTCCTACCGTTATAACTTTGGATGCAGTCGAGGGAATTGTCAGTGTTACATCCGGTGTCGGTCTTACAAAACGAGTCTGCTCCGAGCGCACAACCCCTGATGGCAGATAAAACGTATAATTTCCGGTTATCGTTTCTATCGGTTCTAGGCGAAAGGTCCAAATGCCACTATTCACATAGCTATTGTTCCCTATCGGCAGAAAATCAAAATAAATCTCCTGACTAGTCAGATAAGGTGCCGGTTCACCATTGTAAAGAAGTATTGTTGTCTGCTCCAGTTGCAATGTCTGTTTGCCACCCCTGTCAGTATCTACCAAAAAGGACTGTCCCGAAGGTGATATTATTTCAATTCGGTAACGATCCACATAATCTTTCCATAGCTGCACATTTAAGCCGGTTTCATAATTTCCAACTACCAGCTCCACCAAAACCGTTTCTCTCTCCCGCCTTCCAACATTTGTATTTGTCACCCCAACACTTCCCCCAGAATGCCCACCGGAAGCCCCTTCATTACCACTTCCCACACAAATAGCACTTCGCCCGATTTCTGACACATTATCAATAAAGCGTTCTAATAAAGAAGTACCATTATGTGCACCATAAGTATTTCCGAAGCTTAAGTTGATAGCCACCGGCATCTGCAATTCGATTGCTTTGCTTGCAACATAGGTAAGTGCTCTCATAAGTTCCGTCGTTCTTGGAAATCCTTCTGCCCTCGGTACTCCTAATTTCACAATAATCAACTCACTCTCCGGTGCTACTCCTGCATAAATACCGTCAGAGCTATTCCCATTTCCTGCCGCAATTCCTGCAACGGCTGTTCCATGCCCTGACGTATCAATGCTTGGAACTAATTGAAATCCTTCTGCTTCTGTTTCTGCTTGTAATGCTTCATTAATTTGTGCTTCGTTAAATTCTACACCGGTTTGAAATCCCTCCGGTGGTGCATACTCCCTATTGCCGGCTTGTTGTATCTGTCCTGCATCTAACGTCTGATCCCACAAATAACGGATTCGTGTTGTTCCGTCTGCTTTCCGAAAATCCATATTCCGATATGCAATTCCGGAATCAATAATGGCAATCAAGACACCTTGCCCTTGTATCGTTGTTGCAAATTGACTTCCCGGAACAATACAGGATACTTGTTTCCCTTGCAGTACTTCAAAAAAAAGTCTTTTGGGCTTCTCAATATATTCTATTTCCTCCACTTCCGTCAACGCATCCATATAACTCTCCGGTATTGTCAAAATGGCATATCCTGCTATCAAATCTTCTATCCGTACCAGATTGCCTTGTGGTGCATTCAAAAAAGAGGATAAGCCCTGCCTTAAGTCACCGTGATATTTCACAATTACTTCCCATGTCCTGTCCTCTTTTTCAAAACCAATATTCAATTCTAATGATTTTTCCCGTTCTTCTTCTGAACTGTCCAGTGCAAGATTCAATAAGTTTTCGCGCTTCTGAGAATCCATGAAGTTACCTCATATCAGAATCTTATTATAATCTTATGCACCTACACTATCTTTTTACAACCCTTTTTTCTTTCTGTCATTATTTAGGTTATTGCGAAACTACATACTGCCTGCCAGTTGATTCAATTCTTCATAAACTACCTGAATTTCTTCCGTAAATACACTAATCTTTTTGGTTATTACTTCACTTGTTTGTGAACTATCCTGTGTAAAACCGGATACCTCTTCACTAGAAGCTGTTAACTGATTAATACTATCTACAATCGTCACATTCGATTGATTAATGGTATTTACGTCCTGCACAATTCCATCTACCAGCTTCTTCAAATCGTGCATACTCTCACCATTGCTAAGGAAACTCTTATTAACATCTTCAATTCCTTCATTCTGTTTATCAATACTTTCAATTGATGATTCCAAAATTCTGGCGGTATTATCTGTAATTCTTCCCAGTTCTTCAATGATATCTGTTATCTGTTTCGTGGAATCCTTCGTTTCATCTGCCAACTTTCGAATTTCTTCTGCTACAACAGCAAATCCTTTTCCCGCTTCGCCTGCTCTCGCCGCCTCAATGGATGCATTTAATGCCAATAAATTCGTCTGATCGGATATCGCTAAAATTGAGTCTGTAATATCAGAAACTTTACCCACTTCATTAATCAATACTGCAATAACCTCTGACATTTGATTAATATTGTCATTAACACCTGCAGACTGCGCGGTTAATTCCTGCACCACCCCGATTCCACTGTTAATAGTATCGAGAACCTCATTGGTAGTGCTCTGTACCGTTTCCACATTTCCCATTGTTTTATCAATTGCAGTCTGGATATCATGTGTCATATCAGCCTGATGCGTAATCTCGTATAGTGTTTTCTCCGTACTGTCCGCAATTGATTTCACGGAGGTATTATTTACTTCTGACTGTCTGTTTATCTCATTCAGTTCATCCATGATTGTATCAAACTTCTGACTAATACTGTTTACAGTAGATACAACCTGTTTTGCCGTTTGTTCATTCTTCTCTGAAACAAGAAGCACTTCTTCCTGCCGTTCTTCAGAAAACTCTATAAAAACTTTTATACCAGAATAGTATACAGCGCACATAACTACAGTCATCGCAAGAATGAATCCCTGCTCAAATTGTATTGCCTGACCATACACCTTTAATCGATAAATAAACTGTGATAAATTAACCACCAACGTACATATTGTCATTATTACAATAAATCTCTTGTTGAAATAGAAAACTGCAACAAATAATACTGCAAATATGTAACAATAATAGAATAATTCTTTAAAGGTAAATGCCGCTACACAATAATTCACAAAAAAAATCATCCAATTAATATAAAATACGCGTTTCACCTCTTTGTACCGCACAAACAGGTAACTGGTAACGAGAATTGTAATAACCGTTACAGCTGTTAATACTATAGTATCATTACCAATTCCGCCCAATTCTGAAAAAATATTAACAAAATAGAAAAAGCACAGGATCATAATAACAAAATATAATAATCTATTACACCTCTTCACATGTTTGTTCGTTATTTTCATCTTTTTGTCCTCCTACAATAATTTATATAATAACCTCATTATTATATACTCATATATACTCACTACCTACGAGCGCTTTCCTATTATAAAAAGAAGCCGATGACTTATGAAATACTTCTTTCGTTCATCGGCTCTCTACCTGTGTCTGACTTCCTCTCTGCTTTTATTTTTTGGTTATTATTTATAAATTATATAATCATTTCCGCATTCTCTTGTCAATATTTGCTATTTTTTTCCTCTTTGCCCATTTTCATTACATTGCACTACGTTCATACAGTCATTCGCCTATTGAATAGAAACAACCTCAAAATCCTTCTCTTCTACTGTTTTCTTTAACACATCATCTGCGATTTCTGACTGCAGCTTCACAATTGCAGTTCCGTTCTCATGGCTTACAACTGCTTCTTCTACTTCTGCCAGTGCCTCTAACGCTTTCTTAACAGTTGCCTCACAGTGTCCACACATCATTCCTTTGATTTCAATCTTCTTTTCCATTGTTGTTATCCCCTTTTCTTCCTTTTTGGTGCTGTACACCTGAAAGAAGTTCAACCGTAATGCATTGCTGACAACGCAAAAACTGGATAAGCTCATGGCTGCCGCGCCAAACATTGGATTTAACTTCCATCCGAATATAGGATACCACACTCCTGCCGCAAGCGGAATCCCAATTATATTATAGAAAAATGCCCAGAACAAATTCTCATGGATATTTTTCAATGTAGCACGACTTAATCGGATGGCTGCCGGCACATCACGTAAACGACTCTTCATCAATACAATATCTGCTGCATCAATCGCTATATCAGTTCCTGCACCGATTGCAATACCCACATCCGCTCTGGTAAGTGCCGGTGCATCATTAATGCCGTCGCCTACCATCGCTACTTTACCACGCTTCTGCAATGCGCGAATAACCTGCTCTTTTCCATCCGGTAAAACATCTGCTATCACTTCATCCACACCGACCTGTGCACCAATTGCTTCTGCCGTTCTCTCATTGTCTCCAGTTAACATAACTACCTTCGCACCCATATTTTGAAGCTCACTGATTGCCTGTGCACTATCTTCCTTTATCACATCCGCAACGGCAATAATTCCCTGAAAAATTCCTGCTTTACTAAAAAACAATGGTGTTTTTCCTTGTTTAGCCAGTGCTTCCGCCTGTATCATGCTTTCCTTGGGAATCTCTGTCTTTGATTTTATAAATGCAAGATTACCGCCGGTAAGTTCTTCATTATTGACTATGCCAGTCACTCCATTTCCCGGAAGTGCCTGAAAATCTTCTATGTTATCGACATCCACACGTTTTTCCTCGGCCTGCTTCACAATTGCTTTTGCGAGAGGATGCTCACTTCTGTTTTCCAAAGTATACGCTAACTTCAGCAAATCCTCTTCTGTATTTCCCGCAATCGGAAGAATATCTGTCACTTCCGGTTCTCCTTTGGTAATGGTGCCGGTTTTATCTAGTGCTACAATCTGTACCTTGCCTGCAAGTTCCAAAGATTGTGCAGTCTTAAACATAATACCGTGTTTCGCTCCCATACCGTTACCTACCATTATGGCTACCGGAGTTGCCAGTCCCAGTGCGCAAGGACAACTGATAACCAAAACGGAAATTCCTCTTGCCAGTGCAAAGCCAAAGCTTTCTCCTGAAAGCAACCAGATCATTGTAGTAATGACAGCAATTAATATCACCGCCGGAACAAAAATACCCGAAACTTTATCTGCCACTTTAGCAATCGGCGCCTTTGTCGCTGCTGCATCACTTACCATCTGAATAATTTGCGATAACGTCGTATCTTCTCCGACTCTGGTTGCTTCACAGCGTATAAATCCCGACTGATTCAAGGTTGCTGCACAAACACTATCACCTTCCTGCTTATCTACCGGAATGCTCTCGCCTGTCAACGCCGCTTCATTCACCGCACTGCTTCCTTCTACTACAAAGCCATCCACCGGAATATTCTCTCCCGGTCTTACGACGAAAATATCCCCGATTCGCACCTGTTCAATAGGAACTTCTGTCTCTTTATCATTACGCATGACAACTGCCGTCTTGGGCGCTAACTTCATCAGGCTTTTCAACGCATCCGTTGTTTTTCCTTTGGAACGTGCTTCCAACATTTTTCCTATCGTTATTAATGTCAAAATCATGGCTGCTGATTCAAAATAGAATTCGTGCATATATGCCATTACGGCATCCGCATCACCTTTTAACTGTGCATCCGTCATGGCAAACAGTGCATAGACACTATAAACAAAAGAAGCTCCTGCTCCCATCGCAACCAAAGTATCCATATTAGGTGCTTTGTGAATAAGACCTTTGAAACCGTTCACGAAAAATTTTTGGTTGATTATCATGATTGCAATCGTAAACAGAAGCTGCAAAAGTCCCATTGCAACATGATTTCCATAAAACCACGACGGTATCGGCCAATCCCACATCATATGTCCCATGGAAAAATACATAAGTGGTAACAGCAAACATAACGAAGCTATCATTCTTTTTTGTAAAAGAGGAATTTCTTCATTACTTTTCTCTTTATCGTTGTTCCCTTTTTGGCCTCTTAATGAGGCACCATAACCTGCCGCTTCTACTGCCCGAATAATTTCCTGCGCAGTCGCCGTTCCTTCTACTCCCATAGAATTCGTAAGCAGACTAACCGAACAACTCGTTACGCCTTCTACACCGGATACTGCCTTTTCTACTCTGGCACTACATGCAGCACAGCTCATACCGGTTACTGTATATTGCTCCATTTCTCATTCTTTTCCTTTCTTCTATTTCATCAGTTTCTGTAACAGAATTACCAACTCATCAATGACTTCATCATTTCCTTCACGAATGTTATCTGCTACACAAGTTCGAATATGATTCGAGAGTAATTGTTTGTTAAAACTGTTCAGTGCCGCGTTTATGGCCGCTACCTGCACAATGATATCCGTACAATAACACTCCTTCTCAATCATTCCTTGTATACCTCGAACTTGTCCTTCAATACGTTTCAAACGATTCATCAAGTCTTTATATTCTTTGTCCGAACGCTCCTTTGTTCTTCCACAACATTCCGGACAGATTGTCTTTTCTTCCAAATTTGCTGACTCCCTTTTTAATAATTTTTAGCAGGCGTTTGCGAAACTCAAAATTGCTTTGATTAAATTGTTCATGATGAACAATACAAATATATACCCCCTGGGGGTATATGTCAACATCAAAAATGGTATCATTTCTGCATGACTGAAACGGTTACACAAAAAATGCAGCATACATTTTTGTACACTGCATTTTCTTTACTATCATAATATTTACTATCCTGATATTTTATATCTTAATATTTGTCTTAATATTTGACTCCCCAAATGCTTTCATTAGAGCCAACTGCGCTGAAAGTCATAACCGGCGTTCCTGCTTCATCGTTCATCGCACAGAAAACACCACTGTATTCTTTCTCATTGTATGTAATGTGCATGTAATAAGAATCTTCTGTCATTTCCCAAGTTCCGGTAACGCCATCACCATAAACATTGCCTCTCTCAGAAAGCACCAACTTAATTGGCTGTGCGATTTCCGCATTGATTTCTGTTCCTTGGTTAATCACATAAT
Source organism: Lachnospiraceae bacterium (assembly GCA_017440375.1). Taxonomy (GTDB): domain Bacteria; phylum Bacillota; class Clostridia; order Lachnospirales; family Lachnospiraceae; genus UBA3282. Next base: position 22,071 of record JAFSHK010000019.1, read on the forward strand.
ATTCACCGACTACTTCCTCTTTGCCATATCCTGTTTCCGAAATAGTCTCGCCGTCTGTTGCATAAGGCAGCATACACGGCCATCCTTCTTCATTTACAAAAAACTGATGAACACGTGGTTCGTGATCTTCTGTATAATTATCAAATCTGGTATGGAACACAATATATTCCTTACCATCCTGATCAACAAATGCAGAATTGTGTCCGGTTGCCATATATGCCATATCAAGGCTCGGCAAATAATAATTACCGGAAACCTTCAAACCAAAGTTTGCATGCTCCACACTCTTGCCCGGATATTCTCCGTTCATGTCCACATAGGTTCCATCTACTGTTTCCGAACGGAATACACGCATCTGGTAACCACCTTCTCGTACCAGAGAACCATAGGAAACAAACAGATAATAATACCCATGTGCCTCGTCATACAAAATATATGGTCCTTCAATCGACATATGACCTCCACCCATAAGCCTCTTACCGAAATATGGGTCTACATTGTTCTCCGGGTCTGCTTCCGGATGAATTACAAGACCTGTCTGTTCATCAATCTCCAATAAGAACATACCACCGGACCATGAACCATATACCATCCACATTCTACCGTCTTCGTCGTAAAAAACAGACGGATCAATTGCATTTGGATAATCGTTAAAATTATATTCGTTCTTAGCTGAAATATAATTTTCTTCCGCGTACTCTTGACTCACATAGTCAAGAACATCTGTCGCACCGATTGATTCTTTGGCAAAACCGGAATAAATCAATGCTCCCTGCCATTTATAAGGTCCCTCCGGATTTTTTGAAGTCGCATAACAAAGATTGGATGCATTCCAGGTAGACGTTGTACAGAAATACATATAGTACATATCCTGCGCTTTGTTATATACAACATCCGGCGCCCAGATATGCTTCGTTCTGTCATCTGTACGAATCAAACTGTTTTTATTACCTGCATAATCAAAAACATGTTCTGTTGCAAATAAGTTGTCAAATATAGGATTGTCAGAACGATATCCATCTCCTATAAAAGTCCAATTTCTTAAGTCTGTGGAAGTTGCCCCTGACATATGGGAACCAAAAATATAATAGTTTCCATCCACTGCAATAATTGACGGGTCATGTACACTCACTCCTGCATCAATAGTTGCTGTTGCAATTCCCTCATAACTTACTGTAAAATCTGAATCAATTTTTTCCGGGAATAATCTATCATAATTCTGATAGATACCAATACCGGCCGCTATTGCGGCTATTGCCACTGCACCGATGATAATTATCCCTTTTTTCTTCATTCTTCCTTTCTCCTTAATCTACTCATGCCTTCGCTAGCAGATGAGCGGTCTGCTAATTTTACTATAACAGACTTGTTACTTCTTTTCAAAAGGTTTTTGACTTCAAATTTGTTCCATGCTATTATATTTTATCATAACTAGTATCACGATAACTGTAATCATGACATAATAGTATAGACTTGAAGAATAGAGGATTACGTATGAAAAAAGAGCTGATTGATAAAACAGACAAGTTAATAGAAGATCATTCCGAAGAGGATGTTAAGGAAACCATATTTACCTATGATAATTTTTATGAAAAGAAACATCATGGAAATCTGGACTACCCAGTTATGGTCTATTTTGTGGATTTGTCCAAATCTTATATGCATGCTATCCGATGGCATTGGCACGAAGAAATGGAAATTATTATTATCAACTCCGGTCGCACGGAAGTACTCACCGACGATGAAACCTTTATTCTGGAACCTGGTCAAGGTATGATTATCAATCAAAATGTAATGCATTCTTTTCACAGCATTGCCGACGGCAACTGTACATACTATTCTTTAGTGTTTCATCCTGACTTTCTTTTTGGACATACAAATTCCTATATGCGGACACAGTTTCTACTGCCTGCCCAGAGTTTTTCCATCTTAAAGGCCCTTCCACTAGACGAAAAAGATTCCTGGCATGAATCTATGTTGGATATTCTAAATGATGTCATTGCTGTTAATCTGACGAAAAACTTCGGCTATGAAATTGCAACAAAAGGTTACTTATGTCAATTCTGGTCTATCCTGATAAGCAGACTTTCTCAAACAGCAGATATTCCGCAATCACCACAGATTTCTTTGGATGAACAACGCGTGAAACAAGCCATGCTTTTTATCCGCCTTCATCATGCTGAGTCACTTACGTTAGACGATATTGCCGAAAGTATTCCGGTTAGCAAAAGCGAGTGTTGTCGTTGCTTCAAACGAACAATTCAAATGACTCCTTTTGAATATTTGATGAAATACCGCATTTTCGAAGCCAGTAAGAAAATACTGGACGACACAAATGCCAAACACTCTATTTCGGATTTGGCATTATCTGTGGGTTTTAACAATATCAGTTATTTTAATAAATTATTCAAAAGATATCTGGACTGTACTCCGACCGAATACCGCGAACACATCGCAGAAACGGTTGCTACCAGCGGAAGCGGTCCTTTCAATATTCCTATTATCTAACTACCTACGATCACTTTTCTTTTACATAACAAAGTCAGGCCCAAGAGCCTGACTTGCAAAAATTTCGTTCTGAAATTATTGTTTATAAAATGTTTGTAGCGCCTCTATTAAATACCCAATATCCTTTGTCCCTGCTGTTTCCATTGCAGAATGCATGGCAAGCTGTGGCAATCCGATATCTACGGTACTTACAGATACTTGTGACGTAGAAATATTTCCAAGTGTACTTCCTCCTACCATATCCGAACGATTCGCATAGGTTTGACAAGGTACATCAGCCTGTTGACAGATATCCTTCATGACTGCTGCCGAATAAGCATCCGTAGCATAACGCTGGCTGCCATGATGTTTGATAACAATGCCACCATTCAATATCGGTCTGTTTTCTGCATCTGCCTTCTCCGTATGATTCGGATGCAACGCATGTGCATTATCCGCTGAAATCATAAAGCTATTTGCAAGCATACAACAATACGTTTCCTCATCCATACCAAGCTTCGTACAAATTCTTGTAAGTACATCTTTCAAGAAGGTTGAGTCCGCCCCTTGCTTTGTTCCACTTCCTACTTCTTCATTATCAAAAACCGCACAGAGATTGATATACTGCAAAGACTGTCCCTTTATAAGAGAATACATACCGGCATAAGCACACTCTAAATCATCTAACCTTGGTCCTGCTATGAATGCCTCATCCAAACCTATCACACGACACTTATCCCGATTATACAAAAATAAATCTGTTCCAAGAATATCTTCCTTCTTAATTCCTGCCTCTTTCGCCAGAAGTTCTAAATAAGTTCCTTTTGCATCTGCTGCTCCAACAAGAGGCTGCATATCAATTTGCGGATTGTACTCAACTCCTTTATTCATATCCCGGTTCATGTGAATTGCTACATTCGGAATAATTGCTACATCTCTATCCAAATTTACAAGACTGCTTTGTAGTCCCTCTTTCGTTTTGCCAACAATTCTTCCTGCAACCGAAAGTGGTCTGTCTAGCCACGTAGACAAAATCATTCCACCATACTTTTCCACATTCCACTTCAAATATGCCTTGTCTACTATATTCTCCGGAATCTCTTTCAATTTAAAACAAGGCGAATCACTGTGTGCCGCAACCATGTGAAAACCTTTTATCTCATTGAAACTGCAATCCGGAATCGTAAATGCTATAATCGACGAATCATTTCGATTTACATAATATTTGCCACCAATAGAAATATCCCACTTGTTTTTCTCTTCCAATTTCTGAAATCCAGCTCCCTCTAACATTTTTTCCAAGTTAGAGACCGCATGAAAACAAGTGGGACTTTTTTCTATAAAAGTAAATAGCTGTTGCAGTTGCATGTTCTGATTCATTTTTTCCCTCCAAGCATCAAATATTTTTGCGTAAAATTCATTTATACGACATATACTTATAAAGTCAGAATACTTCTTTTTTAATATATCGTATAACAGAGGAGTTTATCAATGAATATTTCACTAAAAAAAACGGAAATCGTTGCGTGTATACTATCCTGCATCTTAGGTGTTCTTTTCCATTTTGTTTACAACTGGAGTAATCAATCATTTTTCCTTGGTTTCTTTGTACCTGTTAACGAGTCCATATGGGAACATCTGAAGCTGCATTTTTATCCTATCATTCTTGTATCCATTCCACAATATTATCTGTTAGGAAAACAATATCCGGATTTTTTCTGCGTAAAATTTCGTTCCATTCTACTAGCTATTTTTTCTACTGTCATTTTATTCTATACCTATTCCGGTATTTTAGGACAGATTGTAGATTTTATTAATATTGCGATTTTCTTTCTCTCCATGATACTGGCTTATCTTTATAGCTGCAAGCAACTGCAAAAACAGGCTCCTGCAAAATCCTCCGGATATTGTATCCTTGGACTGTTTACGCTTGCACTTCTTTTTGCTGTATTTACAATTTACCCGCCTGCTATTGGCCTTTTTCAAGTACCATAAAACTTTTGTTCCTTCTCCTGTTCTTGCTATACTTCAAATTCGTATAAACGAAATAATTTCTTAACGGTATTACCGGCCATAATATTCTTAAAAATCAAATGTTCAAAACCTATCAGCTCATCAATTAATTTGGCCGGAGTCAAATCAAGTTCTGCCACAAACTTTAGTCCGGTAGTCTTCTCCAAAAAAAGAAGCGTCTTTTAATCCCGTGATGACAAGTTTTCCTATCTCTTTCATTATTTTTTGATACTTCGACGTTTTTACTCCAAGCTCAGTATAACAGTCTACTAATAAATTAACTCTTTTATAATAATTCTTAATTGTCAAAAGTAAATTTGTCAATTCTTCCTGTGTCAAATACATGGAAACGCCTTCCATAATAACAATAATGTGCTCACAGCAGGGAAGCTTCTTAACCCATTCTGTCTTTCTGGCATCCGCAAAAAGCATATGATAAAATTCATTTTCATGATAGTATTTTCTACGCTCTATTATGACATCCGGAAAATCTACATCATACCAAACTCTATTGTTTGCTCCGATACGCTCTATTCGGCTGTCCATACCACAACCGATATGTAATACCATAGCGTCCGGGTATGCTGCCATTTTGTCTCTTACCCAGTTATCAAATACTGCACTGCGCATCCCCATATAGTAAGTAAACCATTTTGATTTTACTTTGTCTTCCAGTTCAAATCCTTCTTTTTCCCAAATATACTCTGCCTTTTTATCTTTTAAAATGATACCTTGTCTACTAAGCAAAGCCTTTCCATAAAGTGGCATATACAGTGTTTTATTGACATCTTTCATTCCGTCCATTTTCTCCTTTTGAACTACTTTCTGCATTATACCTTTTTTCATCGCATTCATCTATGTTTTAAAGTGTAAGATGCATATATGAAAGATAAGTTGCAAAAAACTATTCACACAAAGTCATACCACTATGGATAAGGCACAGTTTTTTTTGCAAGATTTCCTGCATTATAGCAAAAGCCGCCTCTCCAGTACAATGTCCCGTATAAAACATGGTATCCATTTTCTGTAATTCTCTTGCGGTTTCTCGAATGATAAGAATATCTTCTTCATCAAATGCCGCCTTTTGCATCATATGAAAACCGCTGATGACCATATCCGGTTGCCCATCAAAACGCTGCCCGTATGCCTCTAGAATATTCAAAATACCATTGTGTGCACATCCTGACATCAAAATCTGCTGTCCTTCTTGTGTAATAACAAGGCACTGTTCATGTTCAAATTCATCTTGTACAAAGCCATCCTCGTTTTTACTTTTTAGAAGTAAATTGCTCTTTGCAAAGTATTTTCTTCCGGTTATTCCGGTAAATAAAAATAGTTCTTCATCAATCCGATAATCCCCATCCAAAAGCTGTACTTGTGGTAATGCAAGAATTCTTTTATCAATTCCGATATACTTTTCCTGATTATCTTTCAGACTATAATAATCAAGCCCCGCTTTTCTCTGTAAATAAATTTGTGCTCTTGGATTTATTTTAGCAAACGCTAAAATACCGCCGGAATGGTCATAATGTCCATGACTTAAAATCACTGTATCGACTTGTGTTAAGTCAATTCCCAGCTTTTTAGCATTTTCTAAAAATAACTCCGTAGCTCCGGTGTCTAACAGAAGCTTATGCTTCTTGGTTTCCACATAAAAACTTAGTCCATGCTCATATCTACATCCGGCAGCTCCGGGTGTATCTTCTATCAAATTTACGATTCTCATTCATTTCCCTCTCATAACATTATCAGATAATTGCGAAACTACAAATTACTATGATTGTATTGTACATGATTAACAATTACCATAAACAGGTGCTGTGAGTTCGTCGGTACTTAGACGCTGTGTTTTAGCGTCTTAGGTACCGCTACGAAACGAGGGCAGCGGGAGCGTGCCTGCGGTGGTTTGTTAATTATGTACAATTTCTACAAAGTAAATATAAGTTTCGCAATTACCTAATACCCCTATCTGTTGTATGTTTCATATATACTAAAACTCCCCAACAGGTAGACTGTCGGGGAGACACAATTACAAATCATGATTTCATATTTCTTAGTATACTACTTCTTCCATTTCTTCATAGTCAAATATAACAGATTCAAAAGTAGCTAAATCATCTGTGTTAGGTGTATAAACGTTATCTACAAGTTCGATTCTGATTGTTGTTGTAGCAGCTTCATCATAAGTAACGTTTGCTAAGGAATTTTTCAAGTTATCTTCTAATGCAATAACAAGTTCAGCAACCATTTCATCTTCTGTCGGGATTTCTTCACCTGCAGCAGCAGCTTCCACCCAAGCAGCTGTTAATTCTGTTACTGTTGTAGTATAAGCTTCTATTGCCGGAGCAAATACGTTCATCTGCTCATATGTAACTGTTACGATGAAAGAATCATCATCCTGTTTTTCTGCTTCACCTACAGTATATTTTACGTTGCTAAGAATATCCGCAAAGATTGCTTCAAAATCTGCTTCGTAATCATCTGTAATCTCATAAGCTGTTAACCAAGAATCAACTACAGCATCAAGACCTTCCTGATATACTTCTGCGGATTCCTCTGCTGTACCAACCTCTAATTCAACGAAACCTGTGGAATCATTCTTGTAAGCGTTGTCCAATACTGCTTTTGTGTATGCAGAAGCATCAAAAGAATTTCCACAACCTCCAAGTAAACCTACTGACATTACGCAAACTAATAAAGCTGCAATTTTTTTCATAATAAATCTCCTCTCCTTTTGCCTGAATATATTATCCAATGCAAAACTTTATCAGCTATTCCAGCATTTGTCAATGATATTATTTCGTCAATTCCTGCAATTTTTTCACCCCAAGAACCGTCGCGGGAATTCTTTCACTTGGAGATAGGTTTGAAAGGACAACAACCGCTGTTCCCGTTTTCAAATCGACACCAAGATAACTGTTATAAGAGCCCGTTCCACCATTATGCCAAATAAAATTATTTTGCTTATCAAGAATCCATGCCATACCGATTTCATCCATGTGAATTCCCATCATTTTATACGAATCCGTGGAAGCATCAATTTCCTTCAAGCTTTCATGACCTAACGCAAAATAATCTTTTTCTTCCAATTGTATCTGCGCATAAGCTAACATATCTTCTATATTGGATGTAAGTGCACCTGCTGACAGATACGCATCCTCATCCTGCCAATCCCAATAGTTGCCCAAATCACCGCTTTGATCTGATATTCTCGTATTTCCAAGCTGCAATTCTTCCTGTACATATTGGTTCATTAACGTTGTATAATCCGTCTGATACACAGTTTCCAAAATTAATCCTAACACTGCATAACCATAATTGGAATAACAGAAATCATATTCCTCTTTGGATAAATCCAATTTTGCTGCCTTATTCAGCACCATTTCTTTTGAAATTCCATAAAAATCATTTCTTCCCTTGAAAAAGTTAGCTATCATCGGACTTTCAAAATAGAACCCCTTGTAACCGGATGTGTGCGTTAACACTTCTTCTATGGTAGGATAATGATTTCCTTCCGGCAAAGAAAGATATTCATCAATCTTATCCTCCATATCTATTCTCTCTTCCTGCACAGCCCGCGCAACCAAGGCTGCTGTAAAAGTTTTGGTTAACGAACCTATTTCATATGTATGCAACTGCGCCGGTAATTCTTCTCCATTCGCACCATAAACGGTATACGAAGCTTGTCCATTTTGGATGACACCTACCGTAATCACTGCATCTTCATTATCTTTTGTTGTATAGGCAAGCGCATCTTGAAAAGATAATTCCGGTATTTTGCCCATTTGTTGTTTGCCGTATAAACTCAGGCCAAATACTGCACATATCATTACAAGAATAATAATTCCAATCACAATAACAAACTTCATTTTTCTTTTCATCCCTAAAACCTCAACTTGCTTCCAATCCATATTCTCCACCATTAATAATACTACACTCTCTTACCTCAAAGCAAAGTATTCCTGCTCCATCTGCCTCATTTCCACTCAACGTTAACCCGAATACTCCATAAAGCAGAAGTTTCTGCCGCAAAAAGCGTAGAAAAGTGAGGAACTGCAAAGGCTATCGCACTAAGTAAAACCGCTATGGCAATCGGTACTTTTTTCATAAACGAAGTCTGTAAAAAGCCACGACACAATGCTTCTTCTGCTGCGCCCTGAATCATGAAACCGACTAACAAAGCAATCGTATATACCCAACTAACATTTCCTCTTACTGTACTAAAAGCTATTCCTCCACAAACGAATGCCATTCCCATAATGATACCAAGCAAAACGATTGCCATAACAGAACCGAGCAAATAATCTGCTATTTTCTTCTGAAATCCCATAGAGTTCAGTTTATGTTTCTCAATACATCTGCAATACCATATTGCCATGATGAGATAAATACCGAAACCATAGTATCGTATCAAATTTGCTATTTCTTCACTCGGCATCTCACCATGTACCGGATCATAACCCGCAGCCGCCAGCCCTGCAATAATAACAGCCTCTCCTAAAATTCCGGAGCCAAAATACAGAAAAAGAAATGCCAGCATTTTTTTCATTATAAAGACCTCCCGGTTAAATGTTTTTGTTACTTTCATTCTAAAAATTTCCGCAAAAACACTCCACCAACAAGGCTTAACAATTTGTCAACGGATGTTAACAATTCTGTTCATTTGATTTGCATCTCTGAAAATCCGGTAAGAATTGGCATATCAGCAAGTCCACTGCATAATACAAAAATAACATCGCTGTTCCGATAAGTAATCCGGCTATAATATCCGTAAACCAATGCACTCCCGAAATCATTCTTCCGATAACCGTCACCGCTATGGTAAGAACTGACAAAATATGAGCCGCATATCTAACCTTTTGGTTTTTTATTCTTCTTTGAAACTGTATCATTGCTGCGCCCATAATACACAGAACAATCATCGTATGCGTAGATGGAAAAGAAGGTTCTAAATACTCTGAGAGCATAATCGGTCTGTAATTGATTACATATTTTTCAAAGAAAATATAAATTCCGATTACAAGGACAAAATAGCCGCCTAACCATATTAGACTTTTTTCTACCCGAAAAAGACTCTTTTCTTTGACAACCTGTACCAATCCTACAACAGCAAATCCAAATGCTGTAAGAATTGCCACAAGACCAAACCATTCAGTGATGTGATACCAAATGATATGCACTCCTATCAGTTCATGCATATAGCCATTTAACGTAGCAAGTCCAATGACAGAACCTTCCGGACCGATTGCTTGTACATTTACCTTAAGGACTAACCCCAGCAGAACTCCAAAGATCAAAAATAAAACTCCACTTACACCGAAACCAATCATCATTTTCTTTTTTGTTTCCATATTTCATTTCTCCATTCGTATTTTTCTTAGAACGCGCCTTCCAAGAAAAATCCTAATAGAAAGAAGCAAAATATGTAAGAATCGCACCGTCACACGCATGACACGCTTCGTATCATTGCTGTTTTATCAACAAAACAACCTTTATTCCTAAAATACAAAGAAGATAAAAAGCCGCATACGGTTGTCTGCTAATCACAAACAATATCGTTCCCAAAAAAGTAAGTCCGAAAGAAACTATTTTCCTGCTTTGTATCCACAACTTATTTCCACAATTCTGCAATGCCAACTGTATAATTCCAAAAACACTGTTTACCGCAATCACGGCAACATACAAGTACCATAAATAATCTTCTATACTCGTAAGCGAAAATAAATTCACTGACAAATAAATCTCTCCGCTTTTTTGCCCATAAAAGGGAAGAAAGAGCAAAAGCAACATCATACAATCCAGAATCCCCGACAAAAGAACACAGATACTTCTTGTTTTCTCCTGTACTTGTTTCTCTGCCACAACAATTAACTCTTCACCGGAAAGCAATTCGTCAATGGAGATTGAAAACAGTTTAGAAATAGCTTTCAAGGATTCTATATTCGGGCAGCCACGTCCGGATTCCCATTTCGATATCGCCGTTCTTGATACAAAAAGTAACTCTGCCAGCTCTTCCTGTGTTAATTCCTTTTGTTTTCGTAATTGTTGTAATTTTTCACTTAAATCCATATGCTATCTCCCATACACCAAAGCATAATTGCCTGCTGCACTTCCAGCAAATGCTTCTTAAATTCATAGCCAACAAAATAATCGGATTCAATGACATCCTCGGAAACTTCCTCACCACGATAAAACGGCGGGCATGGATTTAGTACCGCTCCCTCATTTGCCATTTCCATGATTTCTTTCGTTACCTGACACTCCTTAAACTCCTCAAGCACATTTGCCGATAACGAATCCGTACATATAATGTCCTTGCCCTTCACCGCATCGCGAATATTATCATAAGTAGCTATTCCATCTATTTCATAGCCCTTGGCACAACATTGTGACAACTCAAATCCCATTACATCAGAAGCCTCTTTCCATGCCAATCCAATATTTCCCTTTTTCCCACAGAATAAATATTTATCTTTTGTAAAATCTTCTCTGATTTTGGAAAGTGCATACATATCGGCCAACATTTCGCATGGATGATTCATATCTGTCATGGCATTGATAATAGGAATTTTGGAATAGTCTGCCAACTTTTCCAGAACATGAATATCTTTATGCCTTGCAATAATAATATCTGCCCAGTTGTCCAGATAACCGCACACATCTCTCAAATCCTCTTTTTTATCAAGCGTTTCTGTCGGAAACAAAATCGGCTGCCCACCTAACAGATAGATTCCTTTTTCAAACGTGACCCTCGTTCTGATACTGGCACTCGGAAAAAAGAGCACTACGCTTTTTCCTTTTAGTGCATCAGCATATTTCCCTTCTATAACATCTTCTGTAATACGAAAGATGTCTTCTATCTCTTTTGAGGTGTAATCGGTTAAACGGATTAGGTTTTTCATATAGATATTTCCTCTCTAAAAATGAATGATATTAATTATAACATACAATAATACATAAATATATGCATACGTAAATATGTATAAAAACTTGATTGTTCTTTTTCTTATAATGTGCTATGATACACTCATCTGAATAATCTAACACTTTTCTTTTAAAAAGTAAATCAATCATGGTCTATAATGACCGCCTTTTCCATGTATAGTATTTTCAAATTCTAAATTACAAAGGAGTCTTTTCTATGACAAAATCTATCAGTCATATCTATGACAAAGTCTTTAAAAAAATTTTGACACTGTCTTCTGTGTCAGTCATAAACTTAATCAATGGTCTGTTTGATACAAATTACCCGACAAATAGTACTATAACCTATCACTGGACAGAATTTGAGAATGATAATCTCAAACGAATTCTTGCAGACACTATCCTAACTATTAACAACACTCACAGTTATCATTTAGAAGCCCAAATGACGGAGGATGAGAACATTATTTTCCGAGTCTTTGAGTATAGTTATGGACATGCTGACAGGAACCGTATTCAGCTTTCACCTGAAACGGATAAGAATATATCTCCGGCCGATTATGAACTAATTTTCCCAGAACCAAAAATAATTTATCTCTATACTTCCGGCAAAGCACCTGATGAATACACTATGAAATTGAACTTTGGTACTCAAGGCTCTTTCCTCTATACCGTTTCTACATTCAAGTTTCTGGAAACTTCTTTAGAAGAACTCAAAAATCGAAAAATGATTATCTTAATTCCCTTTCAACTACTAAAACTTCGCGATTTATTATCGAAGGAACGTAACGAGAAAAACCTTTTAGCGTTGCAAAATTTAATTGAATTTGATATACTAAAAAGCATAGAAGAAAATGTGGAATTAGGCAACATCACACCAGCGGATGCGCGAAAACTCCGCCAACTAACTCATAAATTGTATACCCACATTTACTCTCATTATGAAGAATTGGAGGTTCTGAATGAAATGACAGACGAGTCCCTATTACTCGATATTGAAATTCAAGAAAAAAGACATGCAGAAGAATTAGCCCAAAAAGACAATGAATACAGCACCTTATTAGCAGAAAAAGACAGCGAATACAGCACCTTATTAGCAGAAAAAGACAGCGAATACAGCACCTTATTAGCAGAAAAAGATAAAGAAATATCTTCTCTTAAAGAACAGCTTGCCGCATTACATCATCAAATTTAATAGAAATTCCCCTACATTAACTTTACAGCTAATGCAGGGGAAACTTATTTATCTATCTTCATATTTATATTTACGCAATATTCTTCCAAAAATCAAACAGACTGCTGTTCCTGCAACTCCTAAGATAAAGCATACCATTGCTGCTCCGGAGCCTTTTCCCATGCCAAAAAGTGTTCTCCAGATGTCAGCCGTTGTTCCTGCTGCCATAAATGGTTCGCAAACTTCATCTACAAGAATTCCTCCAAGGAAAAATCCAATCGGAATGGTAAAGAACTGCAACGTGTTTCTGCACGCATAAACACGTCCCTGCATATTGGTCGGAATTGTACTTCGGAAAACAACATCCATGTTTGCATTCATTAGCGGCACCGGCAACCAGCCAATTACTTGTGCAAGACACCATAATACCGGTGTCTGACTAAAAGCAAGTAAAAAGTTTTCTATACTTAACGATATCAACATTGTCAAGTAAATCACTCTGATTCGGTCTTTTGGTGCCGGTAGCACCGTTGCAATAACACTGCCGATTAACGTTGCAACACCTGCGGCAGAAGTTACTATTCCTAATATTGTTTCACCACCATTATCTCTTGGAAGCACAAATGCCGGAAGGATGGCATCAAACGCTGATGCTACCAGATTAACTCCTGCCAAAAAGAAAATTAACGTAAGGATAAGCGGATTTTCCTTCAAATACCGCAAACCAACTCCTGCTGCCTGTAGCAAAGTTTCCTTTTTCTCTGTTTCTGTTTCCTCTATACGAGGAATACGGATAGCAAAAAGCAAGGTTAAAAAGGCAATCACAAAAGTGGCAAGATCAACCAAAATAACCACTTCCATTCCCGCTAAAGCAAACAATGCTGTTGCAATCACAGGATGAAGAATCGTAATCAATGACTGGGAAAATGACCGCATACCACTTGTTTTCTGATAGTGCTCTTTCGGTGTAATCAAGGTCATAGCTACATCACCTGCCGGTTGTTGCACCGTATTCATAAGGCCGTTTATGGCATTGAGCAAATACATGTGCCACGGCATAAGCAAATCTGCCTTCAACAATGTAAAAACAATTATCGTACAAATAGCTGCTATCGTATCACAGATTAGCATAACCTTCTTCTTATCCCATCTGTCACTAAGCGCCCCTGCAAAAATACTCATTAAAATATACGGTGTATAAGAACAGATGCTTAAAAGTGCAGTCTGCAACGCAGAACCCGTTTTCTCATACAACCATATTCCAAGCGCAAAATTGGTCATAGTACTGCCAAGCTGTGACAGTGATTGTGTACTCCAGAGAGTAATAAATGTTCTTAATTCTTGTATTGTATTTTTCATATTGACTTTGCTCCTTTGATTTCTATCTTCTCTTTTACAATCAAAATGCAAAGTCTGAGGACTTAGGCTCTAGTCCTTATCCCTCCATGCATCGTCCTCAAACCCTGCATGGAGCATCTGCAATAGCTAATAACATAACTACTATCCTCTCATTATTCCAACAGATTGCTGATATCATCGAACATCTGTATACTTCTTTTTAGTATACCATTCATCTGCGCAATTGCAATACCATAATTAACAATCGGAACCCCAACCGCTACACATCGCTCAATACGGTTTTTCATCTCTGCTTCGTTCAACATACAGCCACCACAATGAATAACCTGTGCGTACTGCTCTGATTTTTCCGGAAATTCTCCGCCGGAAGTAAATGTATATTCTAACTTTTTACCGGTAAATTCCTCTAACCAGTGTGGCATCTTCGCCGTACCAATGTCATTGCATTGACGATGATGGGTACAGCCTTCTGAGATTAGAACCTTATCTCCATCCTGTAATTTTGACAGAGCTGCTGCACCGCGTACCAATTCCTGCAAGTCGCCCTTATAGCGAGCCATCAAAATGGAAAAAGACGTAAGCAGAATGTCCTTCGGGGTGTCCCTATCAACTCTCTCAAAAGCCTGCGAATCGGTTATTACCATCTTCGGCTTACGCGCAAGACTTGCAAGTGTTTGTACCAGTTCTGTATCCTGACATGTTATCACAATACCATGTGCATCCAGAATATCCCGAATTGTCAACTGTTGTGGCAGAATCAAACGACCTTTCGGTGCCGCTTCATCAATAGGTGTTACCAGTACTACCACATCATTTGGCTCAATAAGATCCGCCACTAATAACTTCGGCGACTTCGTATTCTTTGCAAGCACTCCCAAAGCTTCTTTTAACGCTTGAATTCCTTCTCCGGTAACTGCGCTGGCATAAATTTCTTTTTCCTCAAGAACTATGCGTTCTTTCCGTAAATCTGCCTTATTGTGTACAATAATATATGGTATTTTTCGTTCTTGAAAAACTTTGATCAAATCAGCATCTTGTGGCTTCAATCCTACGGTACTGTCTACCACCAGCACCGCAATATCTGTCTGTCCCAAAATCTGTTTTGTCTTTTGCACACGCAATTGTCCAAGTTCACCCTCATCATCCAGGCCAGGTGTGTCAATGATAACTACCGGACCAAGAGGTAGCAACTCCATTGCCTTTTTCACCGGATCAGTCGTAGTGCCTTTTACATCCGATACTACGGACAACTGCTGTCCTGTGACAGCGTTAACGATACTGGACTTACCGACGTTGCGTATTCCAAAAAATCCAATATGTACCCGCTCTGCGGATACAATACTATTCAGTGTCATATGACCCCTCCTTTAGAAACACTGCTCTTTTAGAAACGGAAGTCTCTACGGTTAGATGCCTTAATTGCCTCGATATTCTGTGTAGCAATTTCACGCACTTTATCTTTGGGAATACGTTTCAATTCTTTCTCTACCATTTCATAACCTACTTCTTTGGTTTTCGCCGATGCATAATCTTCCAAATATTCCGATAGCGTCATGAGAGCATTCGGATGACAGCAATTCAGAATTTGACCACTCTTGCACAAGCTCATAAAGCGATCTCCGGTACGTCCTTCGCGATAACAAGCTGTACAGAAAGATGGAATGTGACCATTTTCCATTAACCAGCATACTACCTCATCCAGACTACGCTGATCGGACACTTCGAACTGCTCTGTGTCATGCGGACGCTCTTCCGGAGTATACCCTGCATAGCCACCTACAGAAGTGCGCGAACCACCGGATACCTGAGAAATACCCAAACGCAATAATTTAGAGCGTACCTGTTCACTTTCGCGGGTAGATATAATCAAACCTGTATAAGGTACCGCCAGATGAATACAGGCCGTAATTTGGGCAAATGTTTCATCATCAATACCATTATCAAACTGATTCGGATCGATATCATCAGCACGTTTCAATCGCGGTACACTAATCGTATGTGGACCAACTCCGTGAACAGCTTCCAAATGTTCCGCATGCATTAATAGTCCTGCAAATTCGTACTTATATAATTCAAGTCCGAACAGAACTCCCAATCCCACGTCATCAATACCGCCTTCCATCGCACGATCCATTGCTTCGGTATGATACGCATAATCATGCTTCGGTCCAGTCGGATGTAGTTCTAAATAACTCTGTTTGTGATAAGTTTCCTGAAACAAAATATAAGTACCAATACCTGCCTCTTTCAATTTGCGATAATTTTCCACGGTAGTAGCTGCAATATTCACATTTACCCGTCGTATATCACCATTTTTGTGATGCACACTGTAAATGGTCTTGATACATTCCAAAATATATTCAATCGGATTATTTACCGGATCCTCACCTGCTTCAATCGCCAAACGTTTATGCCCAAGGTCCTGCAACGCAATCACTTCTGCTTTTACTTCTTCCTGTGTTAACTTCTTTCGGGCAATATGTTTGTTTTTCATGTGATACGGACAATACACACAGCCATTCACACAATAGTTAGACAGATACAGCGGTGCAAAAATCACAATACGATTGCCATAAAATGCTAACTTAATCTCTTCCGCAATCTGATACATTTTCTCTATTTTTTCCGGAATTTCGCATGCCAACAAGACCGATGCCTCTCTATGGGTCAAACCGGCACAAATATGTCCGGTTGCCGTCTTTTGCGGACGAGCCTTTTCCAGAATCTGATCAATCAATTCCACATTGTTCTTATTTGCCTCTGCATAAGCCAACGTTTCACGAATTTCTTCATCATTGATAAATTCTTCTGCTTTTAAGGATTTTGGATTGTAAATTGCCATATTGGTTTCCTCTCTTTTTAGATTCTCTTTATATCGCCACGACTGCTCACAATTTCATAACCAATCGACTTCATACGCCTAACCAACTCTTCTACACATTGTGCTGATTCTGCCCCATCAGAAACTTTATTATCATAGAGCAAATATTTTCTTCGAACAGAAGCCGGAGATAAATTGGGCATCACTACATTCGCTCCCGACAAAATTCCTTTTTCTCGACCAAACGAGTCAATTGTCCCAAGTGCGGTCGTTGCCGGAAGCAAAACATTCGGTCGAATCAAACGGATAATGGACAATAAAAAACAAGTTAACTCCACCGTTCCGGCACTCTCTTGTCCAAAAGGTGTATCTTTCTGCGGAATAAATGGTCCAATACCACACATATCCGGTTTGAACTTTTCGATAAACTCTAAATCTTTGGCTAAATGTGCACTCGTCTGATAAGGAGATCCCACCATGAAGCCACAACCGACTTGATAACCGATTTCCTTCAAATCATGCAGACATCGAATTCGTTCTTCAAACGAAAGCTCTTTTGGATGTAATTTCCCATAATGTACTGCATCTGCTGTTTCATGTCGCAACAGATAGCGGTCTGCACCTGCATCATGTAATTTCTGATAACTCTCTTTACTCCGCTCTCCCAAAGAAAGCGTAACGGCGCAATCCGAATATACCGCCTTAATGGCAGTTAACAGTTCACAAAGTAAATCGTCCTCGTAATAACCATTCTCACCACCTTGTAAGACAAAAGTCCGAAATCCCAGCTCATATCCCTCCTGACATCGTTCCAGAATCTCCTCACTTGTCAGGTAATAACGCTGACAGTTCGAGTTGCTTCTGCGAATACCACAATATAAACAGTCGTTTTTACATATATTGCTGACTTCAATCAAGCCTCGAATAAAAACGGTATTTCCATATATTTTTTTACGCACACCTACTGCATATTCTGCCAGCAACTTAGCCGCTTCAACGGTACGATTCTCAATCAAGAATTCATATTCTGCAAGTGCAAGCCTATGCTCTGTTGCCAATTTTTCTATCAATGAAAAAAGTTGTTTATTCATGACTTATCACTCCTGAGTACGCAGTCTTAACACTGATTCCAGGTAAACTGCCAATCTTACCGGATAACGCAGAAATGGTATTCTGTGGTGCATCCAAAGCAATGCTAATTATATTGATTTTTCGCTTGCGATAAGGAATTCCCATACGGCCGATAATATACTCTCCATACTCATGTAAAATTGCATTCAGTGTTTCTACGGTATCTTCATTTTCTACAATAATACTCATAACCGCAACGCGTGTTTCCATATATGCCTCCACAACTAACTTTCTATAACAAAAAAAGCCGCATTCCCGAAGGATGCGGCAATCGCAATCATAAAATTCAAAGAGTATTCGCAGACATTGAACACTCCCTCGATAGACTTTGATATAATTCGCACCTTTCACGCAGCATAACTTATGCTTAATGTCAGGATTGTGAAACAATTATATCATACGGTCTATTTCGTGTCTATTCCAATTCTTTCCTCTCTCATAAAAACAGCTTTATATTGCTCCAATTTAAATCTACGAACAAACAACTCGCATTTGCACAAGAACAAATAGTAAGGATTCAGTCCTTCGCCGAATAAACTCTCAAAATTCCCCTGTCCTTTGGAAATAATCAAATCTGCATCCAACAGAATCTGCTTGGCTTCTTTACTTAACCTCTTTAGAACAGTTCCCGGTGCACCGTTCCCATTTCCTATACAGGAAACAATATCAGTTAAGCCTACCTCCTTCGCATCCTCTAAGGTTGCATCGTTTATTACATTTTCACCTCGCACAATAACTGTGATTTGCAACTGTGGATACACTTCTTTTATGCATTTGATAAATACTTTGTCTAAAACGATTTCTCCACAATTATCCGTAAAATAAACCAGCTTCTTTGCTTTCTCCAAATCTTTTCTAAAATTAGCATATTCTTCCAGATTTTCTTCATTCGCCTCATCGCTGACTTTTTCTAATAAGGTTTCAAATGTCTGTTCACTCACATTTTCCACCGCAGAAAAGTCAATATAATTTGCGGCACAAACATATTTAATGCATTCTCTTATAGCATCCTGTGATTTATGTATCTGCTGCTCAATTTCCTTTTCCCTATTAAGCAACAATTGATTATACTTTTTCTTAATCAAGGTATAGTCTTCTTCACTTCCCCAAAAACTCTTATAGATTTGATTAACCTGCTCTGCAAGCCACGGTGATGACTCTGTTTTCCCGTATTGGTATAGTAATTTCAATACCTGATTCATATACTCCGATTTTTTCGCTTCATCCGAAAAATGTCTTATCTGTTTTTCCTGCTTAGCTATTATACATGCTATACACATTGAATTTGCGTTCATGTATTCTCTTCTCCCTTAGATTTTCTCTCTATTCAATCTTTTATTTCGGTTCTTCTATGTACCGTTCCACTCTCAACCGGAGCTTGTATTTCTCTCGGAGTACTGCAATCTGTGACATCATTTCTGACTTATGATGCAAATCAATTGCTTCCTGATTACGCCAACGATCAATGAGCAACACCGTTTCCGGATCATCCATCGGAAAGAAGTATTCATATTTTTCATTTCCTTCCTCTGCACGCACAGCCTCTACGATTCCGCTTGTCACCATCTCCTCCGCGAATTTTCTTGCACTTCCATTTTTTCCTGTATAGTATAAGTTAACTGTAATACTCAAGATTTTCTCCTCCTGCAAGTTCAAGATTGATTTAGCACAATTATACTATGCTCTTCTTGTATATTAAATTTTTATGAGATATTTCTGCCCGACTTTCTATTTATTATCAATTGCTACATATTTTTCATTTTTTCTCAAATACTATAACAGCAACAAATAATCATGAAAATATAACTATGGAGATTAGTATGAATACAGATAAAAAAGATTTAGGAGCAAAACTTGCATATGCTGCACTGGATGAAGTTCCAAGCCCCAAAGCAGATGCAAAAGAGATTGTAGGATTGGTCAAATCAAGCGGGCGTATTACGGGCTATCAGCTTTCAGATGGCTCAACTGTTTCGAAAGAAGAAGGTGTCGCTATGGCAAAAGAAGGCGATATTCAAGGCGTTGGTATTGCCCACCGGAAAGATTCCGAATACTTGAAATCCCTTCCCGATGGAACAGAAAAAAATAATCTTGGAAATTTACCTTCTGTAAGCGGCTAAGATTTCCCTTTTTTCACGTATAAATGCCTTGTTCTGACTGTTACAGTCAATACAAGGCATTTTTCTTTCGTTCTGTCAACACTACAAATAAGCTAACCAAACAATACCCCATCACCGCAATAACGGAGGATTCAATGCCAAACTCTCCACCTGTTATAACAAATGAATTTGTCTCCAATATATAACTATATAAAGAATATTCATCAAATGCCGTTCCTATATTTAAAATACCACCAATTATTATGATGTTCCAAACAGCATGAACAATTGCACTATTCCAAATAGATTTTGTTTCCGATGCAATCAGTGAGAACATAATTCCTACCATGGTACCCGCAATAATAACCAACACACAGCTTAATAAGTTGAAATTCATTCCTATAATATGTACAAATCCAAATAATAGCGACGGAGCAATAATAGCGGCTTTCTTGTGAAATCTTTTTTCCACTGCGTTCATTATTATCCCACGGAAAACTATCTCTTCCACAATACCCGCACCAAAACCTGTGGCAAAAATGCCCGCTGACACCAAACTCAATTTGGCATTTAAATCCATCACATTTTCTTCAAAGGAGCCATTAAATAGCAGATAACATATTGTCACAAGCATCGGTAACACAATCGCTACAACAATCCACTTAACCTCTATCTGAAACTTTGGAATGCAATAATTACTCATGTCCTCTTTTATAAATTTTTCACATAGCAATTTGATGAAACAAAACGCAATGACTACATACAAAATGCCGTTAAGCATATTGCAAATAAATTCCGGAATGTTAATCACAAAAAGCAGACTGGCAATTATCTGCGCTAAGATCTGCGATACTATCAGTATTAAAATGCTTAATATAATTGATAAAATCATTTTCTTGGTTTTCATGTTATTTTTCTCCTCGTTAGAATTTTTCCTTGTTAATATTTTCCTTGTTAATATTTTTCCTTGTTAATATTTTCCCGATATTCTACACCACGCCCGACTCAAACATGATTTTTCTATTTTAATCGGGTACCATTTGCACTATCTACCCGACCAATACAATATTTTATTAACTTTAGTAGGGACAAATATCAGCCTCATTCCCTACTAATTTCTGTTTACTTAATTTTAGTCGGGTATAATTTTTGCATTTTGTCCGACCAAAATTACATTTTTTCTTCTTTAGTCGGGTACGCTCTTTATCTCAACCCCGACTAAACGTATATTTTACCGCTTTGGTCGGGCTTAAGTATCATTTTCTACCCGACTAAATTATGTTTCTGCCTTTATAGTCGGGAATCTTGTTCTTTTCCCTTCCTATTATCCTACCTGATAGTAGAAAAGACAAGGAAAAAAACTACTAGTTTGTCTGGAACACACAGGAATTGCAGGATATTTTTTCTCTATCTGGTAAGTAAAATCTTAACACAAAAATACAATGCCCCATGTGCAAAATTAACCACTGAGGCATTGTATTTTCTACCATTTCTGCGAACTTTTTACACTATACTTTCTTATCAAACAGCGATTTACTCTCGCTGCCCGACATATTCATAAAAGTATCTCTATCGTTATGCGGGAACAACATTTCCATATATAAATTTCCCAGCAAATTCTTCAATTTGTCAGCATCGATTTCATTAACCGGAAAATCATCAATTTCCAGCCGTTTCAAATTATCCAGTACTTTTTCTATGTGCTGCTGCTCCAATGTTTCCTGCTTCGTTTCCTCCTTAACTTCTTCTTTTTGTACTTTAGCATGAGCCGGCTCCATGATCGGTTTCGCTTCAGGAAAATTGTATACAACATTTTTACATGTTTTCTCAAAACACTCTGGGGCGTACTTTGCCAGATAAGCTAAATCATCCATCGTTAACGGTTTTTTATGATGTATTTTAAGATATATATTAACAAGTCGAGTATCTTTTCCCATAGCTACCCTCCCATTTTCAATCTATCTATTGCTATGCTACCTGTTCTTATTTATATTATATCATTTTTATAAGATATACGCTCGTATTTTGATGAAAATCATTCTTGACTTTGAATCATACATATAATACAATGCAAGTAATCACTTGCAAGGCAGGTATAAAATATGTTTGATGAAACACAAAATAAAATTTTAAATTCCACTATGATGTTGATTATGGAAAAAGGCTATACTGCCACAACAACAAAAGATATTGCTAGGAAAGCAGGAATTAATGAATGCACAATCTTTCGGAAATTTAAGGGTAAAAAGGAAATTGTTGCTGCTGCTATGTCATTACCGGAATGGAATCCCAATCTTAAGGAAAGTGATTTTGTCTATACCGGTGAATTGGTAAAAGATTTATGCTCATTTGCAGAAGTATATTCCCAAAAAGTAACACCTAAAATGGTAAAAATATCTCTCGGACTACGCTCTCCTGATTTATATGAGATTACCAAAGATGGCATCCGGGAAATTCCTGATACCTTCAAAAAAGTGCTCATTAAATATTTTTCTGAAATGCAACAGCAAAATAAAATTCAGACAGATAATATAGAAAGTTTGGCAGTTTCATTTTTAGCAATGAATTTCGGATATGTATTCTTTAAGGCATCATTTGGTGATGAATTGACAGAACTTCAAACAAAAGAATACATAGAAAGCAGTGTTTGCCATTTTGTAAACGGAATATGTAAATAGCGATGGTACAGACGTACCATTTCTTTTTACAAGAATTGCAAGTGTGCACTTGCATTCATAAACTTGTTATTACCAATAATGTACCCAGAAAGGAAGATGCGAATGGTTTATTTTGTTGCAACTACATATTTTGACAATTCTAAAGATAAAAAAGCATATCTTGATTACATTAAAATGGTCAAACCAATTGTGAATAAATATCATGGGAGATACATTGTACGGTCTGAAAAAATAACACCATTAAGTACGGAGTGGAAACCAAACCGCGTTATTATCATTGAATTTGATACACGCGAACAATTGGAACAGTGTTTTTCATCAAAAGAATATCGGAATATTGCTTTATTAAGAGAAACATCCGTGGATAGCAAAGCAATCATTATCGAATAAAAAAGATTTGCTGCTCACTACCCACGAGCACTTTCCTATCACACAAAAAGAAAGAACGAGGAAAAAATCATGCAAATAAATAAACAAGTACATTTGATCCGAAAAGAATTCTATGTTACTCCAGAAGTAAAAAGATATATTAATATTTTTCTTATTGTTGGGAAATATTGTTATCTTGTAGACAGTGGTGTTACGGGATCAGAAAAAATAATTGAGGAATATTTAGAATCAATCAACAGAAAAATGACAGACATAAAAGGAATATTTCTTACCCACTCTCACCCAGACCATGCCGGCGCTGCTGCTGAAATAAAAAGACAATCCGGCTGTAAAGTATACGCTCCTCTTCCGGAAATACCATGGATAGAGGATATCCAAAAGCAATATGAGGAACGTCCAATCCCTAACTTTTTCACGTTGTTGTCTGAGTCCGTAAAGGTAAATCAACCACTTATGAATGGGGATGTAATAGAGCTTGAAGAAAGTATTAAAATATACGCATTGGCAACGCAAGGTCATTCACATGGCTCTATGTCTTATATACTTAATAATGAATTGGTTTTTACAGGGGATGCAATACCTGTCGCAAATGATTTACCGATATTTGTAGATTTTGAGGAAACGATGAAAAGTCTTGATAAATTACAAAGTTTACCTCATATTCAATACTATTGTCCTGCGTGGGATGATGTATACACAAGAGAAGAACTTACAACTGTATTAGAGAAAAGTAAAGCCATGCTCTTAAGACTAAAAGATACTGTACTGCAAGTTGAAAAAGAATTACCCCAAATGCCAGACCCGGAAAAGCTAACTGAAATCCTCAAAAGGGCAGATATTTTGAAGTTTTCCGGAAATCCGTTAGTCAAGAAAAGTATAGAAGCGTGCTTTGTCCGCACCTAATACAAAACAATAGCATAACCCCAAAAACAAGTCTAGTAATTTCTTTAAAAAATGTTAGTATGAATTTGCCGGCAATAAAGATAAGGAGAAAGACTCATGGTAAGAAAAAAGGAAACTTGGTATAAAGAAGGTTGGTCTTTAGATATAAAGAACCAATCCTGGACAGAGGATACGAAAAGACAGATTGATTTTTTAATAAAAACTCTGGAATTGACAGGCACAGAAAAAGTTCTGGATTTAGCTTGCGGATTCGGCAGACATAGTCTGGAGTTAGCCAGAAGAGGATTTACCGTTGTAGGTATTGATATTACAAAAGAGTATGTGGAAGATGCTACAAAACAGGCTGCGGCTGAAAATCTTTCTGCGAAATTCGTTCATATGGACATACGAGATGTAAATTTTAAAGAAGAATTTGATGTAGTTCTGAATATGGCAGATGGTGCAATCGGATATTTGGAAAATGATGCAGAAAATCTAAAAATATTTGATGTTATTGCAAAGTCTTTGCGCCCGGGCGGAAAACATATTATGGATATTATGAGTGCTGATTATGCAGATACACATTTTCCGTGTAACTTATGGGACATGGGACAAAACGGTATTACATTATCTAAATTTGAGTGGAATCAGGAAAGTAAAATTATGCTGTATGGTCAAAATGATTTTGCTTACGGAGATGTTCTTACTATACCTAAATTTGAAAGCGGTGATCCGATACGACTATATCATAGAAAAGAAATTGAGCAGATTATGAAAAAACGGGATATGCAAGTGAAACAAGTTTTCGGTAATTTTAATGAAATGGCTAAAAATGACACTGAAATTCAAATGATAGTATGTTCAGAGAAAACACTCTCTGCACATATTTAACAAAACATCCCGTTCCACCTGTATGATACCATACGTTATTAACTCGAAACCGGGGAAGTCTCATCCCTCCCCCGTTTTTGAGTTAATAATAACTGGTATTTCCATAAGCTTCTAGAACAGTCCGGTCATTATTGCTATCATTAGTAATATCACATTTATTATGATAATTTCTTTCCAACCTTTTCGCTTTTTGTCCAAATACATAAGTATCCAACTGTACAGTAAACAGATTACTGTATAGATTCCAAAGGCCGGTACGGTTGCCATATCTTCCATAACATATCGCATCCCCATCAAAACGTTCCAATGGCACAAATACAGGTACAAGCTAAATTTACCAAGGAATTCCAGCGGTTTGATTATTTTTTCGTTGAAAAACTTTGATATGGCAGTTTGATTTAATACTGCCAGTGCCACTACCGCACTGAATACAAGTACATAGAAAAGACTGTCTTCTCCTTCAAACTGCCTTCCAAGTACAAATAGGGCCATGATTGAGCCATATGCTAAAATTTCCAAAGTAGTGGCTAATGTTTTATTCAGTTTCTTATCTTTTAAATATGTATAGGCATTGTATGTCATACATCCAGCACATGTCCCTGCAAAACCGCGAGGGATAGCCGCAAGGATGAATCCGAAATATTCATTGCCTACGTTTAGCGTTCCCATAGTCTGAACAATATAACTGTAAATGATAACGCAAGACAATGGACAAATCAAATAGCTGAATACCTTACGGAAATATTTTGCTAACGGATATGCCAATAACAATGAAATAACCATAGCACTCAAATACCATGTCTGACCTTGCAGATAGTCCACACCGAAGGTCGGATTCTGAATGAATCCTGCTGCATGGAGCAGAAAAAATTCCCATTTAAAATGAAACAGTTGTCCAAGAACAGCACCTGCCGAAGCCAACTCATTAGAAAGAGAAAAAATAATTAATTGGACAAAAAAGGTAACCGATAATATAGGAAAAAATCCACTAATCTTCTTAAAAACATATGGTATTGGCTCCATTGAATCACTTTTTTCGCAGATATGTTTCATCATAAAAAAACCAGAAACAATAAAGAAAAACTCTACGAATATATATGAAAGTGGGAAAAAGCGCTCTACATTCAGATAAAAACTTCCAAAGTGATACATGGCAACTGCAGCTGCAGCCAAAAATCGAATGAATTCGATGGATGTGTATTTTATACGTCTGTGCTCCATATTAGCCTCCTTACAATAAGATGATGGGGTCTACCCTCTCCTACGTTACCACTCATTAAAATATTTTTGCAGTTCTTCCACGAACTGCCCAATATGCAATCCATCCACAAAGGAATGATGCGCCTGTACTGAAATCGGAATTATTATTTTTCCATCTTTCTCATAATACTTTCCCCAATCAAAAAGAGGGGTCGCATTATCTCTTTTTCCCGAATTTGTATGGGAAATATGAGTGTATGTGACCCAAGGCATCGGAGAACATTGAAATACATCGTTTCCTAACGGGCCTGTAAAGTATTCTTTTTGTTGATTTGCAGTTTTTAATGCTAATTCACAATGCTCTTTTAAATCATCCACCATAGGCACATTAACTACCTTAAACAGTTCCGTATCCTTATTTAAATATGTGAATGCAGTGTCTATTCTGTCAAATAATGCTATCTGTCCATCTACAAATCGATAACGGAATGCTTCTATTTTATTTGCACAGTTACAAACCGCATATACCATTGCCAATGTAAAAGAAAGTCCTTGCTCCTTGACCATATTCTTAAAGCCTGTAATCTCAGCTTCAAAAGTTACACAAAATGCCGGTTCGACACTGTTTCTGAAAACCATGCAGTGCATTGCCCTTTCCCATGTTTTTTCATCAATTATTTTATATGAATTAGCCATATGATTACCTCTCCAAAATATAATTTATGGTATCAATTATATCGCACCTAATATGTTTTCACAACAAACTTTGTAGCTCGGTAAAAGCAGCCACACACCGTAGTGCATGACTGCTATGTAAAATACTATTGTTGATTGACTGTATAGAGTGAAAAGAAATATCCTTTCTGTTCCATCAATTCATCAAAACTGCCGGACTCTACAAAGGAAATACAAGTGATGTCTTTTCTGCTTCCACAGCAGCTTCTTCAAACTCCTTACTCCTCTGAAGTTTACAAATTCGCTCCTCCAAATCCTTGGCAGTTCCTTTCTGTACCTGGTAGCCTACCAATACATCTATCGAAACACCGAACAAATCTGCCAACTCAGCAATATAACCAAGTTCCGGAATTGCAGCACCTCGTTCCCATTTTGACACAGCAGCAATCGAAACGCCCAATGCTTCAGCAAGCTGTTCCTGCATCATATTATGCTGTTTTCTCATGCTGCGAATGTTATCTGCAATTTGAATCTTCATATACAAGCCTCCGTATCTCTTATCTTTTGTCTGTATTTTATCATCTTGCACTCTTCCGCGGAAGAGATGGTTGGTACAATTGTCACACAAATTATTAAACCATTGGTTGAATTTATTATTTATGCTACGATAGTTCTGATGTATTAAAAAAAGTACTCTACATCAGCCACTTAAACTGATATAGAGTAACTTGCTCAATTCGTCATTTAATTTACTTATCAATTCTTTTCGTTCATCTTCCGTCGGCAGATATTTATTATGATTCATCTCCGCTTTATCTAATTTCCAAACAGGCCCAGGCGTTGGTGTATCACCATCACGTCTTGGGAAAAAGTGCCAATGCATATGAACGCCATTTCCTACCCCTAGCAACTCATAATTCAATTTATCCGGCTTAAATGCATTATAGGTAGCTTCAGCAACTAAAGACATTTCTTGTAAAAATTTACTTCGAAACTCCTTATCTAAAAAATGAATTTCCGTGGCATGCTTTTTACACAAAAATAGGGTATAGCCTTTAAATCTCTGATGATCCCCAATAACAACGTAGCCTGTCTCTAATTCTCTAACAAAATATGGATTTCTGCCCTGCTTTGTAAGTGCAATTCTTTCACAAACTACGCAGCTACATATTTTATTATCTTCCATGACATTTTCCTCCAAAGGCTCAATTTAATCGTTTTCCTTTATAGACGCAGTGCGTCAAATTCTATGTTGTCGGTACATTCGTTGCATCCCGACTAAATGTGCTTTTTCTCTTCTTTGATTGGGCTTTTCTCTTGCTGGTAACGAATGCTCCAACTATAAAAAAATTGAGAGTTATCTACTTCTTTCAATCAGCTTTTTGTATATATTTTCTATCATCCATGGTTCTGTTGAAACCTTTAAAGCTTCTTCAAAAGACCACCATTGTACTGCTGAATTTTCCTCTTCTTGTACTGTTAATTCTTCGCTTTCTTCTGCTTCTGCTAAATAAGTAAGATTAAAATGCAAATGACTTGGAACCCAAACGCCTTTTTTCATATGTCCATCAACCGTCAATGTTTCCAAACTAAAAATCTCTTCACTAACTAGCTTAGCATATTTAACTCCTGTTTCTTCTTGTAATTCTTTCAATGCTACCGCACATAGATTTGCCATTCCATCTGCGTGTCCACCTATCCACGACCATGAATTATAGAGATTGTGATATACCATTAAGGTTTTGGTTCGTTCTGCGTTCACTGTCCACATAGAAGCCGTAAAATGTGCAATTTGATTTTCTCGTTCCAAACAATTTTTATTGCACCTCATAAACTGTAGCATTTGTTCTTTGTCATATTCTTCTTGTTGACTCAATGGTTTATAATTTTGGATTGTATTAAATAAGCTCGTCATATGTTCCTCCATAAATTCTTATTTATTTGTTTCATTATAAAGTCTCCCCATTATTTCCACAACAGTATTTTAGACTGTTTTACGTTTTCCCCGCCACACGCACAACTACTATAATACAAAATGCCCTACCTCAACCACTTAAAGTCAAGGTAAAGCACTTCATTTTTTCATCTCAACTATTCAAATTCTCAACTCGACCTAAATGTCATACTATCTCCCCTAGTTCTCATTCATCTTCGCCAACTTAGCTGTCTGGTCCGCTGCGATACAAGCATCGATAATTTCCTGAATATCACCATTCATAATTTTATCAAGCCTATACAAAGTCAGGTTAATGCGGTGGTCTGTTACACGTCCC
>JAFSHK010000020.1 GCA_017440375.1 Lachnospiraceae bacterium
ATTAAGCTGACTTGCTTTTCAATATAATATTCGCGGAGAAGGTATCTCCAGCGGAGAGGGTGGGATTCGAACCCACGCGCCCTTGCGGACAAACGGTTTTCAAGACCGCCTCGTTATGACCACTTCGATACCTCTCCATGTTTCGCTTGCGCATCTCTCTCGCTCAGCGCAAGGATTATTCTATCAAAAAAAAATATTTGTGTCAACAACTTTTTTGACATTTTTTTAAACATTTTTTATTTTACTTTTTTTCAAACAAAAATATTTTATTTTAAGACACCTGATTTGATATAAAATATCGACTCAAATGCCCAAAATACAAATAGTCGCCCTATCTCAACAAGGAAGTCGCAATCGAAATATCTTCTGGTGTTGTTATTTTCATGTTCTCATAGGAACCTTCTACCAGCTTAACCGGATGTTGCAATAGTGTTTCCACTACCATGGCATCATCCGTAATTTTAATTCCTTGTTGCTTCAAGCCCTCCTCTTCTACTAATAATTTCTGATAAGCTTCTCTCGCTAGTTCTAGCGTAAAAACTTGCGGTGTCTGCACCTGCCAGACGGTCTCTCGATTCGGAGTTGTCTTCGCAAATTGTTTCTCATCTACAATTTTAATCGTATCCTTGACTGGCATACCGACTACACAAGCATGATGCTCTTGTACCGCCTCGTATGCACGAGTCAGTATTTCTTCTGTCACAAAAGGGCGGGCTCCGTCATGAATAAAAACATAGTCTGCGTCTTCTATCATCATAAGTCCGTTTGCTACCGAATGGTAACGTTCTTTACCACCTTCGACAACCTTGTTTACTTTGGTAAACTGAAATTTTTCTACAATTTCTTTTCTACAATATTCAACTTCACCTTTTCCGACTACCAGAATAATTTCATCAATAAAACTGTTTTGAAATGTTTTCAGTGCATAATAAATGACCGGTTTGTCCTTCAAAAGAAGATATTGCTTCTGCACATCACTGCGCATTCTTTTCCCTTGTCCTGCTGCCAGCACTACAGCCACCGTTTTCTTCTTCGCTTCCATACATCCTCCATACCGCTCAATTTTCACAGCCTCGCCAGTTCCAGTCCTATATACTTTTCACAACACCTATCAGATTCTTTCTCCCAGACGAAGATTCGGTACAGCATTCAAGTCATAGCCATGACGTATCCCTTTACAATATTCGTAATAGCCTGCTACACCTATCATTGCCGCATTGTCGGTACAGAAAATCGGTGACGGATGATAGAATTCAATCTTTCTTGCAGCACATTCCTTTTCAAAAGCCTCCCGTAAAGAGGAATTCGATGCCACACCGCCTGCTATTGCAAATTTATTAAGTCCATATTCTTCAACTGCCTGCATAGAATGCTCTACCAGTACATCTACAACCGCTTTCTGGAACGAAGCGGCTACGTCTGCCTGACAGATCTCAATTCCTTTCATCTCACAAGAATTCAAATAATTCAAAACGGCTGATTTCAAACCACTAAAACTAAAGTCATATACCGCATCCACCACTTTTGCCCGTGGAAAATGAATGGCATCCGGATTGCCTTCTTTGGAAACCTTGTCAATTTTCGGTCCTCCCGGATATCCTAAACCAATCGCTCTTGCTACTTTATCAAAAGCTTCTCCTGCTGCATCGTCTCTGGTACGTCCCAGTATCTCATATTCGCCATAATCCTTAACAGCAACCAAATGAGAATGCCCACCTGACACTACCAGACAGATAAATGGAGGTTCCAGTTCTTTGTTTTCAATATAATTTGCACTGATATGTCCTTCAATATGATGTACACCAACTAGCGGTATGCCGGAAGCAAGACTAATTGCCTTCGCAGTCGATACACCCACAAGCAACGCTCCTACCAGTCCAGGTCCATACGTTACTGCAATTGCTGAAATATCCTTCATTGTAACTCCTGCCTCTTTCAGCGCTTCTTCAATTACCTGATTAATTTTCTCAATATGTTTTCTGGAGGCAATTTCGGGTACGACTCCACCATATAAGGTATGTAATGCAATCTGTGAAGATATGACATTCGACAGTACTTCTCTACCATTTTTTACAACAGCCGCTGCCGTTTCATCACAAGAGCTTTCGATTGCCAAAATCAACACATCTTCTTTTTCCATTTCGCCTTACAATCCTTTCTTATTCGTCTAAATCCCATCCGAGAATTTTCCAATGTTCATTTTCGTCCTGCCGCAAAACAAACACAACCATACTGGAAATTCTATCGGTTCCCTGTAAAATACTATACTCACAATACAATCTTGCACACTTACTTTCGTTTTCTGAGAAAAACTCTACGTCCGTACTTGCGGATAGCTGATAAGAAGAAATGGTGCGTTTATTCGCCTGCATCTCTGCAATATCACTCTTTAAATCCGTTATATACTGTTCCTCTGTTTTCCGGGCAATCAATTCATCATCATACAAACCTTGAATCTGCATTGCCAAATCATAAAGTTCTTCTTCCGTATAGGTTTCATTATAAAAACACTTGGAAATTTCGTTGAAATATTTCACAACTTCCTTCGGTGTCGGCGGATAACTTTTCTCCAAATCCTTCATTAACACCGATTGTACCAATGTAGATTCTACAACCTCTTCTCTGTCTGCACTTTGCCTGTTGGATAAATAAAAATAATATCCGATTACTAATACAGCTAAAATAATACCAACTACTAATAGTTTTGCTCCATTCTTATTCTTCATACGTTTCCCCCTTGACTCATGATATTATCTTGTCCGTTCCTTTAACAGCTTTCCTATCATTCTTCAAATAACAAAGTTACACTCATACCGTCCTTACCCGCTACGGCATTTGAGAATATTTTCCGTACATCTTTCATATAATCCTCTGCTCTGACAAGGGAAGGGCTATAATGTGTTAACCACATTTCTTTTACATTTGCTTCCTTCGCCAAAGTAGCTGCTTCGTAGAAAGTCATGTGTTTATATTCTTTTGCTTTTTTCTTTTTCTCCGGCTCGCCATACATGCCTTCACAGATAAACAAATCCGCTTCTTTTGCATTTCTGACAATGCTGTCAGTTGGTCTGGTGTCTGTGCAGTAAGTCAACTTAATTCCTTTTCTCGGAGGACCAAGTACCATGTCTGGCGTTAAAATTCCCTGTTCGGTTTCAATCGTTTCTCCCTTTTGCAGACGACTCCAATAACGCTGTTCTACACCGTTTTCTTTCGCTTTCTCTACATCGAATTTGCCAACTCTGTCAATGACAATGTTATAACCATAACAAACTACATTATGATTTACTTTAAAGGTCTCTATACGAAAGCCATCAAATGATAAAGTCTGTTCTGCTTCCGTCAACTCCATACATTCAATTTCAAAAGGAAGCTCCGGCGCAATGACACGCAACGCTGATACTACCTTCGTCAATCCTTTCGGACCAATTAATAATAACGGCTCTGTTCTTTCTGCATTTCCCATTGTAAGAAGCATGCCCGGCAAACCACTGATATGATCTGCATGAAAATGAGTAAAACAGATAATATCAATCGGTTTGGGACTCCAGCCTTTCTCTTTCATGGCAATCTGGGTTCCTTCGCCACAATCTATCAATATACTTTTTCCGTTATATCTTGCCATTAAGGAAGTCAGCCATCTATAAGGCAATGGCATCATTCCTCCCGTTCCAAGTAAACAAATATCTAACATTGGCACTCCTGTTCATATTATGTTACAGTAATTCCCTTCGTTCCTGTTTATCTACCGAAATCTGAAGCGTTGCAATCATTTTGTTATAACATTCTTCGCACAAATCAAAACGATGTGTTTCTCCGTCTCTTTGTCCGAAATAACCGAAGTCATGGCTCACATGGATACATTCTTCTTTAAGAATTCCATTTTCTACCAATAACTCTCTTTTACACTGATTACAAATAACCGTAACCAACTCTTTTTCTTTCTCATCCAGATATACTCTCATCATACCCTCCTGTACTCACACTTCCTCTTGTGTCTATTCCTATTATATCAATCTGAAATGTGTAAAAACAGTGGTAAATATTCTATCTGTTTCCTATCTCTTCCACATTATCATAGCATCTTCTGTCGGTTTTTCATAGAAGTTCGGACGAATTCCCTCGGAAAAAAATCCTAATTTTTCATAAACATGAATAGCGTTTTGGTTGCTGACACGCACTTCTAATGTAAAAGCTGTCAACCCATTTTGGTATCCATCCTCTATAAGATATTGCAGCATTTTCGTTCCAATACCTTGATTTCTGTATTTTTTATCAATAACTACGTTCGTAATATCGCCTTCTCCGGCAATCATTAACACGCCGCAGCCACCTACTACTTCACCGTCTGCTTCTGCTACATAATATCTGGCATCCTCTTTTTCTATCATTTCCAAAAAAGCATCTCTTGACCAGGGCATCGAAAAAGTTTCTTCTTCTAACTGACTGATTCGCTCCACATCTCTTCGTTCCATCGGTCGAATCTGTATCATAATCCCGCTTCCTGCTCTTTCCGTTCGCGCTCTGCCTGTGATAATCTCAAATACTCCGGCGCATGCTCTTCTGCTTTCTGAATTTTCCCCTGTTTATAATAAATACTGCCAAGTACACCAATACTGCCGGCACGTTGTCTGTTCATATGTGCCGGTGCAAACGTATATGGAACTTTCATAACTTCTTTCATTCTATCGGTAAAAACCGGAACACCATCACCCAAGAAAATAACTTCTTTTCCAAGTTCATTGAGTGTCTGCGCAATTTCATCAAAAGCAACCGCGCACTGCTCTCTAATAATATGCAGCGCATACCTACTGTTTTCTTTTACAAACTCATAAATTCCGGTGTAGACCTGACTTCTTCTGGCATCCATAATCGGACAGACAATTTTGTCTGTTCCGTATAAATTATAAGCCAGACCATCCAACGTCGGCACCCCTACAATTGGTTTTTCCATGGCAAAAGCAAGACCCTTGGCCGTTGCCGAACCGATTCGAAGTCCGGTAAAAGAACCCGGACCTGCTGCCACCGCAATTGCATCTATCTGCTCAAAGTCCAGGTCTATCATTTTCTTGATTTCATCTAGCATCGGCAGTAAAGTCTGAGAATGTGTTTTTTTATATTGAATTGTATACTCTGCAATTAATAAATCATCTTCAACTACTGCCACAGAAGCCACTAAACCGGAACTGTCCAATGCTATCAGTCTCATATCTCTCCTCCATACTGCCTTTCTTGTCACACATAACCTTCTATAATTATCTACCACGTTCTTCTATCGTAATTTTCCGGTAATCAAAACCTTTCTCCGGATTTTTCTCAATCGTTATCCGTGTATAATTCTGCGGCAAAATTTCTTCAATCAAATTCGCCCATTCAATGAGGCAGACTCCCTCGCCATAGAAGCAGTCTTCATAACCGATTTCTTCCATTTCCTCCACATCACCAATACGATAAACATCAAAATGATAAAAAGGCATTCTGCCTTCTTCATAAATCTGTACAATCGTAAAAGTCGGGCTGTTCACCGGCTCTGTTATGCCCAGTCCCTGTGCAAGTCCCTGCGTGAAAACAGTCTTACCTACACCCAGATCACCAATCAAGGTATAAACTTGTCCTGGTCTGACACTCTCTCCTATTTTTTTCCCTAATTCAAATGTTTCCTGTGCACTGTATGTTTCTATAATTTGTTCCATGACTTATTTATTTCTCTTCGTCCTAATTCTCATTTTTACGCATGTTTTCACATTATTACTGTTTAATTTTCACTTTCTTAGGTGGCATATGCGTAGAAATCATCTCGATTACTTTATATTTGCTTTCTCCCAAATCTTTTTTGGGAAAAATGCATGCATTAATTGGTGTTGTATAAACAACAATACTACTATTCGTAGATATTGCTTTATACATATCTTCCCATTTCTGATTCTGCACCTCACCATCCTGTGACACTTCAATGCCTTCTTCTGTCAATTTATAATGTAGTGGTTTCTTAAACCCCGGATTGGTTAACATCTGCTTCTTCGCTCTCAAAAAGAGAGTCCAAGGCTGATAAATCAGAATAATCAATCCACCCACCAAAAAAACAAGTTGTCTGTCTGCATAATACGCAACTAGTAATAACGCGCCCACAACAGCTCCTAGCAATCCTGACAAGCTGGTAAAAGTGTGGTGCATAAGATACTCATACAAGATACCTGTTTCCATTTTTACATCAAATTCTACTTCCATACAATAACCATGCCTTTCTCTTCTCCACACCCTCCGAATGAAAAAACACCTACAATGTAGGTGTTTTATCTACTTAATCTATTATACTGAAAAATCCCCAAAGTGCAAGTGTGTACACAGATTTATATTTCGAGAAAAATTTCTCGCTTGGGCACGTTCTCACTCGATAAAAAACGTAGCGGATACTACAGATTTTCTATCGCTGTACTCTGAAAATCTTAGTACCGATGTTTTTTAACGGCCCGGCGACTGGGAATCTTTTTCTCGGACTATTATTCGTGTCGCAATGCCTCAATCGGGCTAAGTCTTGCTGCTTTCTTCGCCGGATAGATTCCGAAGAAGATACCAACCGCTGAAGAGAACAGCGTAGCCAGAAATACCGTTGATACTTTCACTTGTGCCGTAAATCCCATAACACTACAAATACCGACTGCTCCCAAACTGCCGATAATAATACCAATAATACCACCAAGCATCGTAATAATACCCGCTTCTGCCAAAAATTGTAACAAGATCGAATTGGTTCTTGCTCCCAAAGACTTACGAATACCGATTTCTCTTGTACGCTCTGTTACCGATACCAACATAATATTCATAACACCGATACCGCCTACCAATAAGGAAATCGCAGCAACAAAAGAAATAAATACGGTAACAACCCCCAAAATACTGTCGTACTGCGCTGTATAGTCTGCAAAGCTTTCTACCAGAATCTTATTTTCTCCACGTACTCCATGTCTGTTTTCCATCAGTCGAATACTATCTTCTGCAATCTGCGAAGAGTCTTCTGCAGATTCGCCGACAATATAAAACTGCGTAAAATCCTCTACATAAAATCCATAACCGGCTCCAAGTGTTGTTATTGGCATTTCCACCTGCAAAGCATCTCCATACATCATAGAAAGCATAACTCCACTGCTATCCTTGCGAATACCTACGATTGTCAACTCCTGTGTAACATTATAAACCGTAACGTCAAAGCTCATACCAATTACATCCGTCGTACCAAAAAGCTTAATTGCACTGCTCTCCGTTATAACACAAACTTTATTGCCACTATAATAATCACTTGTCGTAAAATATCTGCCCTTAATAATCGGCTCCGTTGATGCACAGTATTCCAATGCCTCATTTCCGGCATATACTATGGTTTCAAAATCACCTTTCCTGCCCTCTGCTGCCGCATACATTGAATACTGTGGCGTTACGCCCTTGACATTCGGTACTTTTTCCATAATCGCTTCGAAATCTTCATCATTGAATGTAACCGCATTCTCTTTGCTGGAGTCATTTGTATAAATCGCAACCTGACCTCCCGCTATGGAATCCAGTTCACTGTTAATCTGGCTACGAACGCCATTACCGATAGAAATAATCATAATAACGGACGCAATACCGATAATGATACCGAGCATAGTAAGAACAGACCGTCCCTTATTGCTTTTGATATTCATCAAAGCAATTTTAATATATTCCCATATCTGTGCCATTTATCTGCTCCTTTATCCTCTATTCCTGTGGAATAGCGGTAACTGCCATTCCTTCTTCTAAACCGGTTGTTACATCTGTCACAATCTGTTCACCCTCAGTTAATCCTTCTTTTACTTCACAATAGTTATCAGAAGAGATACCGGTAACAACACGTTTTTTGGCAAGAATACCGTTTTCTACTACATATACAAAATCACCATCTTTATCACTATTAAGCACTTCAATCGGTACAACCAATACCTGTTCTGCCTTGGCTGTATCAATGGTTATCTTCGCTTCTACACCGAGGAAAATATTTTCATCCGGATTTTCAATCCGGATATCTGCACCAACAACTGCTGTACCACTTGCATTCGTTGTTGCCATACCATTTATCTTAGAAACCGTACCTTCATAGTTATTTCCCGCAATGTTAACAGTTGCTTTCTGTCCAACTGCAATTTTCTCCAAATCATACTTAGAAATGGCAATTTCTACTTTTACCTTCTCGGTACTCTCTAAAGTAATCATAGAACTGCCAATTGTTGGTGTACCACCTTCTACAATCGAAAGAGCCGTAACAACACCATTAAAATCCGCATTCACACCGCTTTCTACTGCTTCAATTGCAGTCAATGTTTCTGTTGCATTGATTTTTTCAATTTCTGCATTTGCCTCTAACTGGCTTTTACTACCGCTATCCATAGAAGCACTTTCAGAAGTGCTCTTCTGTGATTTCATTTCTGCTTTATATTCTTTGTATGCTGCAATTTTGTTCTGATATTCAGTCACTTCATTCTGCCATGCCTCGATTTCAGAATTATGTTGCTGTTCATAAGCATTCAACTGAATCAATTTCTGTAAATTTTCATACTCTTCTGAATAAGGCTGATCAGACCAATCTACCAATGAAATCTGTAACAATGCACCTTCGTATGCCAACGCATCCTGTTTATCTTTAATTTTTTTATTCAACTCTGTTACATAGTTTTCACAATCCGTAATCTGCTGTTCCAACACTTCCAAATTAATGTTCGCTTCTCCAAGCTCACTTATGTATTTATTATCTTTATATAAAGAGCTCTCATAACTACCTTCGTTGGATTGTAATTTCAATTCTATTAGCTTCTTCTCCTCTGCAAGCGCATCTGTATCATAAGAGAAAAGAATATCGCCTTTTTTCACACTATCACCTAAGGCAATATCAACCTTCCCTACTTCCACTGCTACCTCTGAAAAATAGGTTTTGGATTCCTGTGTTTTTACAATCCCGCTCGTGCTAAGTACTTGTTCCACATCACCTTTTGTAACAGATGTAGTGAAAACCATTGCCGACATGTTGCTTGCTGTTACCGAATTAACAATCATAAATAAAACAATTAGACCGGCAATACCACCAATGATGCTTCTTTTGATAATTTTTTTCTTTTTCGCCTTATCCATTGGCTCTTTTATCTTCTTTTCTTTTACCTTTTTCTCTTTCTTCTTTTTCTTACCACTTTCTTCGCTTGTCATTTCTGTTGCGTTCTCTGTTGTGTTCAATTCTTCCTGATTCATATTTCCTCTCTTTTCCGCCGTATCCCCTTCACGGCTCTCCCCTCTTTTACTCTGTACGAGTTTTACTGTTTTTGTTATTTTGGGTTACTCAGCTACTTGTTCATTAAAGGAATCCTGTACAATTTTTCCATCAATGATTTTGATAACTCTTTTGGCCTGATTCGCTATATCATTATCATGGGTAATTAATATGACAGTTCTTCCTTCTTCATGAAGGTTTTTCAAAATACCCATAATTTCTTTGCTGGAACCGGAATCTAAGTTACCGGTCGGCTCATCCGCCAAAATAATCGGAGGTGCCTGCGCTATCGCTCTCGCAATCGCCACACGCTGTTGCTGTCCACCGGACATCTCAGCCGGTTTATGCGTTTTTCTTTTCTCCAGACCAACTTTATTTAGAGCCGTGTCTGCAAGCCTCGTTCTCTCTCTCTTATTCACGCCTCGATAAATAAGCGGTAATTCAACATTTTCCATGGCAGTTAAACTTGCAATCAAATTAAATCCCTGAAAAATAAATCCGATTTCTTTATTTCGCACATCCGACAATTCATCATCGCTCATATGCGATACATCCTGCCCATGAAGGAAATAACTCCCACTTGTCGGCACATCCAGACATCCTAACATATTCATCAATGTAGATTTGCCGGAACCGGACTGTCCGATTATCGCAACAAATTCATTTTCATGAATTGTCAGACTAACATGGTCTAATGCCTTAACTTCATTCTCTCCGGGATTATATATCTTACAAATATCCCGAATTTCCACTAATGCACTCATGAATTTCCCTTTCTTCTTACCATAATATATGGAATTTTGTTCCACACACTTTTCAAGTATACTATATATAACGGATAAAACCTATTAAATATTTCAAAAAATTTCTTATGATTTTATGAATTTTAGAAATATTTAATTTTCTCTTTTACGTTCATCAGATTAACACTTTAATCTTAATTCAAAATACAACAAACCTTAACCTAACCTTAATTTTCCTAAATAGCATTGCATTAACAGCAATATAAATCAGAAAAGGGATTCCCCTGCTCATGTGATATTCTCACAGGGAATCCCTTCTCTCATGGATTTACTTTATGAAAGATTTAGTGTGTTTTCTTCAAAACAAGGCTCAGTCTCTTATAAACCAATAATGTAATCACAGAAACCGAAGTACCTTTAATCAGGTTAAGTGGTGCTACCGAAAAGCATACAAAACTTGTAATATCTGTAATAGAAGCATTTATTTCTGTTCCCATAGCAATCAGTGCATCCAACGGCATACCATACAATTCCGCAAATTTCGGAAGTAAATAAATAGCATTAAATGCAGTTCCGAATAAGGTAAGACAAATAGTACCTACCACGCAACCAATAATTGCATTTTTCTTATTTTTACGAAATAAATAAATAATAGATGCCGGTACGATAAAACTACATCCTACGGTAAAGTTTGCTAATTCACCTACAAATGCTGTACTGGTAGACTTAAATAATAACTTCAAAACAATTTTACAAAACTCAATCATAACCCCCGCAACCGGTCCGAATGCAAATGTACCGATAAGTACCGGAAGCTCACTGAAATCCAATTTGTAGAAGCCCGGAGCAAACGGCATCGGAAACTCAAATAACATTAAAATAGCAGAAATAGCAGAAAACATACCAATCATTGCTACTTTTCGTGTGCTTAAAATACGCTCTTTGCTTTCACTACGTTTCGCTGCAATTTTCTCCGCTATATATGCGATTAAGAAAATCACCACCACTACTGCCAGAAATTCCAGCAAAAATACCACATTTTCTTTCACTGTGTCCATTAATCCGTTCATTTTTTCATCCTCCATTTTAAAATGTTTATTGTGATAAAAATTTAAAAAGGAAGTTCTCCTCATGTGCAAAAAAAGAAGCCCCGAATAAATATATTCGGGGCACACAAAATGCAATATCAGAAAACGCACTACTCGTACGAATTCAAAATATCAACTACTCTTCTTTCATCCAGACTTTACTGTTGGTTTCGGATTCTAACCGTATCAGCCGATTACAAATTCTTCTCTGTAACCGGGTCGCGGACTTATCTTTTCGTCAACACACTGCTATCTTGTACCGACACTCTAAGCTTCACCGCCAGTAGGGAATTTCACCCAACCCCGAAGAACATTTCCTATTCGTACGCTATTATAATCCCTTGCTACGATATATGCAAGTATTATTTTTATTATTTCTAAATTTTCTAAATACATTTGCTAAATGCTTTTCTTAACGGCACTTCTATGCTATTACTTCTTTTCCTTATTTATCTTCATGGTTAAAGCAATTCTCTTCTTTGCCATTTCTACCGAAATAACCTGAACATCTACTACATCTCCAACGCTTACTGCCTCAAGCGGATGTTTAATAAAACGATCTGTAATCTGAGAAATGTGTACCAGACCATCTTGGTGAACACCGATATCAACAAATACTCCAAAGTCAATAACGTTACGAACCGTACCTTTCAAAATCATGCCCGGTTTCAAATCCTTCATATCCAGAACATCACTTCTAAGAATCGGTGCCGGCATATCGTCACGCGGATCTCTTGCCGGTTTCTCTAATTCCTTCAAAATATCGGTTAAAGTAATCTCACCAATACCAAGTTCTTCTGCCATCTTCTTTTTATCTTTGATTTTTTTCTCAAGACTGCTTACCGTTACTTCCGGTTTCTCAGCAGTTGCTGTCGCCTGACCGGATTTCGGTTCTGCCTGTGTATTTTCTAATGTAACACCACCCATGGCTGCTGCCAACGCTTTTCCCATAGCTGTATTCGTGTTTCGGATAACAACTTTGGGCTGCTTCTTAGCCGGCTTCTCTTTCACAGGAGTTGCTTTTTTACCTGCTGCCTTCTCGGCTGCCGCTTTCTTCTGTGCTTCCTTCACATCAGCCATCGTTAATCCCATTTTATCAAGAAGTTTCTCTGCTGCTTCATAGGATTCCGGATGTACACTTGTTGCATCAAGGGGATTGTCCCCATCTGTAATTCTCATAAATCCGGCACACTGTTCATATGCTTTCGGGCCTAATTTCGCTACTTTTAATAACTGTTTTCTATTGGTAAATCTTCCGTTTGTTTCACGATAATCCACAATATTTCTGGCTATTACTTTGGTTACACCGGAAACATATTCCAATAAGGATGCAGAAGCAGTATTCAAATCAACACCAACTTTATTTACACTGTCTTCCACAACACCATTTAAAGCATCACTTAATTTTTTCTGGTTCATATCATGCTGATACTGACCTACACCGATGGATTTCGGGTCAATCTTAACAAGCTCCGCAAGAGGGTCCTGTAATCTTCTTGCGATAGATGCTGCACTTCTCTGTCCTACATCAAAATTCGGAAACTCTTCGGTTGCCAATTTACTTGCAGAATAAACGGATGCACCCGCTTCGTTGACAATCACGTATTGTACCGGAGTATCCAGTTCTTTCAACAATTCTACAATCACCTGCTCGGATTCTCTGGAGGCTGTACCATTTCCAACAGAAATTAAAGATACATTATATTTTTTAATCAATTTCTTTAATTCTGCTTTGGCTTCTTCTACTTTATTCTGTGGTGCCGTAGGATAAATAACTTTGGTATCAAGCACTTTACCAGTCTCATCAACAACTGCCAGCTTACAACCTGTTCTGAATGCGGGATCCCAGCCAAGTACAACCTTGCCGGCAATTGGTGGCTGTAACAAAAGCTGCTCCAAATTCTTTCCAAATACTGTAATCGCACCATCTTCAGCTTTTTCAGTTAAATCGTTACGAATTTCTCGTTCAATAGCAGGTGCTATTAAACGAGTGTAACTGTCCGCAATTACCTCTTCCAAAATCGGGGTTGTGATATTATTGTCATTTTTCATCACTTTCGTACGCAGGAATTGCAAAACGCGTTCCTGTGGTGCTTCGATTTTAACCACCAGGAATTTTTCATTTTCACCACGATTCAGCGCAAGAATACGATGCCCTGCTGCTTTTTTCAAAGGTTCCTCATAAGTATAGTACATTTCATATACGCTCTCTGCTTTTTCATCCTTGGCAGTACTTATCAGTTTACCTTCTTCCATTGTAATATTTCTGATATAAATACGATAATCTGCTTCATCAGAAATCATTTCAGCAATAATATCCTTTGCACCCTGAATTGCCTCGTCCACATCTTTCACAGACTTTGCGGCATCTTCGTCCTCATGTACATATTTTGCTGCCTCATCTTCAATCGGTGCTGTTGCATCTTGTGCAAGGATATACTCTGCCAATCCTTCCAATCCCTTTTCCTTTGCCACGCTGGCTCTTGTTTTTCTTTTCGGACGGTATGGGCGGTATAAATCTTCTACGACTACCATTGTCTCTGCCGCAATGATTCTTTCTTTCAATTCTTCTGTCAGCTTACCCTGTTCTTCGATGCTCTTTAAAACCGATTCCTTCTTCTCTTCCAAATTGCGCAGGTAAGTAAGTCTCTCATGCAGATTACGCAATACCTCATCATTAAGAG
Organism: Lachnospiraceae bacterium; assembly: GCA_017440375.1. Lineage (GTDB taxonomy): Bacteria > Bacillota > Clostridia > Lachnospirales > Lachnospiraceae > UBA3282. The sequence goes on from JAFSHK010000020.1 coordinate 13,787, forward strand.
ATCCGGTTGCTTCTTTACGATATCTGGAAATGAAGGGAATTGTATTACCTTCATCTATCAGCTTGACAGCAGCTTCCACCTGCCACTTTTCTACTTTCAGTTCTTCTTTGAGCTTTAATATAATGTCCATTTCTTCCTCCATCTTGAAGTGTTACAAATTCTTGTTGGTATTATGTTCTGCCATAATTTACCCAACGCTTTTATTATTATACTTGATTTTTGTTTTAGTTGCCACCTCAAAATTGTTCTTTCATTTTCTTTACATCTGCAAGCGTAAGCGTAGACAGATATGTTACTATTTTTTCCGGTTCCAATCCATCTTTGAGCATTTGGAGCACCACTCCTTGTTCTGCTTTTTCTTCAATCCGGTCACTTAAATTACACATAAGATTCATCTCTCTTTCCATTTTAATTGTCATATCAATACCATATTTGTCCTCTAAAATTTTCTTCCTCTCTTCTACTGAAATCCGGCTAGATAATACAACCGAAAGCATTCCTTGCAGGGTTGGTCTATCTTCATTCAGTACCTATGCCCCTTCCTTTATCAATTTTGTGCAGGAAAGTTGGCATCTATATTACAATCCTGCCAAACAAATGTGAATCTTTGGCAGAACTGCCTGAATTGTATGACACATATCTGTTATACAAGTAAGAATCAAGATTTGTTTATGACGATATAATAGCATATAATTATTTGAAATACAATATGTAAATCAACATATTCTCCCTCTAGTCTTTCTCTCTTACATATGCTATAATATTTCTTACATTAACAGGAGGGAAACCTATGGACTTTCAAGAAAACAAACAGCCGGAGAATCAAAACGGTCAGCAGAACATTCCACCAAACAACAATTCTGCGACAAATAGTCCGCTGCCCACCCCGAACCAAGCACCGGTGCAAATGCCTAATCAGCAATCTGTACCAGCGCAGAATCAAAATCGAGGTCCGGCGCTTGGCGCACAACCTTCCGGTAATTCTCCATATAACAACAGCAACAATGGTATGAGCAATAACCAACTATACGGTAATCCATACAACCAAAATCCGAATGGAAGTAACGGTTATAATAATAACCACAACGGCTATAACAATGGTTACAATAATACTAACCCATATTATAACCGCAACATTTACCGAATGCCTCAAGTAGAGCCCGGAAATAGCTTATTTACCGCTGCTTTTGTACTTGGTATCATTGCTATTGTTTTTTGCTTTACCTTTACGGTTTATCCTGCATATATTTTCGGAAGCATTGCTATTATTCTTGCACTGTTATCCAAGGGTAAAAATGCCAAAATGCACAGTAAAGCAAATGTCGGAGTTATATGTGCCATTGCTGCTTTAGTACTGAACACTTGCATTGTCACATATTCTATGACAACTATTTTTACGGATCCAGAGGTGTACGAAGAATTTAACGAAACCTGCGAAGAAATGTATGGTATGTCTTTTGATGAAATGATAGAAGAAATTATGGAAGAAAATGGTACTACTTATTAACTTCTAATTTCTTTTAGAAAGGAGCTTTCTATGATGAACGGAATCAATATATCACAAAACGGATACTTTAATAATCCGATGCAATCCGCTATGAATGATGATGTTAAGGCAATTATTCGTAATCCCGGTGAATCCACTGAGAAAAAAGCCGGACACGAATCTTCTCCTGCTGAATGTGAAACTTGTAAAAACCGTAAATATCAAGACGGTTCCGACGAAAATGTATCTTTCAAAGCTGCTGCTCATATTTCTCCGAATGCTGCTGCATCCAGAGTCAGAAGTCACGAACAGGAGCATGTCACTAATGCATACAAGAAGGCTGCCCAGAATAACGGCAAAGTAGTAGCTTGTAATGTAGCTATTCATACATCAGTATGTCCAGAATGTGGTCGTACTTATGTTTCAGGCGGTACCACCGCAACACAAATCAAATATTATAATGAAGAAAATCCTTATCAGAAAGACTTGAAATCTTCCGATGCAGTTAACAAATATCTCGGAATGAATATTGATCTTGCCTGTTAGGGAACTGATTGGAGTTAAATTTTTATGAACAAATATAAATCTTCTGCAGAATTAAAAGCGCTTGCTAAAGAACACATGCTTGGAAAATATGGCGTTGCTATCGGTGCAGCCGTTATCGTTTCTCTTATAACCGGATTTATTACTTTGTTTTCTACTATCTTTTTAGATACAGCAACTGTTATAGGAGTTATTTTAAACTTTTTAATTTCTTTTGTTATATCTGTTTTAACCGGTTTATTTGTTTCTGGTGAAGCATATTTTTATTTAAAAATCGCATGTGGAAAGCAAGTAACCATAAGTGATGTTTTTTACGGTTTTAAATTATTTCCGAACAAAGCCGTTTTGTTACAGCTATTCCTTGCAGTATGGTTGTATCTGGGAATGTTACCTATGACGATTCTTTCGTATATGGTATCAAAGGATCCAAAGAATGCCGTTTTGATGCTTATGTATTCTTTATCCATGATTTTATATTTGGTAGTAGTGGTTGTTATCTCAATTATATATGCACAAATATTTTTCTTGTTGCACGACTTCCCAAATTATTCGGTAAAGGAATTGTTAACAATGGGGCGAAAAATTATGAAGGGAAGCATGGGAAGATATTTTTACTTAACAGTAAGCTTTATTCCATTACTCTTACTAAGTCTTCTATCTTGTGGAATCGCCTTATTATGGGTTACCCCTTATATGAATGCAACTTATGCAGAATTTTTCTTAGATTTGATGAAGAAAAAAGTGTCGGATTAATTTCCGACACTTTTCCATTTTAAATAAGCATTAATAAACGTATCTATCGCTCCATCAAGCACTGCATCCACATTTCCGGATTCTTCATTCGTTCTATGATCCTTTACCATCGTGTAAGGCTGCATCACGTAAGAACGTATCTGATTGCCCCAACCGATTTCTTTCACATCACCACGAATATCAGATAACTTTTCTGCATTTTCCTCCTGCTTCAACATGAATAACTTAGCTTTCAACATCTGCATTGCCTTATCTTTATTCATGTGTTGGCTTCTTTCATTCTGACAGGTTACTACGATACCTGTCGGGAAATGTGTAATACGGATAGCAGAGGATGTCTTGTTGATATGCTGTCCACCTGCACCACTGCTTCGGTAAGTATCAATTCGGATATCCTCATCTCTAACTTCTACATCTACATCTTCTTCAATCTCCGGCATAACGTCCAAGGATACAAAAGATGTCTGTCTTTTCCCCTGTGCATTAAAAGGGGATATACGCACTAGTCTGTGTACGCCTTTTTCAGATTTCAGATAACCGTAAGCATTCTCACCATTAATCTGAAATGTAACCGACTTAATACCAGCCTCATCGCCATCCAGATAATCTAATACCTCTAGTGCAAATCCCTTTCGTTCTGCCCATCTGGTATACATTCGGTACAACATGCTGCACCAGTCACAACTTTCTGTTCCACCGGCACCCGCATTCAGTCGTAAAATTGCATTATTTCTATCATACTCGCCTGATAACAAGGTACTGATTCTAATATTTTCAAAGGTTGCTTTAAAATGCTCTAATTCCTCACTGATATCCGGGATGATCGCCGGATCGTTATCCTCATATCCCATTTCTATCAGTGTCATAATATCTTCATACTGGCTCACCAAACCATTCATAGTATCTACGATGTCTTTTAGCCCTTTAGACTCTCGCATTTTCTGGTTGGATTTCTCCGGATCGTTCCAAAAATCCGGTGCCTGCATTTCCATTTCTAATTCTTCGATTCGCTTCTCCTTATTCGCTAAGTCAAAGTGAATCCCTCACTTCCGCTAATGGACTTTCATAGGCCTGAAGTTCGAACTTCATATTATCTAATTCTACCAATAACGTCACCTACTTCCTATTCTAATATTTCATTTTCTCAAACAGTCGATATACCCACCTGAGAAAAATGTGAGTCTTCTATCTTCCGCAGCACTGCTTATACTTCTTGCCAGAACCACATGGACAAGGATCATTCGGATATACTTTTGCTTCCGCACGCTTCACCGGTGCTTTTGGTGCTGTATCATCCTTATTTGTTCCTGTTACTTTCGCAACCTGTTCTCTTTCTACCTTCTGTTCAATGCGTACGTGGAATAAAAGCCGAACTGTTTCTTCTTTAATATTCTGTGTCATTTCATCAAACATATCATAACCGCTCATTTTGTACTCAACAAGTGGATTCTTCTGTCCATATGCCTGTAAGCCGATACCCTGACGTAACTGATCCATATCATCGATATGATCCATCCATTTTCTGTCAATTACCTTCAACAAAATAACTCGTTCAATTTCTCGAATCGCTTCCGTTTCCGGGAACTCAGCTTCTTTGCTCTCATATAATTTAACAGCTTCTTCTTTTAACTGTTGCTTCAAACTATTCTTCTTCGGTTTTAAAACACGCTCCGCATTAACAGGCTGTAGCGGAATCGTCGGCAGAAGTAAGGTATTGAGTTCATTGAAATCCCACTCTTCGAAATCATTATCATCACTGATACAAGTATCAATACATTCCTCTGTAATGTCTGTAATCATTTTGTAGATTACATCACGCATACTTTCACCGTTTAATACACGTCTTCTTTCTTCGTAAATGATTTCTCTCTGCTCATTCATAACCTGATCATATTCAAGCAAGTTCTTTCTGATACCGAAGTTATTACTTTCAATCTTCTTCTGCGCGGATTCTATTGCTTTGGTCAATGCTTTATGCTCAATTTCTTGTCCTTCCGGAATACCAAGTGCATTGAACATAGCAATCATTCTTTCAGAACCGAACAATCTCATCAAATCATCTTCCAGAGAAATATAGAATTTGGATTCACCCGGATCACCCTGACGACCGGAACGACCACGCAACTGATTATCAATACGTCTGGATTCATGCCGTTCTGTACCGATAATTTTCAAACCGCCTGCGGCTCTGGCTTCTTCATCCAACTTAATATCCGTACCACGACCAGCCATATTCGTTGCAATGGTAACGGCACCGTGAACACCGGCATCTGCCACAATCTCCGCCTCTAACTCATGGAATTTCGCATTCAAGACCTTATGCTCGATTCCTCTTTTCTTCAAAAGAGCGCTCAGTTCTTCGGAAGCTTCAATCGTAATCGTACCGACAAGTACCGGCTGTCCTTTTGCATGCGCTTCTATAACAGACTCTACAATTGCATTCAGCTTCTCTTTTCTTGTTTTGTAAACAGCATCCTGATGGTCGATTCTGGCAACCGGTCTGTTGGTTGGAATTTCCACAACATCCATACCATAAATATCACGAAACTCCTTCTCTTCCGTCAAAGCAGTACCGGTCATACCGGCAATCTTCTCGAATTTATTAAAGAAGTTCTGGAATGTAATATTTGCAAGTGTTTTACTTTCTCGTTTAACTTTCACATGCTCTTTTGCTTCAATTGCCTGATGCAAACCGTCAGAATAACGACGTCCCGGCATAATACGTCCGGTAAACTCATCGACAATCATAACCTGATCGTCCTTCACTACATAATCCTGATCACGGAACATCAGATTGTGTGCACGAAGAGCAAGAATAATATTATGCTGAATTTCCAAATTTTCTGGGTCAGCAAGGTTTTCAATCTGGAAGAATCGTTCTACTTTGGAAACACCCTGCGCGGTTAAATTAACAACTTTATCCTTCTCATTTACAATGAAGTCACCCGTTTCTTCCTGTTGAATTCCCATAATGGCATCCATTTTGGAAAGCTGTTCCATATCCTCACCACGAGTCATCTGTCTGGCAAGAATATCACAAGCCTCATATAATTTGGTAGATTTGCCACTTTGTCCGGAAATAATAAGCGGTGTTCTTGCTTCGTCGATTAGAACAGAGTCAACCTCATCGATGATTGCAAAATGCAAATCACGAAGTACAAGCTGCTCTTTATAAATAACCATATTATCACGCAAATAATCAAAACCCAGTTCATTATTCGTAACGTAGGTAATATCACATCCATATGCTTCTCTACGCTCTTCCGGTTTCATGCTGTTCAAAACAACACCAACCTTCAGACCTAAAAATTCATGAACCTGTCCCATCCACTCAGCATCACGCTTTGCCAGATAATCATTGACAGTAACAACATGCACGCCTTTACCTTCCAGCGCATTCAAATAAGCCGGTAAAAGACAGGTCTGTGTCTTACCTTCACCGGTTCTCATTTCTGCAATACGTCCCTGATGCAAAACAATACCACCAATTAACTGTACGCGATAATGTTCTGTGTTCATCACTCGTCTTGCTGCTTCTCTCACCGTTGCATATGCCTCCGGAAGCAAGTCGTCCAGTGTTTCGCCTTCCTGTAATCTTTTCTTATATTCCTTAGTTTTATCTCTAAGTTGTTCGTCTGTGAGTGCCATCATGGTATCTCTCAAAGACTCAATTTTATTAACCAATCCTTCGATTCTTCTTAATTCTCTTTCGCTATGTGTTCCGAAAACTTTCTGTACTACGTTCATGATTTTCTCCTTAACATGCTTTCCCTTTTACGGAAAAATACCAAACTATATTCTAACAGATTTGGTATACAAATTCAACCTCTTACCATTTCAACGTATGCCCTGATTACCTAGTAACATTTAAAAGAACAAAACATGAAGGATATTTTCATTGCGTTTCTACTACCTATCTACATAAATTAGTCTTCATATAAATCTCCACTGTTTTCTTTGTTCAGTGTTCCGCAAAGTTCAATCATCAGAAACTTTGTCAAATCAGTTACAACCGGTCTATGTAGTGTGCCTTTAGGAACAATAATAAACTCACCTGCTTTCACAAAGTGCAAACCTTCTTCTGTTTCCAGATGAAATTGCCCTTCCAGAACATAAAACAATTCATCCGATTCTTCATGCACATGAAAATCCAATGTCCGATTCGCAACCCGCACAACACTCAGCATATGCGGATTCAAAAAACCAATTTTCTGATACACATATAACTGCTCCACTGCATTTACTTCTTCCATCAAATTTACTACTTTTAACATAACTAAATAGATTGTTTTGATTGATTCAATCAACAATATTGATAATTAAACATTATTAAACTTTATCATGGAGAAAAAATGGAAATTAAGAATTTGCAAACTTTTCTTGCTTTAAGCAGAATATTAAACTTTACAAAAACAGCAGAGGAATTGGGATATGCCCAATCAAATATTACGTCTCAAATTAAACAACTGGAAAACGAATTCGGGGTATTGCTCTTTAATCGTTTGGGTCACACAATAACTCTTACTGAAAAAGGAAAAGAGCTTGTTCCATATGCAGCGGGGATTATAGCGCTCGCAAACGAGGCTTCTATCCAGATGTCTGCACACACCAAAAGAAGAATTACAATTGCAGCCTCAGAATCACTCTGTATCTATCGCCTCCCTCAGATTCTCAATGATTTCAAACAAAGCTATCCCGACACAGAAATCTTGATACAAATGATAGATACAAACGACTTCGTCCCCTACCTGACAGCAAATCAAATTGATGCTGCCTACGCATTGGAGTCCCCCATAAATAATCCATACATAAAGCATTTTACAAATCACTCCGAAAAAATAGGGCTTTATGCAATTCCACAAAATCCACTTGCTGCCCAAAAAAGACTTTCCGTTACCGACTTTCATAATGTACCATTCATTTTTACGGGAAAAAGCTGCTGCTATCGCAATGCCTTTATTAAAGATTTAGAATCTGCAGAAATAAAGCCCAATATTGTATTAGAAACCAGCAGTCTGCAAGTTATAAAAGAAATGACTTTGAGCGGTCTGGGAATTTGCGTTTTACCGGAAATGGCAGTAAAAAAAGAATTGTCTGAGGGCAAACTTGTCCCCCTTGATTACTCCACTAAGTATGCTATTTCATCCCAGCTTATATGTCATAAAAACAAATGGATTTCTCCGGAGTTAAATGCATTCATCAATTGTGCTTCCAAATACACAAATGGCTCATCATAATCTCAAAAATGGGTCGAATATTTTCTTAAAAAAATATGAAATAAAACGTCTACAAAATTTGCTTTTTGCTCCTAGAAGTGTTATTATTTTAACAAATGCGGAAATATTTCATACGCAGTGAACACGTACGTAAGTTTTTCCACAATACTAAAAATAAAAATCATAAGTACGAGGTGCAGAAAATGAGTAAGAGTTTTAATGACTTATTATCTAAGGTATCTGAGTGCAGCGTGAAAAAAGTCGCTGTAGCAGTTGCTCAGGACAGTGCTGTATTAGAAGCCGTACAGGCTGCAAAAGAACGTAACATCGCAGAAGCTATTTTAGTTGGTGATGAAGACAAAATCAAAGAAATTGCAGCTTCTATGAACATCGATGTTAACGGTTTTGAAATCATCGATGAAAAAGATGAATATACGGCTGCATTAAAAGCAGTGGAATTAGTACATAACGGTAAAGCAGATATGTACATGAAAGGGTTAATCGATACAAAATCCTTCTTAAAGAGCGTTCTTGACAAGGAAGTTGGTTTAAGAACAGGTAAACCATTATCTCACGTTTGTGTATTTGAAATTGAAGGCGTAGACCATCTGTTATTCTTATCCGATGTTGCTTTCATGACATACCCTACTTTGGAAGACAAAATGCACATCATTGAAAATACAGTTGAAATCTGCCACGCTTGCGGCATCCCTAATCCAAAGGTTGCTCCGCTTGCAGCAGTTGAAGTTGTTAACCCGAAAATGCCTGTTACTGTAGAAGCTCAGGAATTAACTCAGATGTGTGAAGAAGGCAAAATTACAGGCTGTATCGTAGACGGTCCTCTTTCCTTAGACCTTGCTATTGATCCGGAAGCTGCAAAACACAAAGGTGCAGAAGGCAGAAAAATCGTTGGTGATGCAGATGTTCTTCTTTTCCCTGACATTCACGCAGGTAACCTTGTGTACAAATGTCTTGTACACACAGCAAACGTAAAGAACGGAAATATCTTAACAGGTACAAAAGCACCGGTTATCTTAACTTCCCGTTCCGATGATTTCGAGACAAAGGTAAACTCTATTGCTCTTGGTGCGGTTGTAGCCGAGGCTCTAAAGAATTGCTAACAATTCTCCCCAGGTAATTAACACATAAAAACTATTTTGATAAATAAAATAAGAAAGGAAGAAAATTATGGCTGTTAAAAGTTTAATTATCAACCCAGGTTCAACTTCCACCAAAATCGGTGTTTTTGAAGATGAAACCTTATTATTTGAAGAAACCTTAAGACATTCTACAGAAGAAATCGCTCAGTACGCTTCTATCGTAGACCAGAAGGATTTCCGTAAAAACATCATCATCAATCTTTTGAATGAAAAAGATTTTGATATCAACTCCTTAAATATGGTAGTTGGCCGTGGTGGTATGTTGAAACCTATCCCTGGCGGTACTTATGCGGTAAGCGATGACTTGTTAGAAGATTTAAAAATTGGTAAACAGGGACAGCACGCTTCTAACTTAGGCGGTATCCTTGCAAGAGAAATCGCTGATTCCATCGGTGTTCCTTCCTACATTGTTGACCCAGTTGTTGTAGACGAATTAGAGCCTACTTCCAGATACTCCGGTGTACCGGAACTCCCAAGAACAAGCGTATTCCACGCATTAAATCAGAAAGCAGTTGCTAAACGTTATGCAAAAGAAGTGGGAAAAGCTTATGATTCCTTAAATCTGGTTGTTGTTCACATGGGTGGTGGTGTTTCCGTTGGTGCTCACAAACTCGGTAAAGTTGTTGACGTATTCAACGCTTTAGATGGTGACGGTGCTTTTTCTCCTGAAAGAGCCGGTGCAGTTCCAAGCGGTGCCCTTATCAAAATGTGTTTCTCCGGTCAGTACACAGAGAAAGAAATTTACAAAAAAATTGTTGGTAATGGTGGTTTCAATGCATACTGCGGAACAAACGACATGAGAGATGTTGAAAAAATGGTAAATAACGGCGATACAAAAGCCGCTGAAATCCGCGAAGCTTTCATCACTCAGGTTGCAAAAGATATCGGTTCTATGGCTTGTGTCTTAAATGGAAAAGTTGACCAGATTATCGTAACAGGCGGTATCGCTTATGATAAAGTTGTTGTTGCAGGTCTGAAAGAAAGAGCCGGCTGGATTGCCCCAATGACAATCTATCCTGGTGAAGATGAATTGCTTGCACTTGTTCAGGGTGGTCTTCGTGTATTAAATGGCGAAGAAGAAGCTATGAAATACTAATTTACTGCATACAAATATTACAAAAAATGCCAGAGAATTTGCTTCTCTGGCGTTTTTTTACTGTGTATCTTCTGTTATATCATTGTGCTCGACTATAAATGGTTCTTCACTTTTCCACACACCGACAACAATTAGAAATATCAATCCTACAAGTGCAGTTAACAAATCCGGTAAAAATGCAGCAATTCATCAATCATAGCTGGCGGCACCAATAATAAAAACACTGCAATCAGCATAATAACCAACATAAAAATCCAATAGTATAGCCGACTCAATTTTCCTTCCCTTAACTTTTCCATTTCACAATCTCCTTAAGTACTTTTCTCTTTCCCTAGCTTTCCTCGCTTGTCATCTGATTTAATTCCTCGGCTAAATCCTTAATCCGCTCTACCATTGTGCCATCTTTCAAAACAGAATACTCTCCCTTAGACTTTTTAAACTAAAATCTTCTTTTCTAACAAAAGTATACACCATCCGTTTTTTTCATGTACATACATTTTTCTATGAATTGGTAAGCAGACTGTCAAGGGTCTGTGCTGTATATTCCGCTCCGTTATGACAGAGAATGCTGTTGCCATTTGATACAAAAGTAAAGAAAATAAACAAAGGAACAAGAATTAAAATTCTCACTCCATTATTTATATATACAATTGAATTTATCGTTCCATACGAACAAGAAACTCGGTTGTATCTTCCTCATATTTCTTTTCATTTGTTATGTCAAAACCGTGTCGCTTGTAAAATGCTATTGCTTTTGTATTTTTCTCTAAAGCCCACAAAAAATTGACATTCTTTTCGGCTATCGCATATTCCAACAATTCAGCTCCAATAGACTTTCCTTGAAGAGCAGGCTCTACAAACAATTTTTTTACTTCTTCCTTTTCTATTTGAATAAATCCTTTTATAACACCATCATCATAAACCCAAATGCTGTCCAAATCATTCACATAGTTAGCAATTTGCTTAGAAATCTTAAGTTCTTCAAAATAGAAGCTGTCATCTCGAAATATTGGATAGAAATTTAATCTATAATTGAACACTAAAATTTCCGCAATCCTCTCTATATCTTCACATCTTGCTTGTCTTATATAGTTCATTTTCCTCACCGCCAAATTAAAAGTTGTCGACATATTCATTACACCCCGACCAAACGTGCTTTTTTCTTCTTTAGTAGGGTGCTACTCTTGCTTTCTGCCCGACTTAAATCTCGTCTTTTCTTCTTTAGTAGGGCTCTTCTCTTGCTTTCTGCCCGACTAAATTGTATTTATCTTTTCATAGTCGGAAATTTTACATATTTTCCACTCTGGCAACACATCAACTTCAACTAACTCGACAAATTGGAATTCAAGCCAACCACTAAATATCAAACCAATAAAAGGGTCTTTCCTTAATTTTTATGAATCCTACACTTTCTGCTAAACAAATAGAACCCTTATTTGATTCTACACAATCCCAATGAGGCACCAAATCACATTCCATGCAATGTTTTACAAAAGCACAGGCAAGCGCTTTTGCAACTCCTCTTTTTCGATGCCCTTCTAAAACTTCAACGTCAATCGGTATGTATTTTTCATATCTTCCCGAGCCAAAAATAATTCCTACGATTTCTTTATCCTTTACTGCTATGAAAGATATTCAATGTCAGTTCTGTTACAGGCTCAATTCGATATCCACTTGGCACAGCAATTTCCACATTCGTATTCTCATATATTTCATAGGAATATTCTAATTCATGCTCAATTTTTTTATTTTGAAATAAATATAACAATTGGTCTTGCAACCTCCTACTGCATATGAGTATGTTACTCCCAGCATATTATCGTCGCTGAACCAACATTCTCCTTTGCAATCACCATTTAAAATTCCAGACTGACTTGGGGTTTTCACTGTGAATTCCCAAATCACTTCAAAAACAGAAGCATGTATATCGGCAACATCAAAATATCCGAATCTTTTTTCAAATCCTTCGTGTACACCAGATATTTTTCTAGTATACGGTCGGAATACTTCTCTGAAAAAGCATCCAAGGACTTATGTGTGTTATATCCAGATGATTTGACTTCTATTGGACATATTTTATTTTTCTTAGAAAGCAAAAAGTCAATTTCATAATTATGCTTTGTCTTCTCATTCAAAAAAGTATAGTAATATAGCGCATGTCCATTTGCAACTAACATCTGTGCTACAACGTTTTCATAAACATATCCATAATTAACACTAAGCTTATCACTCAATAACTTTTCATAAATGATATTCTCTGTAAAATCTTTATCTTTAAAAATAAATGTGGTCAGCAATCCTGTGTCTGCCAAGAATAATTTAAATCGTCTCAGGTCCTTGGCATTAGCAAGCCCAACATTGGGATCATTGGCATGATATGCAATCTGAACCGTTCTCGAATCTACCATATCTGCAATTAATTCCAGAACAGTTTCTGCCCTTTCCCCGCTTAAAACACTGGATACCTGATAACGTGATGCGTTAGTATTAAGCTGAGCCGGTATTGCATCGAATAACATGGACATTCTTCCGGAAGTATCTATTTTTCGAAAATCATCCTCGTACAGCTTTAATATATCTCTTTTAACTTCATCAACTTTCCTAAAGTTATTTGCCTCAAGATACAACTCAACTGCCTGCGGCATGCCTCCAACCAGCATATATAGTCTGAAATCCCTCATAAGCTTTCGATGCACTGCATCCCCCAAAGGAATTTTTTTCTCAAAAACATTGGTCAAAAGTTTTGATGTAGTAGTATCACCTGTTGCCCACAAAAATTCTTCAAAATCCATAGGAAACATACTTATCCTGCGTTCCTCACTTGGAATCAGAATATCCTTAATATTTTTTTGTATAGAAATCAAGGAACCCGTTTCAATATAATCATATCTATGATCCTTAACCAGATGCTTGATTGCCTGACGTGCTTTAGGGCATAACTGCACCTCATCAAAAATAATTACGGAATCTCTTTCATGTAAATCCGTTTTATATATCAACTGTAATCTTAGGAAAATATAATCTAAATCCGAAATGTCATCAAACAGCTCTCGCACCTCTTTTGATGCTTTAGAAAAATCTATCAGTATATAGCTCTTATACTCTTGCTTCGCAAAAGCTTCTGCCACAGTTGATTTTCCAACTCGTCTTGCTCCCTCAATCAAAAGCGCAGTCTTACCATCGGACTCTTGCTTCCATTCCAAAACCTTACTATATATCTTTCTCTGAAACATATATATTTCCTGCCCTTCCACAAAATCGTTGTTTTTATTTTATTATATTTAACCAAAATCGTCAATTTTATGTTGTCGTTTTCCGGCAGATTCGTCGTTTTTATTCTACAAATTCGTTATGTTACTCTTTTAGTTTGCACCTTCCTTCTTGAGCGCCGCCTTATTGTTCATTATATCTTTCTATTATTCCTCGCTTGTCACCTGATTTAATTCCTCGGCTAAATCCTTAATCCGCTCTACCATTGTGCCAATTTCTTCCATTCCGGCACTATTCTCTTGTGTTGCTCCGGTTACATGTTCCATGGCATCATAATTCATCTGCGTGTTATGATTAACCTGTTCCATGCTTTTTGCCACTTCGTTGCTCTTTTGTCTTACACTTTCAGCAGTTTTCTCCATTTCCATAATCTGATCTGCCATTTCCTTATTAGCAATCGTAATGGTTGCTGCCGATTCACCCGCCTCTTGAATAGTTACCATACCTGTTTTCGTTAATTCTGCACTTTGCTCCATAGCAGTTACTGCTTTCTCTGTATTATGAACTACTTCATTTACGATTTGTCCAATATTTCCAACCGCTTCCTTGGTCTGTTCCGATAATCTTTGAATTTCTCCTGCAACTACTGCAAATCCTCTTCCATGTTCACCCGCTCTTGCTGCTTCAATCGTAGCATTAAGTGCCAGAATATTTGTCTGACCGGATATTCCGGTAATGGAACGTACGATTCCAAGAACCACCTTCGATTCTTCGCCTAAATTCTGGATAACAGCCTTGCACTCATTGGTACTTTCATGAATCTGCTCCATACTATTCACTGCAAAATTCATACTATTCTGATTTTCTTGCGTCTTTTCCTCAACTTGCTGTGCTAATTCAGCAACCTTTTCATTCATATTACTAAGTTCTCCTAATTGTATGGAGATATCTTGTATACGTTCATTTACCCCTCTAATTTCATCAGTACTTTCACCTAATCCCTGTAACATACCTTCTATTTCTTCTGTAATCTGTTCATTCGCTGCCATAGAAACAGACGAAATCTCTGATAATTCCTCCACCATAGACAGCAGTTCTTCTGCCGTCTCAGTAGATTTTTCCTGAATCTGTCCCATATGCTCCATTGTTGTTTTCTGTTCTTTGGCCACTCCGGTAAGATTCTCAAGAAGACCCGCTGTTCGTTCACAGAGCATTGTGAAAATTGCTGCAACTGCAATAAGTACCAACGCTCTTGGTACAATACCAAAAATAACCAGTTTATATAAAGTAGAAAAATTATCATCCGGTAATGTATTCAAAACAAATGCCAACCATTGTCCAACGGAAACACCAATTACTGAAAAAATTGTGGTAATAATATTCAGTCTTTTGGAAAAATACAGCCCTGCTATTGCTATTGCATAGACATACAAAACAACTACATGGTAAGTCAAAGTAAGCGTAATAATGGTAACAAATGCAATCGCACAAAAAGTCAATGCATATTTCACCCACGAACTTTGCGCTTTTCCTACATTTACAAGTAAAGTCGGACACCATAAAAACACAGACCCTATTACAAAAGCAATCGTCATTATCTTCATATCGATTGTGAATATTCCAAGAATATTCAGCAAATACACTAAGGTAAATATGACAAATGTTATCCGCATCACTTTCGCAACTGCTTTATTTGCTTGTCTTTCGTTTTGAACAAGTATATCATTAGCTTCTTTCATTTCATTTTCTCCTTTACCACAATATCATCTTTAGTTATATTCTTTTCTTTCGTCAAAATCTAATCTGACCCAATTCCCATTCTCATCTTTTACTAATACACTTTCATACCTTCCATTCCCCTGATAAACACATATGGTATGTGTGTCTTCAGACACCGGAATTTGATAGCTACTCTTAGCACCTATTGATCCATTAAGACCACCAAAAGCAGAATATAAGTCCAGACACATGACACCGTCTGTCTCATGATTTATAACTACCTTTCTGATAGCTCCAATCGAACTGCCGACACCCACCTCTACATTCATCATGGTTTCGTCTTCCGAAACAGAATACTCTCCGATATAAGCACTGGTATCTCTTCTAAAACCTGAACCTAGCATATATAAAGCAACGATACTAAGTATTACACTCAAAGAAATTACTATCTTTTTTATCATGTTTCATCTCATCCATCCCCCTTATGTGATTTATTTTTTTAATACTTCTCCGATAAAAGTATAAATCATTCGTTTTTTCATGTACATACACGAGTCCATGAATTGCATATACAACCGATAAGTTGCATCTTGCTTATCATATATGAATGTTTATCTGTCTCCCTTCATGATTCAAGTAATAATGATCCTTATAAATCAACTCTGAAACCGGAACAATGGTATAGCCTTGTCCTTCCAAATTCGTAAGTAAACGATCTAGAGCCTGCGCGGTATACTCTGCCCCATTATGGCATAAAATAATGCTGCCGTTTCCGAGATTCTCGTGTTCTGTTACATTTTGGATTATTTCATCCACACCTTCATTTTCCCAATCCAAGCTGTCCACATCCCATTGAATTGCATAATAGCCACAATCATTTGCCACATGAACTACTGCATTATCATAATCTCCATATGGCGGTCGAAACAAAAACATTTCATAACCGGTAA
Source organism: Lachnospiraceae bacterium (assembly GCA_017440375.1). Taxonomy (GTDB): domain Bacteria; phylum Bacillota; class Clostridia; order Lachnospirales; family Lachnospiraceae; genus UBA3282. The sequence continues at coordinate 29,920 of JAFSHK010000020.1, forward strand.
TTTCCTGTACTTTGCGATGCACCGCCATCAATTCCTCTTCTTTCTCTTCATCCGATATCTGGCTCATGTTGAGATGGTTTTCACTATGATTTCCCAAATCATGCCCTGCTGCCAGAATTGCTTTTACATCCTCCGGATAATTTTCCACCCATTCCCCTGTCATAAAAAAAGTTACATGAGTATTATGTTTCTTCAAAATATCCAAAATCTCCTTCGTATCTTCATTTCCCCAAGCAGCATCAAAGCTGAGTGCTACCTTCTTTTCTTCCGTATCCACGCAGTAAATCGGGAGTTCTCTTCCATCTACGGAATTGTTTATAGTACTTTTATCTATTACGGTCTCCTGATTCTCTGTCACATATATTTCTCCCGACTGATTGGACAATACATTTTCTACAATCTCCGATACCCCTTGTACACTTTGTAATTCTGTTGCTTCTAGCGTCAAGCCTGACAAATTTCCACCACAAACTTTCCCATTGACATCTACGTTGCTGACATCCTCTCTGGTTTCTTTCGTATTTCCACATCCCGCTAGTGCCATCGCTAATAGCATGATACCGATACTTTTTGTAATTCTTTGTCTCTTCATGATATATACTCCTTTTTCGTAATCGTATTTGTCTCGCCCTATTCGAAACACTTTGTTTTTATAGGAGTATCTTATCCTTTCATTGCATCAAACTTTCATCATTTTTGTATCATTTTTGCATCATATATCCATCTTTTTTGCATTACAAAAATCAGGCTGCTAATCACTTTCCTAGCGCAAAAAGACGCAAGCCTTACGCTTGCGCCTTTTTATTCTCGCTTTTGATTAGTGGTGGAACAATCTGATTCCTGTGAAACACATTGTCATACCATATTTGTTACATGTATCGATTACGTTGTCATCTCTGACAGAACCGCCCGGCTGTGCAACATATTTTACACCGCTCTTATGAGCACGCTCAATGTTGTCACCGAATGGGAAGAACGCATCAGAACCAAGTGCTACATCGCTCATCTGGTCTAACCATGCTCTCTTCTCTTCTCTTGTAAATACTTCCGGTTTTACTTTGAATATTTTCTGCCATGCTCCCTCTGCAAGAACATCCATATAATCATCGCCTATGTATAAATCAATGGAATTATCTCTGTCTGCACGACCAATGCCGTCTACAAACTGAAGTCCCAATACCTTTGGAGACTGACGAAGGAACCAATTGTCTGCTTTGGAGCCTGCAAGTCTTGTACAGTGAATTCTGGACTGCTGTCCTGCACCGATACCAATTGCCTGTCCACCTTTAACGTAGCATACGGAATTGGACTGTGTATATTTCAATGTAATCATAGCGATTGCTAAATCAATCTTAGCCTGCTCAGTAAGCTCTTTGTTATCTGTTACGATATTGTTGAAAAACTCGTCATCAATCTTCAATTCATTTCTACCCTGTTCAAAGCTGATACCGTATACCTGTTTTACTTCTGTCGGAGCCGGAATATAGGATGGGTCAATCTGGATAACATTGTAGTTACCTTTTTTCTTCGCTTTCAGAATTTCCAATGCTTCCGGTTCATATCCCGGTGCAATAACACCATCGGACACTTCTCTTTTGATGATAGTAGCTGTTGCTACATCACATACATCAGATAAAGAAATGAAATCACCGAAAGAAGACATTCTGTCTGCGCCACGCGCTCTTGCATAAGCATTCGCAAGTGGTGTAAACTCAATATCCAAATCGTCTACCCAGTAAATTTTCTTCTCTACATCGTTGAGTGGAAGACCTACTGCTGCACCTGCCGGAGATACGTGTTTAAAAGATGTCGCTGCCGGAAGTCCGGTTGCCTCTTTCAATTCTTTCACAAGCTGCCAGCCATTAAAAGCATCTAAGAAGTTAATATAACCCGGTTTTCCATTTAAAACAGTGATAGGTAATTCGCTGCCATCTGCCATAAAAATCTTAGATGGCTTTTGATTCGGGTTACAGCCATATTTCAATTCTAATTCGTTCATTTCTATTCAACCTTTTCCTCTTTTTATTTGTTTTTATTAACAATACGTGTTTCATATTTTCCAGTTTCAATATCAATATATCTTACGAAAAGAGAAACTTTATTATCTTCATTCAGATTTTCCCATACCATATTTGTGAAACTGTCAATATCACCTTCGATATCAACCACAGTTGGTTCTCCTTCAAAGCTTGGCAATGGATTGCCGTCACCCATGTAAGTATGGATAAAACGACCTTCACCTGCTTTCGGATTTTCATAAGCAAAAGTATAACGATTACAGGAAGACGGATCACCATTATTGCTCTTCAAAATAGACATAGCATAGTTATAAGAGCCATTTTCTACGTGCATAATACCGGAAATACGAGGTGTATAATTCGGTGCATCCGGCTCGAACTCTCTGGTTCTGAGCGCCTGCTCAAAAGTCTGCTGCTTGTCCATAAGTTCGTAAATGGTATCTGTCTGGTCACCGTTTGTCACAATTGTTTTATTTCCTAATACTCTTACCGGTGCATAAATAATTAAGCTTGGATCTTCCAGTTTGGAAGGGTCATATGCCTGTGTTCTGATTCCTTCCCCTTCTGTTACAAAAACACGGTTTCTGCTGTTTTCGCTTCTTCCCATGATAAAATAAGCAGTAACTGCATGTTTTCCATCTGCTGTTTTACCGATTACAATTCCTCTACCCGGATAGGTTGTGGCAGATAATTCTTTTGCTAATGATACTTTTTCCATTGTATTATCCTCTCTTTTTCCTTGGTTTCGTAACATATTTCTCTTCAAATGCCGCCTGCGGCATTGGTCTGTCAAAATAGAAGCCCTGAATCAATCTTACTTTCATGCCTTCCAATATTTTATATTGTTCTTCCTTCTCGATTCCTTCCACACAAATTTTCACACCAATCGTATCTGCCAAGTCAGATACCATACGAATAAAAGCCTGCGAATAAGAATCCGTATCCAAATCTCTAACAAAGCTCTGGTCAACCTTAATGACATCGAACGGTATTTCTCTGATATGATTCAAAGAAGAATAACCGGTTCCAAAATCATCCAACGCAATTCTGACCCCAAGCTTTTTAATGCTGCTCAGAATTTCTTTCATTCTGTCCATATCATTGATTGCAAGACTTTCGGTTACTTCTAACGTCAGATTCCGTGGATTCACTCCCGTTTCTTCCAGTGTTCTTGCAACAATTTCAACAATATCCGTCTGCAATAACTGCACGACGGAAAGATTAACATTCACTTTATACTCGGGATGTCCCCAATCATTCCATCTTTTACATGCCTTACACGCCTGCCTCAAAACATGATTTCCAATCGGGTTAATCAGTCCCAGATATTCTGCTAACGGAATAAAATCTGCCGGAGAAATAAATCCGAGTTCACTACTATTCCAACGAATCAACGCTTCCGCTCCGGTACAAACATTATCCGGTGTCTGGATGTCGATAACCGGTTGATAATAAACCTCGAATTCTTTATAACCATCCAGTGTTGCATCACGCATATTTTTTTCCATATCCAGACGTTTGTTGGATGCAGAATCCGTACCGCTGGTATATGCTGCAACCCTGTTCTTACCGGATTTCTTGGCTTCATACATGGCAATATCTGCTTTTTTAATTAAATCCTGTACTGCCTCGCCTTCCGTCGGAAAATGAACATACCCCATACTCATAGTACAATAATAATCCGCATCTTTTAAAAACCACGGTTTACTGAATATTTCTTTAATTCCTTCAATAACAGATTCAAAATCCACTGCTTTACTCGGTGGAATAATAATAACAAATTCATCGCCACCCATACGATAGCAGGTATTCTCTATTCCATGAATTCTCTGCAAACTGTGTGAAATGGCTTTTAACAATACATCCCCATACTGATGACCCAAACCATCATTGATATGCTTGAAATCATCCAAATCCAGATAAAGAAGTGTTCCTTCCCGCCCTGTATTCTTCGCTGTATCAATATATTTCGCCAAATCTCTTTCACAGCACATTCGGTTATACAATCCTGTCAGGAAATCTGTATAAGCCTGCTGCTCTATTTTACGCTGGTATAATTTTTTCTCAGTTATTTCATGAATAGAGCAAAGAAGCGCTTCCCTTCCGTCTACCCATGCAATATTCGTGTAATACAATTCATACCAGTGTTCCAAATCTTCATAATGAACTTCAATGCTTCCTTTTGTTGCTTTATCCGGTATTTTACTTTCAAAAATCTCTTTCAATAAATCTCGCTCAAGTTCCATACGAAGGCTACTTCGCAGACTTCGATTCACGAACAAAATTCTGTCGCTTTGCTTATCTCTTACATAAATGGAATTTCCCACATTATCAAGCACTGCTTCTAATGATGCATAGGAACTTGCAAGAGAATTTTTATGAATACGACGCTGTAATATACTTTGTAAAACTTTGGAAGCATCATTGATAAACTTAATCTCTTCAATCGTCCAGACATGCAGTCTTGTCTTTTCCTCAAAGCATACATACATACTGATTCTATCTTTCAGATAAATCGGTATCGCAACCAATGCCAGAATTTCCGCTTCTTTCATCTCTTCACGATATGCTTCCGGCAAATTACCCGAAGAAATCACGAGCGGTTTCTCATGATAAAGATAAGACGCACGCGACTGATTTCTGGTCTGGTCGTAAAAAGATACCATGCCGTCATTCTGCCATTGCGCTATGATGTCTACCAACTGCTCGTCCTGTTTATTGATTCGATATAAATAAGTACTGCTGATATTCAGATAGGAACCAATTACTTGTAAAATCTGATCTAAAACGCTTTCTATCGATTCATCATGGTCCAAAAACTGAACCACTTCTGTCATAGCTTCTGTTCTTCGCAAAACCGCTTCCATTTCGCCTTTGGAAAATTCACTTCTCCTGCTTTCTTCTTCGGCACTTGCTACTGAAATTTTATTGCTGATAATCTCTCTGGTTCCTTCTCGCAACAAGTCCATTGCATTATAGAATTGTTCCGTTGAAAGCATACAGGAAAAATCCTTCAAGGGTGCTTCTAAATATTCTGCATCATCCGCATCCGTCAATGCACCACTCAAAAGCCATGTAAGGATGGTTTTACCACTATCCTTAATAGCAATTGCTGCATATTTTATGTTCGGTATTGCGGTATTCTCAACCGCCTGTTCTTCTAATGCATCGTCAGCCACTCTGTGAAACAAAGCCTGAAATTGTCTCTCAGATACAATTTCTTTCATACGCTCTATATCCTGCACATTACCTGACATCTGCGTAATGCTTGTTCCTGTACTGTCTACACAATAGGCACACATACCTGCGGTTGCACAAAACTTGTCTTGAAAAAGCTGTAATCTGCTATAATCTACGACACGCTGATAGGAAATTTCGTTTTCAATCCCGTCTTTTACCATATTCCCACTCCAACACAATTATATTACTTCATCATTCTCTTACTCATCTACGCTATAGTTCGGTGCCTCTTTTGTAATATGAATATCATGCGGATGACTTTCCTTTAAGGAAGCAGCAGAAATTTTCACAAATTTTCCGTTCTGCTTCAATTCTTCAATTGTCTGTGTTCCACAATATCCCATACCGGAACGAAGACCACCCATTAACTGGAATACCGTATCTTCAACAGTTCCTTTGTAAGCAACTCGTCCTTCTACACCTTCCGGTACAAGTTTCTTCGCATCCGTCTGGAAATAACGATCTTTACTACCGTTTTCCATTGCTGCGATAGAACCCATACCACGGTATACTTTATATTTTCTTCCCTGATATAATTCAAAAGTTCCCGGACTTTCGTCACATCCTGCAAAGATGCTACCCATCATACAAACATTACCGCCTGCTGCGATAGCTTTTGTCATATCTCCGGAATACTTGATACCACCATCTGCAATAATCGGAATACCATATTCTTTCGCAACTTCATAAGCATTCATGATAGCACTAATCTGTGGTACACCGATACCTGCAACAACACGAGTAGTACAGATAGAACCAGGTCCGATACCTACTTTAACCGCATCTGCGCCAGCTTCAATTAACGCTTTGGCACCTTCACCGGTTGCTACGTTTCCGGCAATAACCTGAACATCCGGATAATTCTCTTTAATCATACGAATACAACGAAGTACGTTCTCAGAATGTCCGTGCGCGGAATCAAGAACGATAACGTCAACCTTCGCATCAACAAGTGCTGCCACTCTGTCTAATACGTTTGCTGTAATACCTACTGCTGCACCGCACAAAAGTCTTCCTTGCTCATCTTTTGCTGCTAAAGGATATTTAATTGTTTTCTCGATATCTTTGATGGTAATAAGACCAACAAGATTATAATCATCATCCACAATCGGTAATTTTTCTTTTCTTGCTTTTGCAAGAATCTGTTTTGCTTCTTCTAAAGTAATCCCCGCTTTTGCAGTGATTAAACCTTCAGAAGTCATGGATTCTTTAATTTTCTTGGTGAAATCTGTTTCAAACTTTAAGTCACGATTTGTAATGATTCCGACTAATTTTCTGCCTTCTGTAATTGGCACGCCGGAAATTCTGAATTTGGCCATAAGTGCATCTGCATCTGCCAATGTGTGATCTGGAGTTAAAGAAAACGGATCCGTAATGACACCGTTTTCAGAACGTTTTACTTTATCTACTTCTTCTGCCTGTGCCTCAATAGACATATTTTTGTGGATAATACCAATACCGCCCTGTCTTGCCATTGCGATTGCCATCCTGTGCTCTGTAACCGTATCCATACCAGCACTCATCATAGGAATGTTCAGTTTAATTTTCTTTGTAAGCCATGTTGTTAAGTCTACCTGATTCGGAATTACCTGTGAATAGCTCGGTACTAAGAGCACATCGTCAAAAGTAATGCCTTCGCCAATAATCTGACCCATTTCTCTCTCCTCCTGAATAAAATATTAGTATATATAAAAGTACTGTCAGCTATAAAAACTGACAGTATACTTTTTCAAAAAACTTGTACAAAATTAGTCCATAAAGACTTTGCGTGGTGCAATTGTCTGGATTGCCTTAATCATTTCTTCATTCGGCTCTAAGATAACTTTCACATCACCGTCTAAAACCATCATATATCTTCTATCCGGTTGTTCCACGATTCCTGAACTGTAATCTGCCGTTTTCCCGTTGCGATTCTTATAAGAATCCAATCTGTGCGAATTAACCGGTGCCAAAATCTCCATATGATTAATATCATAGGTTGCTGCTTTTTTTCTCTTGCTTTTTGCCATTACTTTATCAATTGAAATTTCTTTATCAAGATACAGATACTCATATTCAATGTCTGCATTCATATATGCAAAATAAGCACCAATTCCGGTTACAATTGCAAACAAAAGTACCGGTGTGAAAACAATACCTATCAACACGAAACAAACCGTAAGCATAATCAGTATCGTTTTCAATAAACGTATTGCAAATGAAGGTTTTCTTGCAATAAGACATTCTACATAAGTTTCACTAACCATAATTATCTTCTTCCTCCGTCCGCTCACATGCTCCCCCGAAACAACGTTCCCTACATCGAAAGCGTATATATGCAAATATCATATAACAATTTTCAAAAAGTTTCAAGGGAATGTAAAATTTATTCTTTTTTATTCTTTTTTCACAAATATTACATTGCTACTTCATTGACATCATATGCACAAAAAAGTATGATACTTTTTGAGAAATATTTTGGAGTAAACAGGAGGAGAAGCATGTCAGTTCATTCATCAATTCACGAGGAAATAAAAGAACAACAACAGAAAACTAAGGATATGTCAACGAAAGGAAAGTTATCTTATTTCTGGTATTATTATAAGGTACATACGATTGTCGTAGTTGCCGTTATCACAATTGTTGGTATGTTTATTCATCAATTTATTACGAACAAGGATTATGCTTTCTACGCTTCTATTATCAATGCGGATTACTCCAATCTGGAAGAAAATCAGTGGGGCCCTGAATTTGAGGAATATGCTGATATTGATACAGAAGAATATCAGGCATACATTGATACCTCTATTATGCTCACCGATGACGACTCCAGCCAATATTCTATGTCTAATACCGAGAAAATGCTCGCTATGCTGCAAACAGGTATTATAGACGTTATTGTAGCAGATACCGAAACCTTTGAAAACTATGCACAATATGAATACTTCGTGAATTTAGAAGAAGTACTTCCGGAAGATGTCTTCGCAAAATACGAGGACTGTCTGTACTATACAGATATGGCAACAGTAGATACCGGTGACGATGATACCTTTTATACGGAATCCGAATTAGAAAACCCTGCCGATTTGGTTATCAATCATCGGGACCCATCCACTATGGAAAATCCGGTTCCTGTGGGCATCATTTTATCCAAAGGAAATAAAATAATGGATGCCGGTTGTTACGATTATTTGGCAGAAGCACAAACAACTTATCAAGGATACCCTTCCGAAGCAATCCTTGGTATTCCGGTAACTTCCACCAAATTGGATACAGTATTGAAGTTTTTAACCTTTATGGAAGAGCAATAAAGAGCTCTTATATGAGCTCTTTTAAAATCCGATTTATCATTCCGGGATCGGCCTTTCCTTTCATAGCTTTCATGGTCTGTCCCACAAGGAAACCAATGGCTTTTTCTTTACCATTATGATAGTCTTTTACAGACTGTGGATTGTTTGTAATCACTTCTTCAATGGTTTTACGAAGCGCGCCTTCATCATTGATTGTTTGCAAACCATTCTCTTCTACATATTCATTCGGGTCTATATCCTGCGTAAACATTACCTCGAAAACTTCTTTGGCAACCGAACTGTTAATCGCCTTACTATCCACGAGCGCAATCAGCTTCGCAAGATTTTCGGGCGAAAAAGATAAATCCTGTGGTTCTATTTCTTTTTCATTCATCAATCGCATGGTTTCACCCATCAACCAGTTTGATACTTTTTTCGGTTGATTGCAGATAGCAACGGTTGCTTCAAATAAATCTGCCATATGCTTTGAACTTGTAATGATATCAATATCATAATCCGGTATATCATATTCTTCTTTGTAACGAGCCATTTTTTCCGTGCGGAACTCCGGCTGTTTTGCTTTAATTTCTTCTAACATTGCATCACTTACTACGATTGGAACAAGATCAGGGTCCGGAAAATATCGGTAGTCCTGCGCATCTTCTTTGCTACGCATCGAATAGGACTCTCCTTTCGCATCATCCCATCTTCTGGTTTCCAGTACAACTGCTTTTCCTTCTTCAATTAAATCAATCTGTCGCGCACGCTCTCCTTCAATTGCTCTGGCAATTGCTTTAAAAGAGTTTAAATTTTTCATTTCTGTTCGGGTTCCAAGCTCTGTTGCACCTACTTCTCTGATGGAAAGGTTAACGTCTGCTCTCATAGAACCTTCCTGCAATTTGCAGTCCGATGCTCCAAGATACTGAATAACCAAACGAAGCTTCTCGAGGTATGCAATCACCTCTTCTGCGCTGCGCATATCCGGCTCGGAAACAATTTCAATAAGCGGTACACCGGAGCGATTATAATCTACCAAAGACCACTCTTCCCACGCATCATGAATCATTTTACCGGCATCTTCTTCCATATGAATTTCGTGGATACCAATCTTTTTCTTTCCACCTGCTTGCGTTTCAATCTCTATACTGCCTTTTTTGCAAATCGGCAAATATAACTGAGAAATCTGATAATTCTGCGGATTATCCGGATAAAAATAATTTTTTCTATCAAACTTGCCGTATCTGGTAATATCACAATTCGTTGCAAGACCTACTGCAATCGCATATTCCAATACCTGTTTATTAAGTACAGGCAAGGCTCCCGGCATACCGGTACAAACAGGACAAGTCTGTGTATTCGGTGCTGCGCCAAAAGCAGTAGAACAACCACAAAAAATTTTGGTCTTGGTCGCAAGCTCTACATGAACTTCCAGACCAATGACAGTTTCATATTCTTTTGCCATCTTAGCGCACCTCCTTTGCCGGCGTAGGGAATTTCCCCCTCGCTTTTTCGTAAGTATAAGCTGACTGAATCAGCTTTTTCTCTTGAAAACAGTCACCGATAAGCTGTAATCCAATGGGAAGACCTTTGCTGTCTCTGCCACATGGAATACTGATTCCCGGAAGACCTGCTAAATTCACTGCAATCGTATAAATATCGCCTAAATACATCTGCAGCGGATCTACAAGACTCTCTCCAAGCTTCGGTGCTGTTGTTGGTGCTACCGGACCTAAAATCACATCATATTTTGCAAATGCTTCATCAAAAGCTTTCTTAATCAACGTTTTTACTTTCAGTGCCTTTAAATAATAAGCATCATAATAACCGGAACTTAATACAAAAGAACCAAGCATAATACGACGTTTCACTTCTTCGCCAAAGCCTTCGGAACGAGTTTTTTTGTACATATTATGAAGACCGGCATAGTCCGGAGTACGGTAACCGTACTTGATGCCGTCAAATCGCTCTAAGTTAGAGCTTGCTTCTGCCGCTGCAATGGTATAATACGCCGGAATTGCATAGTCTACCAAACCCAAATCAAAGTGTCCCATAGTGGCACCCTTTTCTTCCAATACTTTGGCAGCCTGTAATACAGCATTTTTCACCTCGTCATCCAGACCTTCATTAAAATAATCATTTGGAATGCCGATGCGTATACCTTTGACATCCTCTACCAATGCTTTCGTAAAATCAGTGTCTTCTCTTTCTACGGATGTGGAATCTTTGGTATCATGAGAAGAAATCACTTCCAGAATGGTTGCGCAGTCGGTTACATCTTTCGCAAGCGGCCCAATCTGGTCTAAAGAAGAACCATATGCGATTAAGCCGTATCGTGACACGGTTCCATAGGTCGGTTTCATACCAACGACACCACAGAAGGATGCTGGCTGCCTGATGGAACCGCCTGTATCAGAACCAAGTGCATAGAAACATTCTTCTGCTGCGACTGCCGCTGCGGAACCACCGGAAGAACCACCCGGCACACATTCCGGATTCCACGGGTTTTTCGTCACACCGAACGCAGATGTTTCCGTAGTAGAACCCATTGCAAATTCATCCATATTCGTTTTGCCAAGAATAATTGCTCCCTCTCTCTGTAAGTTTAATACAGCCTCCGCGGAAAAAGTCGGTATAAAATTGCCAAGTATTTTGGAAGCGCAGGTTGTTAACATGCCTTTTGTACACATATTGTCTTTGATTGCCACAGGAACTCCGGCAAGCGGTCCATTGAGTTCTCCTGCTTCAATCCCCACCTGTACCGCTTCCGCCTGTGCCAATGCTGCATCTTTATCCCATGTTACATAGCAGTTATAAAGTTCTTCCTTCGCCTCTATCTGCGCAAGCACCTCACGAGTCGCCTCTACTGCTGTCGTTTTTCCTTCTTTGATTGCTGCGGCAAGCTCTACCGCCGTCATATCCAGTAGACTCATTTATCTGCCTCCTTATTCAAAAGTACGCGGAACCGCAAACATTCCATCTTTTTCTTCCGGTGCATTCGCAAGCAACTCTCCCCTTGTGTCAGTGTTTGTTATGCCATCTTCTCGAAAAACATTCTGCATCGGAAATATATGTGACATAGGTTCTACACCTTCGGTATCAAGTTCACCCAATTTATCAATATAATCAAGCATTCTTCCCATATCCCTTTTGGCCTGTTCCTTCTCTTCGTCTGAAAGTTCAAGCTTCGCCAGAATACCGACATATTCTATTGTTTCATCATTAATAATATTTGCCATCTTCTCTCGCTTTCCTGCCACCTACAAGCACTTTTCTATTACTGAATAACAAAGTGGACAAGTCCACTTCAACTCCCTAAATCCCTCATTCATGAGGGACTTGCTCCACTTTGCGAGCCGAGCACGGTCAGCTTTGCTGACATATCCTTTTCGTGCGAGTGCTCATCCTTAGCGGAGCGTTTTTTGTTGTATAGGTAAGTTCATAGAACTTTCCTATACAACAAAAAGTCCGCTTGCGAACTCTTTTACACAAGCGAACTCTTTCCATTTCACCAAGCTACTGTGGTCCGATATATTCCGCATCGCCAAATCCAAGAATCATCATAAAAATGGCATTTAAGAATAACAAACCAAATCCGTAAGCAATATCCTTGCCAAATGCTTTTGCCAGTTTGAAGTACATCATAATCTGAATAACAACGTTTACACATGGCACAAACAATAACAGGAATAACCAACCGTTACCAAAGCTCATCTGATATAAACAGTATGTATTATAGAATGGAATAAAAATTGCCCATCCCGGTTTTCCTGCTTTCTCGAAAACCTTCCACATTCCAACTAACGTAGCAATACTGATTACCAGACAAATAAGCCAAGTTCCAAGACCTACAGATGCTAAAAATGCTTCTGCTACTGCATTTGTGTTTACCACTTTTTCTCCCCTCCCGAAAAAAATATTTCGCAATCTACTGCACATTCAACATTGTGCATTCTATATGCTCCATAGATTACTTCCTATATTCTATGAAAAAGTGTGTCAAAAAGCAATGGTTAATTTGTATTATTGTCTAATCTTCGTACTAAATAGCAAAATTCATCCTTATATTCATCTGACTTTGTATCAATTGTCTTCAATCTGTCGATCACGCTTCGTATGCTTGCTTCTCCTTTGTAGTCACTATCATTTACTACCAGACCAAACTCTGCAACTGCCATAGCAAACTGCATATCCTGACTTACTTCCTTTTTATAATCCTTTTTATCTACCGGATAAGAAGACAACTTGCTTTCCTCTGCTCCCGGCTCTTTATAACGAATATTTACCGTAAACCACTCTTCATTCGGAAGTTTTTTACCTTCTGCATATTTTAAGGCAGTACCAGAGTATGTCGTCTCGCTATCTACAGTAATCATTTCATAAAGCACTGTTACCGTATGGCCCGCACCTACTTCTCCGGCATCCTTCGTGTCATCCGAAAAATCCTGCTCTGCCAGTTGTCTGTTCTCATAACCAATCAGACGATAGCCTGTCACAACATCCGGATTGAATTCCACCTGAAACTTCACATCTTCTGCCACCGTTACTAAAGTTGCTCCCATTTCCTCTACCAAAACCTTCTTTGCTTCGGTTACAGAATCAATATAAGCATAATTTCCGTTGCCTTTATCCGCCAATGTTTCCATCTTATTATCCTTGATATTTTCTGTTCCGAATCCAAGTACGGACAAATAAACACCCGACTCTTTTTTCTCGGTAATCAGTTCTTCCAATTCTTCTACGGTTGTCAATCCTACATTCAAATCTCCGTCTGTTGCCAGAATAACTCGATTATTGCCTCCTTCAATAAAATACTGTTCCGCGATTTCATAAGCCGTCATAATGCCTGCGCTACCTGCAGTAGAACCGCTTGCCTCAAGATTATTGATTGCATTCAGAATCTCTGTTTGTTCACTTCCGTCTACTCCTTCCAGAATAACTCTGTCCTCACCGGCATAAACCACAACCGATACTTTATCTTTTTTCGTCAAGTTCTCTGTCAACATAGAAAATGACTGTTGCAACAGCGGTAATTTATCTTCCGAATGCATAGAACCGGATACATCCAGCAAAAATACCAGATTCGATGCCGGTGCCTCAGAAAAATCAATGTCTTTTGTGTTCAACCCTATCATTGCAATCTTGGTATTTTCATTCCATGGACAATCTGTAATTTCTGTCGTAACACCAAAAGCATCTCCTCTTCTCGGCTGTGCATAATCATAATCAAAATAATTTAAAAGCTCTTCAATTCTGACAGCACCGTCAGGTATTTCATAGAGCGAATAACCATCTTCTATCATTCGGCGAAGATTGCTGTAAGAAGCTGTATCCACATCAGCAGAAAAGGTAGAAAGAGGAATCGTAGCAACCGCCGTAAACCCCATTTCATCGATTGCATTGTATTCCTCCGTATTTGGTATTTCATAAATTTCGCTTTCCGGATATGCAATACACTTTTCTTCTTCACTTCCCAGAATCGTATCTGCTTCCGCCACTTCCTCTGCTGTTTCCCGCTCCATATAACGGCTTTCTTCGGCAGGTGCCTCATTCGTGACAACACTGCTTTCTTCGGCTGCCGCTTCGGTAGTCACCGCACTGCTTTCTTCGGTAGTCACCGCACTGCTCTCATCCGATGTCACTTTTCCACACCCTGTTAATACATTTCCCATCACTACGGATGTTAATAACCATAAAACTATTTTCTTTTTCATAAAAAATTCCTCCCTTGCATCCTATGTATCATGTTCTGATACAAAAGATACGAATGAGAGGAATCTTTTTTATGGTATTTTTTTACTTTTATTTTATCCCGCAATCTGGTTTTGGAAACTTCGAATCAATCCTTCTTTTGTTATTTTAAAGCTCATAACGGAAATATACGGATATTCTTCATTCGCATAATATTCGCTTAACAAAACATCACATACTTCTCCATGATAATATCCTGTCATAATACAATCCTTATCAAAGAACACGGAACCCAAATATATCTGTTCTTCAATGTAATCACCAGAACAGAAAAGTATAACATAGTGTTTCCCGTCATTTGTTCTTTCAAATCCATAAATATCCTGATATATATATTGTTCCTCCGGTAATACGGTATTTTCATCCACCTGTAAAGAAACACTGTATCCATTTGTATTTTGTTCCATGGTCTGAATCAAATATTCGATTCCTTGGATTATGATGGTATCGCCGACGTGAGCATTATCCACGACCTCTGCATCCAAGTAATAATACTTAGTCGCACATACATTTGTCACTTCGAAAGCATCTTCATGTTCAATCCATTCAGACTCATCGAAATAAGCATAGAAACGGATATAATCTAAGTCTGTCTTGTATGAATCCAAAAAAGTATTATATTTAAATTCTCCGGAAAACAATTCATCCTTCGTTGGTAACGAAGGTTGTCTTTCTTCTGCCATATCCATCGAATCTTCTGTTTCAAGTACTTCTTCCGTTACTGCCTCTTCTGAAACATACTCCTGCGCTATACTTGTTTCTTCTGTCGCACACGCCTCCTCCGAAACATACTCTTCTGTATTCGTTTCTTCTGTACATGCTTCGGTAGCCGCCATACTGCTATCTGATTGACTGACACTTCTTCCTATCGTCAAGGAAATTGCCGGAATTGCTATGATACAACAAACAATAGCTGCTGCCAGTGTTGCCCATTTTCCCCATGCAATCTTTTTGGCGCTCGGTTGTTTCTCGGACAAGCCGGCTTCAATCCGATTCCACAAATCCGGTATTTCATCTTGTTTCAATTGTCTGAATTCCTGCTCAAAATCCCGTTCCATAACCACACCTCCTTAATTTCTTGACTGCACTTTGATATCGCCACGTTACTGTTCCGATTGGAACCGATAGCGACTGGGCAATCTCTTGAAAAGTCATTTCACCAAGAATTTTCATATTCATAATCTGTCGTTCATTTTCTTTCAACCGCGACAAAGCTTCTTGTATTGTTATATCTGCGATAACTTCCTGCTCTACCGGACTATCACCTTCTGCTTCTCTTCCCGCAAGCACCTCCGGTTCTATTTCATCCAGTAGCTCATTTGCTTCCTCTTTTCGATATTTTCTCAAATAATCAATCGCCATATTTCTGGCAATTGTAGTCATCCATGTCTTATGTCCCATGCCACTTTTGTAGTAATCTGCTTTATCCCACAGTTTAATAAAAAAGTCACTGGTAATATCCTCTGCACTTTCCCGGTTTTGCACCACATCTTTTACAATCGAATAAATCAAACCAATATATGCTTCATAAATCTCTTGAAGTCCGCTCTTATCGCCCTGCCTAATTCGATGCATGGCTGCTTCAAATGCTACCTCTGTCATTCGTATTCCTTTCCGCCCAAACCGCTTTCCCGTCTAAGCTTTTGATTATCATACAAAAAAGTATTCTCATCCATATTGTAGATAAGAATACTTTTTCTTTCAATCTTTATTTTTCAAATAAGGTCAATCACTTATCTGTCACAGTTTAGTATGCGGAGAATCCACTCATAATTTCTTCGGCTGCTGCCTCATCTGTATAAGTTAATACCATATAAATCATTCTGTCATCCTGACGAGTAAAGTAATAATCCTGCAACATAAGATAACCATCATAATTCATTTCTGTTGCATATTTTTCAAACTCTTTACCAGCAAGTTCTACTATCTCAGCTTCTTCATTTAATAAAGTAATAGAAATACCTTCTACTGACTGTGCCTGTATTAAGGTTGCATCCACAAAAGTTTTTGCGTCATAAGGTGTTTTTACTACTGTTAAGCTAACGTTCGGATCGCCATACTCACTTTCTTGTGCAATCATTTCATAAACAGTGGTTAACTTTGTATAATCCAACAGTTCTTCTACATCCTCTTCGTACATAAGTTCGCCACCTGCTAAAAGTGCTGCTTCGATTTCCTCTTCTGTAGATAAAGAATATCCTTCCGGTGCTTCAAAACGA
Source organism: Lachnospiraceae bacterium (assembly GCA_017440375.1). Taxonomy (GTDB): domain Bacteria; phylum Bacillota; class Clostridia; order Lachnospirales; family Lachnospiraceae; genus UBA3282. The sequence continues at coordinate 46,414 of JAFSHK010000020.1, forward strand.
ATTCCCATCCATTCACTTTCAAACACATTTCCGTTAAGAGTTCCTTTTGTATAATCTTCTGCTTCCTCTTCTGTCTCTTCCTCTGCTTCAACCTCAGCATCTTCTTCTACTTCTGCAGACTCTACTTCTTCTGCTTCCGCTTTTTTCACTTCAAAATTTTCTTCCAGATTTGTTTCTGGTTCAGCTGCTGTTTCTTCTTCAACATCTGTTTCCGCCTCAACATCTCCTGTTTCCACTTCTCCTGTCTCTACTTCCACATTTGTTTCAGTAGCATCACTGCCACACGCTGTCATAGACAACATCATACTTGCCAATAAAGCAACTACTAGACTTTTCTTTTTCATAATTTTCCTCTCCTCTTTTTCACAATAAATATGAGCCTTTCCGATTACTCGAAAAGACTCACACATATTATCACGCTATTATAATTTTGTCAAACGATCTACTGCTTCTACGGTATTTTCGTAGCTTCCGAATGCGGTCAGACGGAAGTATGTTTCACCACTTGGTCCAAATCCGGAACCCGGAGTACCAACAACATTTGCATTCTCAAGCAGATAATCGAAGAATTCCCAGCTGGTCATGCCGTTCGGTGCTTTTAACCAGATGTAAGGTGCATTCACGCCACCGGAAACAGTGTATCCGGCAGATTTCAAACCATCTAAGATATATTTTGCATTTTTCATATAATATGCAACTAATTCTTTTGTTTCCTTTTTGCCTGCCTCACTGTAAACAGCTTCACCTGCTCTCTGAATAATATAAGGCGCTCCATTATACTTTGTACCATGTCTTCTTGCCCAAAGAGCATGAAGAGAAGTATCTCCAACTTTTAATTCTTTCGGGATTACAGTAAAGCCAAGACGTACACCGGTAAATCCTGCATTTTTGGAGAAGGAACGAAGTTCAATCGCACAAGTTCTTGCGCCTTCGCATTCATAAATTGTATGCGGAACATCTTCTTCAGAAATATATGCTTCATAAGCGGCATCGTAAATGATAACAGAACCGTTTTTATTTGCATAATCAACCCATTCCTGCAACTGGGCTTTCGTAATCGTTGAACCTGTTGGATTATTTGGAAAACACAAATAAATCAAATCCGGTACTTCCTTCGGTAATTCCGGTGCAAAGTTATTCTCTGCTGTACATGGCATATAAATAACATCGCTCCAGTTACCTGTTGCTGCATCATAAGTACCTGTTCTGCCTGCCATAACGTTTGTATCTACATAAACAGGATATACCGGGTCACAAACTGCAATTTTATTATCAACGCTGAAAATTTCCTGAATGTTACCTGAATCACATTTTGCACCATCGGAAACAAAAATTTCATCAGCTTCAATCTGACATCCTCTTGCCTTATAATCGTTGTCAGCAATCGCTGTTCTCAAGAATTCATATCCTAAATCCGGTGCATAACCACGGAAAGTTTTCGCATCTGCCATCTCATCCACTGCACCATGAAGTGCGCTGATAACAGCCGGAGATAAAGGCTGTGTTACGTCACCAATACCAAGACGGATAATTTTCTTATCCGGATTTGCCGCTGCATATGCATTTACTTTTTTACCAATTGTGGAAAAAAGGTAACTGCCAGGTAATTTCAAATAATTATCATTTACTTTAACCATTTCGTCCTCCACTAAATGTATTTAGTACTCACCATCGAAGACAGTCGTTGCCGGTCCGGTCATATAAACCAGATTGGCTTCTCTATCCCAGGTGATATCAATTTCGCCACCTAATAGTTTAACAGTAACTGTCTCATCCGTCAAACCATTTAATACACAAGCTACAACCGTTGCACAGCATCCGGTTCCACAAGCAAGTGTTTCTCCGGTTCCTCTCTCCCATACACGCATCTGTACTGTTTTTCTATCGATTACTTTAACAAATTCCGTATTGGTTCTTTTCGGAAAGCACTTATGATTCTCAAAATACGGTCCAATCTGCTCAATCGCCAGATTTTCTACATCATCCATAAAAACAACGGCATGTGGATTCCCCATTGACACACATGTCATTTTATATTCTTTATCCAAAATCGTAATCGGTTCGTTTATGACTTTTTCTTTTTCGCCTTCTATGATTACCGGAATTTCCTCTGCATAAAGTATCGGTGCACCCATATTCACTTTCACCGTATCTACTTTGCCATCCTTTAAGAAAAGCTCCAGATATTTTATCTTACCACAACTGGTAATGCTGATATTGGTTTTGTCTGTCAGCCCTTTGTCATAGACATATTTGGCAACACAACGGATTCCGTTACCACACATCTCAGCTCTGCTTCCGTCCGCATTGTACATTTCCATTTCAAAATCTGCTTCGTTTGAAGGATTGATGAAAATAGCACCGTCCCCACCGATTCCAAAATGTCTGTCACTGATTTTCTGTACCAGTTCAGTTTTCTTGTCCTGAGCGATTTTTTCGGTAAAACCATTGATATAAATATAATCATTTCCGCAACCATGCATTTTTGTAAACTTCATAGAAAAACCCCTTTCTAATTTATATGTTTTCCCTATTACGCAAAAATATTGGCAGAAGATACATAACAGCACAATCACTTGCCTCTCTTCTGCCAATATTATATAGAAAAGGTGGGTACTTTAAAAGCTTAGTAAATGCATATAACTATGCAAAAAATGCTCTGATACAATTATGCAATATTCTTCATCCATTTTCGTCTTCGGAATATCACCCATGAAATTCCCAAACGAATACATTCTTCCAGAGAAAGAATGAAATACACCTGATAAATCGGCAAGTGCAAAACAAATGCTGCCAGTAACCCAAGCGGAATTCCAAAACACCATGTTCCGATAGTATCTACCATCAACACATATTTCGTCTGTCCGCCGCTTCGCAAAATACCACCGCCCAGAATCATATTCTGTACTTTTACCGGAGAAATCAACGCATACGCTACCAGAATATAGATAGTCAACAGCTTAACATGTTCTTCCACTTGAAAAATCTGTACATAATACGGTGCACCAAGCAATACCAATATAGAAAGCGTCACTGAACCTACAAGCCCATATTTCATCAATGACTTGGAACGGGCATAGGCTTCTTCATAACTGCCTTCGCCAAGCAGTTTACCGATAATAATACCTGCTGCCGCCGAAATACCGCTGAGGGCTCCGATAACCAATGCCTGAATTGGGTTAATCAGAGTCATGGCTGCACATTCTTCGGTTCCCATTCTTCCATAAATAACCGCATATATATTTTCACCAAGACTCCATAGAAATTCGCAAAGTAAAATAGGCAATAAAATTGGTAATAATATCTGCCCGAATGATTTTTGTTCATTCTCTTTGGCTATCTCCTCTTTTAAATCTTGATCCTGTATCGTCTGCTCTGTAATTCCCCAGTTCCACTTATCCGATTTTAATGCGAAAAATATGCATCCTACCAACCACAATGCTTCTATCATTCTTGCAATGGTTGTTGCCCATGCCGCACCGTCAATTCCCATTTCCGGAAATCCTGCTTTACCAAATATCATAAGGTAATCCAAAACGACATTTATGACAATTGACAACACACTACCGTACATTGGCAGTTTTGCCAGTCCGGTACTACGAAGTAACGTCGACAAAAATAGAGAGATTACCATCGGAATAAATCCAAAAGCCAAAATCCACAAATACTGTGCTGCTGCCAGAATTGTCACTTCATCCTCGGAATATGCCGACATAATCAGTTCCGGAACAACCAATGATAACACAGTAAATACCGCCGCTATCGCAAACGAAATTCCCGTATTACAAAGAAAGCTTTTCTGAATTCCTTTCTTATTCTTACTGCCCACATACTGCGCAATCATAATACCCGCTGCTGTTGCTACCGCGCTAATCACCACACTGAACAAAGATGCGAATTTTGAACCAAGTCCGATTCCTGCTACACTCACGCTTCCAAGCTGTCCTATCATCACCTGATCGATTACACTAAAGGATGCCTGAAAAATACTTTGCAGTGTAATCGGTAACGCTATTTTCAATACGGACTCTCTCAAAAAATTGTCTTTTACATACTTACTCTTATTCATAACAATATGCCTCTTTCTTATTCATTTCATTGAGAGTTTTACTGCAGTCAATCATCTCTTTTCTCTAAAGAAAGCATATCATAAAACAGCCCTTTTTCAATAGGTTAAACGCGTAACCCATTCCAAAAAAACATCCCATTTTCAGGAATGTTTTTGTATACTTTTCACACTATCACGTTCTACTACCGTTACGGGAAGTAGAATATTTTGTTCAAAAGAAGTTCCATCCCGCCATGCACGCAGAATCTCCTTTGTCATCCGGGCACGCTGCTCCATATCCTGCCTTACCGTAGTAAGTCTTGGTCGAACAATTGTACTTTCCGGAATATCATCAAAGCCTGCAATGGAAATATCTTCCGGTACTTTCATCCCGGAATCGCTTAAATAATTCATCACTTCAATCGCATATACATCAGAAGCACAAAACAAAACCGTATGCCTTTTTATCAGTTCCATATTCTTCCGGTAAAAAAGCATTCTCTCTTCTTTCTGAAGCGGAAGCAGCAGTAGCTTTGCTTCTGTCGCGTCCATACCACTGTTTCCTATATGCTCCTTTATGGCCTGTTGCAAACCAAGATAACGTTCGTGATCCATACTTTCATCATTATCCGCTGCAAAAAGAATTTTTTCATGTCCCATTTGCAACAAGTACTTGCCCATCTGATAACCTCCTGCAAAATGGTCTATGGAAATATTGGCGTAACGGTCAATTTTCTCAACAAATCCATCGTATACTACAAACGGTATGTGCATTTTCTCGCGGAGTTTTTCATAATCCCGCTCACAAAAACCAATCAACACTAGACCAGCCATATTCCACATAGATGCATACCGAATAATATCCTGTATATTATTTGTCTTTTTTATCATCATAAAAAAACCGGTTTCTTCAATTGCTTCGGCAAGGTAATCTATGCTGCCAACCACAAACGCATCTTGTAAAACTCGTTTTTCATACTTTTCATGGTCATTAATCACCACGCAAATAATCTTCGAATCATTTTGTGCTAACAAAATGCCTGCCATGCTCGGAATATATTGTCTCTCTTCCAAAAGCTGTTGCACTCTCTGAACCGTTTTATCCGAAATTTTTTTCGTTTTTCCATGAATAACATTCGACACAGTTGCTGTGCTAAGTCCCAGTTCTTCCGCTATATCCACAATTCTGACTCGTTCTTTTTCCGGCTTCATACTCCATCACTCCATTTGCGCAAACTTGTGCATCCATTATAGCATTTCTTAGAATACATGTCATATTCTCATTATGAGTTACATAAACTTTTAAAAAAGATTTTTATGGGGATATTTTATGAGTTCCAAAACCAAAATTGTTGTGCTTCATGTAAAAGAATTGATATATACCGGAATCTTCGCTGTGCTCGGGATTCTTTTTATCATTCTATTAGTTATTATGTTCTTGCCAAAGAATGAAAAGGAATCCGCTGTTTCCACAATGACGCAAACCGCTACCAACACCTATGTTCCCGGCATATATACTACCTCTTTGATTTTGAATGACAATGTAGTAGAAATAGAAGTTACCGTTGACGAGAAAAACATCAACTCCATACGCCTTGTAAATCTGGATGAAGCAGTTACAACGATGTATCCTCTGATTCAGCCTTCCTTCGAAGACCTTGCCAATCAGATTATTGAGAACCAAAGTTTAGAAGGCATTACATACTCTGATGACAGCAAATACACTTCCATGATTCTGCTCAACGCTATCACTGCTTCTTTGGAAAAAGCTATTGATGCTGAAGCTGATACTACATCGGAAATCAGTGAGGAAACTGATACGGTAAGTGAATA
>JAFSHK010000002.1 GCA_017440375.1 Lachnospiraceae bacterium
AAAAATTGGCTTATGAGAATTGTCGGCTGTATTCCTACCAAAAAGTTTATCAATGACGTAACTTTAGTGCGGGATATGGTTTATGCCATAAAAGAGCTGAAAAGTTCTGTTTTAATGTATCCGGAGGCAAGCTATAGCTTTGATGGAACACAGACACCACTTCCGGACAGTATTGGAAAATGTTTGAAATTGTTGAAGGTTCCGGTTGTTGTGATTCGAACACATGGTGCTTTTGCCAGAGATCCGCTTTACAATAATTTGCAGCTTCGTAAGGTAAAAGTATCCGCAGAAATGGAATATTTACTTTCTCCCGAAGACATTGCGCAGAAGTCGGCGAAGGAACTAAATGAGATTGTAAATAAAAGCTTTTCCTTTGATTATTTCCGCTGGCAGCAGGAAAATAAAATTCAGATAAAAGAGAAATTCCGCGCAGATGGACTTAACCGTGTACTTTACAAATGTCCAAGCTGCCATACAGAGGGCAAAATGTTGGGGCAAGGAACTAAGATTTCCTGTTTTCATTGTGGAAAAGAATATGAATTAACCGAATATGGTTTTTTGGAAGCCATTTCCGGTGAGACGGAGTTTAATCACATTCCGGACTGGTATCGTTGGGAAAGAGAATGTGTACGAAAAGAGCTTCTGGAGAATACATATCGCTTAGATATTCCGGTAAAGATTTCTATGCTTGTGAATACGAATTGTTTGTATCAAGTCGGAGAAGGAAATCTGTTACATACGAAAAATGGTTTTCATTTAACGGGTTGCGAAGGCAAGCTGGATTATTCTCAGGAGCCGTTGGCATCTTATAGCCTATATTCGGATTTCTTCTGGTATGAGATAGGTGATGTTATCTGCATTGGTGATGACAGAGCGTTGTATTACTGCTTCCCACAGGAATGTGGTGATATCGTTGCCAAGACAAGACTTGCGACAGAAGAGTTATATAAAATTACAAAGGGGATGGAGTTGTGGATAACTGCAAGGAAATGAAATATATCTATGATAAAGAAAATAAAATAGAAATAGTCTTTTCCAATCTATCAAAGAAATCGTATGCGTTACATAATCATGTGTCCGTTTATACTATCGGTATTATTTTGCAAGGTGCTATCCTTCTTACGATGCCGGATGAGAAAAAGCAGTATGCGAAGGATGAAATTTTTGCAATTCCTCCTTATGTGCCACATGGTATTTTGACAGTTGAGCCGTATTCTATGATAAGTATTTGTATTGATAAGACAATATTGCAGAAGCTGGAAGCAAGTAAAGTATATGTGGAAATCGTGAAACTGCTTAAGCATATCGGACAGTATCAAAAGATATCAGCAGAAATGCGGCAGAAGATAAAGAGGTATTTAGAACTTTTTTCTCGAATGCAGATGAAACAATATCAACAACATCCACAATCAGATTGTGTGATTTTTAAGGAAGCTTTGAAACAGGAATTAGAAGTCTTCCCGGAAAATAAACTTAACATAGAAGAAATGGCACGAATGACATCTACCAGCAAATATCATTTTATTCGTTGCTTTAAAAAGGAAATCGGATTAACTCCACACCAATTTCAAATGCAGAATCGTGTGCGAAAAGCGCAGAAGCTGTTGAGTCAGACGGATTCCATGACAAAAGTGGCAATGGACACGGGATTTTGCGACCAAAGCCACTTCATTAAACAGTTTGAGAAAATAGTAGGTTTAACACCCTCTGATTATAAAAGAGCATTTTCTATTTTATAAGTTTCCATATAAAACGCAAACTGCCATAGTTCAAATTTAGTTCAACGCAGGCATGAATTTGGCAAACAGATACAAGCCATTTTTGCCTGCTGTTACTTCATGCGGTATGTTTTTGGGCAGAATGGCAATCGCGCCCGGTTCGTAGGAAATTGATTGACCATTATTGATACATGTGCCATTACCGGCAATGACCTCGTGGGTTTCTAACTGTTCTTTATGAACATGAAGCCCAATTTGTTTGTCCGGCGCAATTCTTACCAGATGATAACTGAAAGCCCCGTTTGTTTGTGTTCCGGTTACAATGTGTTTTAATTCGACTCCTTCGAAAGTAGGGTGTTTAGACCAGGGGATATCGGCAAATGCTTTCGTATCCTGCAAGGTATATAATTTTCCCTTTGTTTCAAAAGTTTCAAATAAGTTCTGAAATTCTGTCTTTTTCTCCATGATTTTCCTCCTTGTTTTTAGTAGTTGTCTATTAAGTAACCTGCAAGTAGTTCTTTTTCATCATAAGAAAAAAACAGGTCTAAGAATTGTATAAAATTGCTTTTTGGATTATGATAATGTTTAAGTCAGAGAAGAGGAGGATCCGTCGATGCAAATGTCTTCAAGAAAAACTCCAAAAGAAAAAGAATGGCAGCGATTAGAGAAGAAAGAAAACGCTTATTTGTCGAAAAAGATTGAGAAAAAAGACTCTAAGCTGAATCAGTTGCTCCAAAACAAAGTACCGGAAAAGTTGCAGGGCACATTGGATGCTGCCTTTGCGAAAGCTTTTTCTTTGGTTTTTGAAAAAGGAACAGGAATTATTGAAAAAACATATAATCGGGAAGAAATGCAGAAGAGTTACCAAATCAATGAATATGCAGCGGAAGTAAGACAAAATCAAAAATCTTTGAAGGTTTTTTCAAAAAAAGCAGGGAATGCGGGCAAACTTAATTTGCTTCTGTCGGGGGTGTCCGGTGTGGGGCTTGGAGTGCTTGGTATCGGCTTGCCGGATATTGTGCTCTTTACCGGAATGATGTTAAAAGGCATTTATGAGATTGCGTTAAACTATGGTTTTAATTATGAAGAAGAGAAGGAAAGACAATTTATTCTTTTTATAATACAAGGTGCGGTTGCTTATGGAAGGGATTTTCAAATCATAGATGAGCAGCTTAATGACTACATAAAGCAGGGGTATTTTAACGATACGCAGGATACGGAAACATTGATTTCTAAAGCTGCGCAGGGGCTTTCTACTGAGTTGTTGTATATGAAATTTTTGCAGGGTATTCCGGTTGTGGGGGCAGTCGGTGGTGCTTATGATGCGATTTATATGAAGCAGATTATGGAGTATGCGGAACTGAAATACCGTAGGAGATTTTTATGGAAAATTTAATTTTTTGTCTGAATGCAACAGTACCTATTTTTATTTTAATGATACTTGGATTTTTTTTCATGAAAATAGGGATTTTTACGGAATCATTTACAAAGACAATGAATTCTTTTGTTTTTAAGGTGGCACTTCCTGTATTAGTTTTTCAGGATTTGTCGCAGGAAGATTTTGTAGCGGTTTGGGACGGAAAATATGTGCTGTTCTGTTTTCTGGTAACACTTTTATCAATTACACTTGCTATCGGAACTTCTTTCCTATTAAAAGACCGTTCTATGCAAGGTGAATTTGCACAGTCAGCATATCGCTCCAGTGCAGCACTTCTTGGCATTGGTTTTATCCAGAATATTTACGGAACATCCGGCATGGCACCGCTTATGATAATCGGTACAGTACCTTTGTATAATGTGATGGCGGTTCTTATTCTTTCTTTTTTGAAGCCTGGTCGTGGGAAATTAGATAAAAAGTTATTATTAAATACGTTGAAAGGCATTGTAACGAATCCAATTATTCTTGGTATTGCAATCGGAATGGTTTGGTCGCTACTTAAAATTCCGCAGCCACTTATCATGGAAAAGACCGTGAAGTATGTTGCAAATCTGGCAACTCCGCTTGGACTTATGGCGCTTGGTGCAAGCTTTGATTATAAAAAGGCTTTTCATGCATGGAAGCCTGCACTTTGCGCCAGTGGAATGAAATTGCTTTTATTCTGTATGCTCTTTTTGCCACTTGCTGTGAGAATAGGATTTGCACATGATAAATTAGTAGCAATTTTGGTGATGCTTGGTTCGCCAACTACGGTAAGCTGCTTTGTTATGGCAAAAAACATGGGGCACGAAGGCACACTCTCTTCCAGTACCATAATGATAACAACATTTTTCAGTGCATTTACGCTGACAATCTGGCTGTATGTACTGAGAGTGCTAGGGTTGGTGTAAAGTTATACCATACCTCGCCGAAACGGTTTCACCGGAAGCCCTGCTTCGTTATGAACATTTACCGTAACATAATCCGCCCATGCGAAAGACACAGTACATGGTGCATCCGTCAATGCCTCTGCTTGCAGAATGATTTGTGTGTCTTCTATGGAAACCGAATCAATCGGAATTTCTTTCTCCTGTTGTATCAGCACAAATCCGGTTATTTTGTTATCATCGCAAACTAAAGTTCTACAATTTGAAAAAGAAAGCGTAATCTTATTGTGGGCATGGGCATCGCGCACTGCGCAAATAAGCTCCGGAGACTCACAAAGGATTGACTCACCATAGACTTTGCCTCTGGCAAGAAGAGCCAATCGTCTGCCGACTTCTAATTTCTGCTTTGGATGTATGTCGTAATAGGAGCCAATATCCATAATGCTAATCATACCGGTATTTGGAACGGTTTTACTGACAAGCTCCTGTTTTTCACGAACCTGCGTATATCCGGTGGAATCACAGGCGAGCCATACACCGAATGGTGCAAGCTGAACGAACAGGAATGGAAAATTATCGTTCCACTTTTTGCGCCAACAAGAAATGAGAGAAGTCAGAAGCTTGTCATACATTTCCGCATGTATGGCATCGGACTCTCCCTGATACCAGAGAACTCCTTTGAAAGCAAAAGGAATGAGGGGTTCTAGCATTTGATGATACAAGCCACCGGGGCGGTTGATATTCCACGGTCCCATTGGAATAACAGGATCTTTTTCGTGTTCTTTCATATAGTTTTCCTGCCATTCTCTGTCTCTTCCATATAGAAGAGGCATGAAGTCAACGGCATGTTGTGGAGAATCTTCAAATTTCCAGGCTCTTAGGCTGATTTCTTTTAATTCTCTTGGAGTATAGGCGCTTATGGCATTTTCGTATTCCTTGAGATATACGGATAAAGGCTCTTGTTGTAAATAGGATTCGTCTAACCATGTAGAAGCAGTAGTACCGCCCCAGTTACAGCCAATGATACCAATTGGTACACCGATTTCAGGCTGAATATTTCGGGCAAAGGAATAGCCGGGTGCAGAGAAGGTCTCAAATCCGGTTTCGCCTTCTGTGAACCAATAGCCATAGCCGGTAGTATTTTTCTGATGTCCCGGAAAAGCAAGCTGAGGAACATTGTACATATGAATTTTAGGGTTTTTCTCATATTTCTGAACAGATTCCCAGTCAGCATCATAGCGTAGGAAAAATTCCATGTTAGATTGTCCGCAGGCGAGCCAGATATCACCAATGGAAATATTTCTAAGTATAATGGTTTCATCTTGTTCCATCAAACCAGAAGAAGAATCTTTGCAAGTAACTTTCAACGTAAAGTTTTCCCCAGCATCCATTGCAGGTAGAACACATTTCCAAGTTCCATCCGTAGAAGCAGTAGCGGTATTAGTTTCGGCTATTGTTTGATTTGTGGAAACAGGAGCCTCCGGTTTTGTTGTTCCGGAGAGAGTAAGTGTAATCACCGTACCGACGGGTGCGTTTCCCCAAATGGTAATCGGTTTCCCTCGTTGTAATACCATATTGGATTGAAAAATAGGAGCAAGTGTTAGTAATTTCATTTTATAATACCTCGTTTCTTTTTGATATAATAGGCGTTTGCAAAAGTCATTAAGTTAATGTTCTAATCGTATTTGTACATACTTCTAAATTCCGTAGGAGTACAATTCTTCATAAGCTTAAACATTCTGATAAAGGAAGAAAGGCTGGAAAAACCCGAGTTCAGCGCAATATCGGTTATGGTATATTCCGGATTTGCAAGTAATTTTTCTGCGGTAGCAATTCTTTTCTGGTTTAAGTATTTATAGAAGGATACGTTAGTAAATTGCTTAAAAAGTCTTGTAAAGTGATATTTACTGAATCCGGCAAGATCAGCCACAAAATCCAATGTTAAATCTTCTGTGCAATGGGCACTGATATAATCACATATGTACATAAATTTTGCGGTATATTCTCGTTGTTTGTTGTTAGTGACATCAAAACGTTGCGTATTTTCCGTATAATTTCTGCCGATTAGAACGAATATTTCTAATACTTTACTATAAACAAATACTTCTGCAAGTGGTGCCTTATTTAAATATTCTTCCTTGATATTCATTAGTAAAGTCTGAATAGAAGAATGAATGTCCGGATAATCTTCCGGAGTTATTACAATAACCGGAGAAAGAATGGACAAAATACTTTCGATTTCTTTCATACCGCGCAAAATGGAAGTATCTGCCTGAAAAATAATACGCCGTCCGCCTTCTTCCGGAGCGTATAGGGTATGCAGACATCCCGGACATATAATGATAATATCATTTTCTCGTAGGTGAAAAGCATGGTCGCAACATTCTACGGTATAATAATTTTCCATAGGCATAATGATTTCAATTGGAGTATGCCAGTGCGGAGGATAATTTTCCACTTCCTTATTGTCATACAATCTAAGATTTGTATCTTTCAGAAAGTTAACGGTTTCATAAATACCCTTTAAATTTTCAATCATAAGCGAACTCCCTTCTTTCATAATTAAGTTTTATATATTCATAAAATATTTTAATGTATTCAATAATTGACAATCAAAAATTGCTCGATTCAAATTTTTGTTAAGTCAAAAAAATACCAAAAAAGTTACAATAAAGGGACAAAATATAAACAAAAAATTTTTTTCAATAAAAACATTTGTGAAAAATACAATAAATCCATGTTTGTATTATAGCAAAAGTAAACAAATTGCCCAATACCAAAAGTGATAAATAGCAATAATTGATAATTACAAGGCAATTATTAGAAAGAAATAGCAATATTCGTATGTTATCTTACAGTTACAAGGTGCCTTTGAAAAACTTTATCAATCTCAAACCGTAAAGGGAGGAAAAAAGAATGAAGAGAAAATTGTTATCCGTTATTTTATCCGTTGGTATGGTAGCAAGTCTTCTTGCAGGATGTGCAGTATCTACTGATACAGGAAGTGGTGATTCTGATGCAGGCGCAGAAGAAACAGCAACCACAACAGAAGATGCAGCAACAGAAGATGAAGCAGAAGATGTAAGTGCATCAGAAGATGCAGCAACAGGAGAAGAAATTGAAATCACTTGGATGTTCTGGGATGATTTGGAAGCAACTGAAGATTTAATTTCAAAAGGGTATAAAGAAGTTATTGATAGATTTAACAATGATTATGCAGGTGTATATCATGTTAATGTTATCACAACAAACTTAGAAGAATATGATACAAAATTGAATGCTCTTATCGCAGCAAATGACACACCGGATATTTTCATCTGTAATCCGGGTCCTAACCTGACTCAGTATGTAGAAGCAGGTGTGGCTGCTGATTTAACTGATATTTTAACAAATCAGGAAAAAGAATGGTACGATTCCTTTAGTGGTGGTATCTTTGAAAGAATTACATATGATGGAAAGATTATGGCAGTTCCTACAAACTTTGCAGCAGCATGTGTATTCTATAACACAGAAATTTTCGAAGAAGCAGGTGTAGAAGTTCCTACAACTTATGACGAGTTGTTAGCAGCATGTGAAAAGATTCAGGCAGCAGGTTATACACCGATTTCCTGTTCCGCAGGTACAGCATGGTGTCTCTCCATGGTAGCAGGTTACCTTTGTGACCGTGTTGGTGGACCGGACAATTTGGCAAAGATTGAGAGCCATGAAATGGAATGGACAGATCCTACTTTCATTGAAGCAGGTGAGAAATTGAAAGAATTATCTCAGTATTTCCAGCCGACAGCAGCAGGTGATTCTAATGATCAGGCAACAGCAGCTTTATACAATGGAGAAGCAGCTATGTTAATTCAGGGTTCTTGGGCAATTGCTCAGATTAATGGTAACAATCCTGATTTCGAGCAGAAATGTGGTGTATTCCAGTTCCCGGCAGTAGAAGGTGGAGCAGATCCTAACCGTATGATTGTTAAAACAGATAACCTTGTTATGAGCTCCACAACAGAACATCCGGAAGCAGTTATTGCTTTGATGAAATATTTCACAGATGAAACAGCACAGAAATATACAGCAGAAGTTGGTGGCAAAATTCCGGTTGTAAATGGTGTTGAAATTGACTACACAAAAGCTCCTGCACAGTTATCTTATGTACAGGATATCCTTGCTAACATGACAGGTACATTCGGATTCTACAATGAATCTTTGGCAAGTGTAGAAGCCGGAGACACATTTGATAATGCTATGGTAGATATTTTCCTTGGAAATTGTACTTCGGAAGAAGCGTTCCAGAAAGTAGAAGATTTCTATTTGAAAGAAGTATGGGAATAAACCATACAGCAAATTAGTAACTGGTAAAAAAAATACGGGACTTCCATTTTAGTAAGTCCCGTATTCTTTGCAAAAGATGCTTTTGGAGAAGGTTTTCATTATCCCAAGAAGGGAGTTTTTTATGGATAAGATATTAAGAGATAAAAAAGCGATTATCATTTTTATTGCACCTGCATTTATTATGTTTACATTGATTTTATTTGTACCGATTATTCAGGTATTTTATTATTCCTTGTGTGATTATAATGCACTTACCAAGCCGGAATTCATTGGCTTGGAAAACTATATTGATTTATTTACAGATGATGAGACGATGAGAATAGCACTGAAAAACTCCTTGTTCTTTATGATTTTTTCGGCAGTTTCCCAGCAGACAATTGGTTTGATTCTGGCAGTGCTTTTAACAAATATAAAACGCGGCAGAAACTTTTTCAAAAATGTATATTACCTACCGGCAGTTCTTTCTTCCGCAGCATTAGGTTTATTGTGGGCATTTATGTTTAATCCGAGAATGGGTATCAATCAGATGCTTGCCTATTTCGGAATTGAAGGACCCATGTGGTTATCCGAAACCAGTGGATTTATCGTTTTACCAATGTGGGTTATCGCATTTGTTGCATTGTGGCAGTATGTAGGACAGACAATGATGCTTTATATTGCACAAATAAGTGGTATTTCCAAAGAGTTGTATGAAGCCTCTTATATTGACGGAGCAACAAAAGTGCAGACATTCCGTTATTTGACACTTCCGCTTGTGAAACCGATGATGGTAACATCTTTGTCGCTCAATTGTATCGGTTCATTAAAATTCTTTGATCTGGTATACAATATGACACAGGGTGGACCAAACCACAGAACGGATGTCCTTGCAACACACTTATATACGCAAGGTTTTCAATACTTTAAATATGGTTATGCCAGTGCAATATCGGTAGTACTTTTAATTATGTGTCTGATAGTTTCTTTCATTGTTAACAAATGTATAAAAGTAGAGACATATGAAAGCTAGGGAGGAAAGAAGATGGAAACTTTAAAGAAGAAAAAAACAATTAGTCCGATTCAAGTTCTGATTTATATCGTTCTTAGCGTATTGGTTGTATTATTCGTATTTCCGCTTGTATGGATGGTTAATGTTTCTCTGAAAACAAATGCGGAAGTTTTTGCATCACCATTTGGTCTTCCTTCCGTTTTGCAGCTTGGTAATTACATATATGCCTGGACCAAAGGATATCTTGGAAGAGCAATGTTGAATTCCGTTATAGTTTGTGGTATTACTTTAATAATCAGTATGTTTTTGGGATCAATGGCATCCTTTGCGATTGCCAGAATGAGATGGAAACTGTCAAGCTTAGTAATGACATATTTCATGATAGGTATGATGATTCCTGTTCATTGTGTACTCATACCATTGTTTGTGCGCTTTTCAAAAATGGGTATGACAAACTCTTTAATCGGATTGATTCTGCCTTATATAACTTTTTCGCTTCCGATGACGATATTCTTAATGGTAGGATTTTTTAAAGGAATGCCAAAAGAACTCTTTGAAGCGGCTTGTATTGATGGCTGTAATATATATGAATGCTTTTTCAAAATTGCACTGCCGCTTTCCAAAACAGGTGTATGTGTTGCCGGTCTTATGACTTTTGTAGGAAACTGGAATGAATTGTTGTTAGCAATGGTTTTCATTTCTGATACTTCGAAAAAAACATTGCCGGTTACATTAACATATTTCGTTGGACCATATGCAACCAACTATGTACAGATGTTTGCAGCCGTAGTTATTGCAATAGCACCAACTATTTTAGTATATTGCTTATTTAGCAATCAGATTGTAGACGGTTTGACAGCCGGCGCGGTAAAAGGATAACTGAAAGAAAGGAAAGCTTGCTATATGAAAAGAGAAGAAGCAAGACACAGAGCCGAAGAACTTGTAAATAAAATGACATTAGAAGAGCGTGCCAGTCAGTTACGCTATGATGCACCGGCAATTCATCGACTTGGAATACCTGCTTATAATTGGTGGGGAGAAGGTCTGCACGGTGTTGCCAGAGCCGGTACAGCTACAGTTTTTCCGCAGGCAATTGGTATGGCAGCAACGTTTGATGAGGAGTTAGTGGAGAAGATTGCTGATTGTACGGCAACAGAAGGAAGAGCTAAGTATAATGAATATTCCGCTCATAATGACAGAGATATTTATAAAGGACTTACGTTTTGGTCACCAAATGTCAATATTTTTCGCGATCCGAGATGGGGACGCGGGCATGAAACCTATGGCGAAGATCCTTATTTGACATCGAAGCTTGGAGTGGCTTTTGTGAAAGGTTTGCAAGGAGACGGAGAGGTGATGAAAGCCGCTGCATGCGCAAAGCATTTTGCGGTACATTCCGGTCCCGAAGCAATTCGTCATGAATTTGATGCACAGGCAAGTGCCAAAGATATGGAAGAAACTTATTTTCCGGCATTTGAAGCCCTAGTAAAAGAAGCAGACGTAGAAGCCGTTATGGGTGCTTACAATCGTGTGAATGGAGAACCTTGCTGTGGAAGTCCGACATTGATTCGTGATACGTTGCGTGGAAAATGGGATTTTCAAGGTCATTATGTATCGGATTGTTGGGCCATCAGAGATTTCCATGAGAATCATATGGTAACATCTACTCCGGCAGAATCTGCGGCATTGGCATTGAATTCCGGTTGTGATTTAAACTGTGGAGTGACTTATCTGCATTTGCTGACGGCGCACAAGCAAGGGCTTGTAACAGAAGAAGCTATTACAGAGGCAGCAGTTCGACTGTATACAACACGTTTCCTGTTAGGTTTATTTGATGAAACGGAATATGACAAGATTCCTTATGAAGTAATCGAATGTGAGGAGCATATTGCACTGGCAGATAAAGCGACCAAAGAGAGTATTGTTTTATTGAAAAATGACGGTATTCTTCCGCTTGACGTAAATAAAATCAAAACAATTGGTGTTATTGGACCAAATGCGAATAGCCGTAAAGCATTGATTGGAAATTATCATGGAACTTCTTCCGAATACATAACGGTATTAGAAGGAATTCAGAGATATACCGAAGGCAAGGCAAGAGTTTTATTCTCGGAAGGAAGTGCTTTGTTTGAGGAGAAAACAGAGCCGCTTGCACTGGTTGGTGACAGACTTGCCGAAGCACAGATTGTAGCAGAGCATAGTGATGTAGTCATTCTTTGCCTTGGTTTAGATGAGACGTTAGAAGGGGAAGAAGGTGATACCGGAAACAGCTATGCATCCGGAGATAAAGAGGATTTACTTCTTCCGAAGTCACAGAGAGATTTGATGGAAGTGGTTGCAGCCACAGGCAAACCGGTTGTTTTCTGCTTAATGACAGGAAGTGCTATGGATTTGCGTTATCCGACAGGGCATTTTAATGCCATTATGCAGCTTTGGTATCCGGGAGCGCGAGGCGGCAGAAGTGTAGCGGAGGTTTTATTCGGTGAAGTTTCACCTTCCGGTAAGCTTCCGGTAACCTTCTATGAGACAGCCGAAACACTTCCTGAGTTTACCGATTACAATATGAAGGGAAGAACCTATCGTTACATGGAAGAAGCAGCACAATATCCTTTTGGATTTGGACTTAGTTATGGCAAAGCGGAAGTTACCGATGCCGTAATAGCAAATATATCGAAAGAAAAGGATCTTCCAACGGTACAGGTAAAAGTAACGATAGAAAATAAGGGGATTTATAATATAGAAGAAGTTGTGCAGCTATATATCAAAAATGCGGATTCTAAATATGCAGTACATAACCCGACACTGTGTGGTTTTAAGAGGGTTATTGTGAAAGCCGGGGAGATAGCTGATATAACAATGCAAATAGATGGCAGAGCTTTTACCGTAGTAAACGATGCGGGTGAGAGAATCTTAGACGGTAAACGTTTTGAAGTTTATGCGGGTACTTCTCAGCCGGATGCGCGAAGCATTGAATTAACAGGTATTGCGCCGATAAAACTGGAATTAAATATTTGATTTTTGAAAGGGGAACGTTTGTGAAAAGACGTTTCCTTTTTTATGAGAGAGTGTGATATACTTATTCATATCAACAAGTATATGAAGGTAGTTTGCATATGAAGGAAAAGAAACTGAAAAAGAAAACTTATATGTGGTATCTGATTATGACCATTTTGCTGATTGTTATAACATTAACTGTGGGTGTCTCTGTATTCAGTTATTATATCAATCATTTTACCAAGGAGCAGGATGTCAATCAGTATGATAAATATTATGTTATGATTGCAGGAGATGATTCGTCTCTTTGGCAGTCTGTTTATGAAGGTGCATACGATGCCGGATTGCAAGAAAATAGTTATGTTGATTTGTTAGATGGAGTTTTTGACAAAAGCTATTCCAAAGAGGATTTAATGCGAATAGCCATTGCTTCCGAAGTAGATGGTATTATCGTAGTAGCGGATGAAAGTGATGAAATGACGGAATTGATTAATGAAGCAGTAGAAAAAGGAATTCCGGTCGTTACCTTATACGGTGATAATACGCATAGTGCCAGATGTAGCTTTGTGGGAATCGGTAGTTATGATTTGGGCAGGGAATATGGCAGACAAGTCTTGGAAATTGTAGATAATACGACTATTCAGGCAGAAGCAGAGGCAGCAGAAGAGCCGATAGAGGAAACAACAGCAGCAGAACCGGTGAAGGTTATGGTTTTAGTGAATGCCAATGCAATGGACTCTGCTCAGAATATTCTTTGTAGTGGTATTCAGGACACGATAGAGCGGGAAAAACCGGAGGGAATGCAATTTGAGATGTCATTAGTTCCTATTGATGATGAAAATGCTTTTTCTGTGGAAGAATCTATTCGTGATATTTTCAGAGAAGGTGAGTTACCGGATATTATTATTTGTCTGAATGAGTTAAATACGACATGTGTATATCAGGCAGTGGTTGATTATAACAAAGTAGGACAGGTCAACATTTTAGGATACTATGATTCAGATACGATTATTAAAGCAATTGATAGAAATGTTATTTATGCAACGATTTCCATTGATACCAAGCAGATGGGAAAATTTTGTGTGGAAGCGTTGACCGAATATAATACTTATGGAAATACAAGTCAGTATTTTACAGCCGATATTGCCCTAATTAACAAAAGGAATGTAGCCTTGTATATGGAAGGGGACGAAGAAGATGAAGAGTAAATTGCGTAATCTGAAAAACCTTTCCTTGCAGGGAAAAATCAGTAGTATTTATATTTTGACAAATATTCTTGTTTTTGTGGTAAACGTTCTTTTGATTATGGGAATTAACCGTATGTCCAATGAGATGGAGATGGTATATCGGGATAATTTGCAGTTGAATGAACTGGCACAGGCACTTGACGAAGTACAGAATAGTATGACGGACTATTTGAATGCCAAGACAAGTGATTCTTTGGAAGATTATTATCGAAGCGAACAGGATTATCAGAATTTGATTAATAATTTGACGGATGAAGTTACCGGTATTTCTTATGATAGAATGAAAAGAAATATCAAGCATATGTCGGAGCAATATCTGGAAATTACTGACCAGACCATTGAGGCGAAACGTGGTCGAAATGTGGAAAAGTACAGCGTTCGTTATGAAAATGCAACACAACTTTATGATTATATTAACACCTATATTTACAGTCTGAATAATGAACAGTTCATAAGTAACTCAGAGAATTACAATGAATTGGCACAAACCTTCCGTATGTTTGAAACGATAGGCATAGGTGTTATGTTCGTTGTTATCATTTTTAATGTGTATATTATTATTAAGATGGTAGAGACGTTGATTAGTCCGCTGAAAGCATTATCCAAAAGTGCGGATGAAGTGGCAAACGGAAACTTTAACATCAAAGTTCTGGATGTACAGTCAGAGGATGAAATTGGTGTTGTAACCAGAGCGTTTAACCAGATGGTTGTCAGTATCAGGCTTTATATTGAACGTATTCGTCGCAGTATGGAAGTAGAGCGTGCCATGAAGGAAAATGAGTTAAAAATGGAGGCTCACTTAAAAGATGCGCAGCTAAAATATTTGCAGGCGCAGATTAATCCGCATTTTCTTTTTAATACCTTAAATGCAGGAGCGCAGCTTGCCATGCTGGAGGGCGCAGACAGAACCTATGAATATGTACAGAATATGGCAGAATTTTTCCGTTATAATGTCAAAAAAGGCGATGAAATAGTTAGTATTCGGGAAGAAATAGAATTAGTAGACAATTATATTTATATTTTGAATGTAAGATTTTCCGGAGACATACATTACGAAAAGAAAATTGATAAATCTCTGTTACAGATACAGATGCCAAGTATGATTTTACAGCCTATTGTAGAAAATTGTGTTAATCATGGTATTCGGGAAATGGCAGGCGAAGGAAAAATTTATTTGTCTGTTTATCGATTGGATGATATGGCATGTATCAGTATTCGGGATAATGGTATCGGAATGAGTCAGGAAACAATAGAGAAGGTTTTAAGCGGAACATATCGAGAAGAAGAGCTTACAGGAGATTCTAATGGTATCGGTATGGATAATGTTATCGGTAGACTGAAGCTTTTTACCGAAAGCGAAGATGTTATGTCTATTATTAGCGAAGGAACTGACAAAGGTACAGAAGTAATTATTTATTTGCAGATGAGAGAACGGGAGGAAGACGATGTATAAAATCATGCTTGCGGATGATGAAGGAATTGTAATTGATTCCGTTAAATTCATCATTGAGAAAGAGTTTGGAGATGAATGTGTCGTAGAATATGCCAAAACCGGGCGAAGCGTTATTGAGCTGGCAGAGAAATTCCGTCCGGATATTGCAATTATGGATATTCAGATGCCGGGTATCAATGGTATTGAAGCCATGAAGGAAATCAGGCAGAGTAATAACAATGTCCTTTTTATTGTAATGTCTGCTTATGACAAATTTGATTATGCGAAGGAAGCCATTAAGTTAGGCGTTCTGGAGTATATTACCAAGCCAATGGAACGAACCAAAATAGTATCTGTTTTGAAAAAAGGCATGGATATTATAGACAAAGAGCGAGAGAAGAGAAGCAATGATTTATTAGTAAAAGAAAAATTAGAAACGGTTGTGCCGATTATTGAGAGTGGTTTGATTTATAATATTTTATTGCAGGAACATTTTACGGAAGACATTGAAAATTATAAAACGATACTTGGATTTGATAAAAGTCAGGCATATATGATAGCGGTAGTATCCGGTGATGAGCAGGAAGGTAATCATATGACCAATGCCGTAGGCAGTAGTGTGAAAATGCAACAGCATTATCAGGAAGTCAGAGAGTGCCTGAAAGAATATTTTGATTGTATTGTCGGAACCGTTATGGCAAATAAACTGGCGGTATTAGTGCCTTATGAAAAAGAAAAAATGGACTACAATGAGCGAATTGATTTAATAGAGAATGCGCGTGAATTAGTTCGGCGGATGCGCAAAAAGACCGGTATCAGTTTCCGAATCGGTATCGGTAAAGTAGGAAAATTGGAGTCTATGGCAGAATCCTACAATGAGGCATTGAATGCGCTTGTGATTACAACAGGAAGTGTCGCTCACGCAGACGATTTGCCAATTGGCTGTGATTATGCCGGAGACTATCCGATTCATTTGGAGAAGCAGCTGTTTGAAGAGGTAGAAAAAGGAGAAGTCAATGATGCGATTGCTACTGCCAGAAGCTTTTTCGATTGGATGGCGGAGAACAATCCGGATAGTTTGATGGAGATTCGAATTAAGATTCTGGAATTTGCTCTTTGGACAGAACATATCGCATATGAGAAGGGTGGTATGACCTATCAGTTTAATTCCAGACAGGATTATCTTCCGGCCGTTATGGGAACGACTGATTTGGACACGCTTCGACAATGGTTTCTCGATAAAATTATGGCAGCCTGCCAGAACATATTAGGCAAACGAGAGGAAAAATCTAACAGCATTATTGAAATGTCGAAGGAATATATTCGTAAAAACTTTAATAAAGATATTTCGCTAGATGATGTATCCAGAGCAGTGAATATCAGTCCTTATTATTTCAGCAAGATATTTAAAGACGGAACTGGTGAAAACTTTATTGAGTATTTGACCAATATTCGTATTGAGAAGGCCAAAGAATTATTAAGTACTACGGAATGTTCCATGAAAGAAATCTGTACTATGTGCGGTTATTCCGATCCGAACTATTTCAGTCGTACCTTTAAGAAAAATGTGGGTGTTACTCCGACGGAGTACAAAAATGTATAGTGTATAGTGTGAAAGGATTGGGGAAATGAGAAAGGTATTCGTATGGATATTGTGCCTTATGCTTGCATTGACGGGCTGTAGTTCGGCAGATAATAATGATGCTGCAATGGATACGCAGGAGGAGGAAAAAATTCAGATTGGAATGAGTTTTGATTCCTTTGTTATTGAAAGATGGCAGAGAGACAGAGATGTCTTTGTATCTACCGCCAAAGAATTAGGTGCAGAAGTCAATGTTCAGAATGCAAACGGTGATTTGGAAGAACAGAAAAAGCAGATAGACTATTTTATCCAAAAGGGAATGGATGTTATTGTTATTATTTGTATTGATTCCGATGGGCTAAAGGAATCGGTAGAAAAGGCAAAAGAAGCAGGAATAAAAGTAATCGCGTATGACCGTTTGATTACCGATTCAGATATTGATCTGTATATTACGTTTGATAATACTATGGTTGGCTCCATGATGGCCGAGGCGTTAATTGATAACGGTATCACAGGAGGCTCCGTATTGATGCTTGGGGGGTCCCCGACGGACAGCAATGTTCCGTTAGTAGAGGCAGGATTTACGGAAGTAATGAACAAGAATCATGTCAGAATTTTGGATTCGATTCATACAGTCGGATGGCGTGCGGAAATTGCTGCAGATTACATTTATGAAAATATTGATGTAGTAACGGAAGCAGATGCCATTATGTGTGGTAATGATAATATTGCGAGTCGTGTAGTGCCTGCGTTGGCAGAGAAACGATTAGCCGGAAAAATATTAGTAGTAGGGCAGGACGCTGACTTAGAAGCCTGCCAGAGAATTGTAGAGGGTACACAGGTTATGACCGTATACAAGCCGGTAGAGAAATTAGCACAGCGTGCGGCAGAGTGTGCGGTAGCTTTGGCGAAGGGTGAAGAAATATCAGGCGAAGATGTTACCACGATGGAAAATGGGGAATATATGGTTCCCTATGTAGGCTTAGAGCCTGTCAGCGTAACAGAAAAGAATATTAACGAAGTTATTATAAACAGTGGATTTCATCTGAAAGAGGATGTTTATCTGAATGTACCGGAAAAAATGCCGGAATAGGATAATTTTAAGATAAGAGCCATATCAAGCACAAAAATGTGCTAATATGGTTCTTTTTTTATCTATTTTGAGTGTAAAAATTTGAAGAAGGTCGTAAATTATTCCTATTGGTTCCATGTTAAAATGCATTTGTAAACAAAATTACACTAGTAATATACTTACACTAGTGATTAGGGAGGTAAAAGTATGAAAAGAAAATTACTTAGTATGGTTCTTGCAACAGCAATGGTTGCAACAGCATTAGTTGGATGTGGTTCTTCAGAAGAAGCAGCAGCTCCAGCAGAAGAAACAACAACAGAAGCAGCGGCTGAGGAAGAAGCTCCTGCAGAAGACACAGCAGCAGAAGAAGCTCCTGCAGAAGATGCAGCAGCAGGCGGCGGCAAAGTTGGTGTAGCAATGCCTACAAAAGACTTACAGAGATGGAATCAGGACGGTTCCAATATGCAGGCTGAATTAGAAGCAGCTGGATACGAAGTAGATCTTCAGTATGCATCTAATGATATTGCAACACAGGTTTCTCAGATTGAAAACATGATCAACTCCGGTTGTGAACTTTTGGTTATCGCATCTATCGATGGTGATTCCCTTGGAACAGTTCTTGAGCAGGCTAAAGAGAAAAACATTCCTGTTATCGCTTATGACCGTTTGATTATGAACTCTGACGCTGTTACTTACTATGCAACATTCGATAACTACATGGTTGGTACAAAACAGGGTGAATACATTAAAGACCAGTTAGACCTTGACAATGCAGCAGGTCCTTTCAACATCGAATTAGTAACAGGTGACCCGGGTGATAACAACGCTAGATACTTCTTCGGTGGTGCTATGGATGTTCTTCAGCCATACATTGATGAAGGAAAATTAGTAGTTAAATCCGGTCAGGTTGATTTCGAAACAGTAGCAACAGCTAACTGGGCAACAGAAGCAGCTCAGACAAGAATGGATGGTATCATCTCTGCTAACTACGCTGACGGAACAAAACTGGATGCAGTTATGTGCTCCAATGACTCTACAGCACTTGGTGTTACAAACTCTTTGGAAGCTAACTACACAGGTGAATGGCCAATTATCACAGGTCAGGACTGCGATATTGCTAACGTTAAAAACATGATCGATGGCAAACAGTCTATGTCTATCTTCAAAGATACACGTACTTTAGCATCTAAAGTAGTAGAAATGGTTGATGCTATCATGCAGGGTGGCGAAGCACCGGTTAACGATACAGAGACATATGACAATGGAACAGGTGTTATTCCTTCTTTCCTTTGCGAGCCTGTATTCGCAGATGTAAACAACTACAAAGAGTTGTTAATTGATTCCGGTTACTATACAGAAGCTGACCTTCAGTAATAGTATGAAGAATCATGAATGCATTCTTTCTATAAAATAATTAAAGTTAAATGTGCAGGCGGGTTTTATTTCCCGCCTGCTATCTTCTGAAAAAGTACATAAAAAGCAGGTTTTTGATTAGGTATTGTGGTAATAGCAGATTGGGAGGGATACACTTGGCGAAAATATTACTTGAAATGAAAAATATAACCAAAACATTCCCTGGCGTAAAAGCACTTGATAATGTAAATTTGAAAGTGGAAGAGGGCGAAATCCATGCTCTTGTAGGGGAAAATGGTGCTGGAAAATCCACTTTGATGAATGTCTTAAGCGGTATTTATCCGTATGGTTCTTATGAAGGTGACATCATTTATAATGGTGAAGTATGTAAATTTGACAAAATTAAAGATAGTGAAGCAAAAGGTATTGTCATTATCCATCAGGAATTAGCATTGATTCCTTATATGACAATCGCAGAAAATATGTTCCTTGGTAATGAAAGAGGAACAAAGTTAAAAATTAACTGGAACGAAACGAACGGCAGAGCTTCTGAATTGCTAAAAATAGTTGGTTTGAAAGAAACTCCGCAGACGTTAATTAAAGATATAGGTGTAGGTAAGCAGCAGTTAGTAGAAATTGCAAAAGCACTTGCGAAAAATGCAAAATTACTGATTCTGGATGAGCCTACTGCTTCCTTGAATGAAGATGATTCCAAAGCACTTCTGGAATTGCTTCTGAAATTCAAGAAAGAAGGAATGACCTCTATTATCATCTCCCATAAATTAAACGAGATTTCTTATGTAGCTGATAAGATTACCGTTATCCGAGATGGTTCTACAATAGAGACTTTGGATAAGAAGACAGATGATATCTCTGAAAGCCGTATCATCAAAGGCATGGTAGGTAGAGAGCTTTCTGATCGATTCCCGAAGCGTGAACCAAAGATTGGCGATGTTTTGATGGAAGTCAAAGATTGGAATGTATATCATCCTCTCTATACAGAAAGAAAAGTAGTTGATAATGTAAGCATTCAGGTAAGAAAAGGTGAAGTAGTTGGTATCTCCGGACTTATGGGTGCAGGACGTACAGAGCTTGCAATGAGCTTATTCGGCAAGAGCTACGGTGACAAGATAAGCGGACAGTTATTCCTTAATGGAGAAGAAGTTCATTTAAATTCCGTACAGGAAGCTATCAAACATAAACTTGCGTATGTAACAGAGGATAGAAAAGGAAATGGTCTGATTCTTAGTAATCCGATTAAGATTAACACAACGCTTGCTAATCTGGATGCAATCAGTAATCATTCTATTATCGACAAAGATAAAGAATACGCAGTAGCAGTAGAGTACAAAGAAAAGTTGAAAACAAAATGTCCTTCCGTAGAACAGAATGTTGGAAACTTAAGTGGTGGTAATCAGCAGAAGGTATTGTTAGCAAAATGGATGTTTGCAAATCCTGATGTTTTGATATTAGATGAACCTACCAGAGGTATTGACGTAGGTGCAAAATATGAAATCTACTGTATTATCAATCAGTTGGTAGCAGAAGGAAAATCTGTTGTTATGATTTCCTCAGAAATGCCTGAAGTCCTTGGTATGTGTGACAGAATTTATGTCATGAACGAAGGACAGATTGTAGGAGAGCTTGATGGTAAAGAAGCTACTCAGGAATTGATTATGTCACATATTTTAAAAGCCAGTAGCAAAGGAGAATAAGGTATGAATAAAATGAAAACCGCAGATTTCGTTAAAAAATATACCATGATTATTGTATTGATTGTGGTTACAGCATTTTTTGCATGGCGGACAGACGGAGCAATTCTGCTTCCTATGAATGTCAGCAGTTTAATTTCACAGAACGCATATGTATTTATTTTAGCAACCGGTATGTTATTGTGTATCTTAACCGGTGGTAATATCGACCTTTCCGTAGGCTCGGTAGTTTGTTTCGTAGGTGCTATCGGTGCCGTACTTATGGTTAACAAGGATGTTAATATGTGGGTTGCAATTCTTGTAATGTTTGCAGTTGGTATTTTGATTGGTGCGTTCCAGGGCTTCTGGATTGCATTTGTTAGAATTCCACCTTTCATCGTTACGTTGGCAGGTATGCTTGTATTTAGAGGTTTGAGTAACGTAGTTTTGGATGGTATGACAGTTTCTATCAAAGATTGTACAACTTTTGTTAACCTTTTTGGTGGTGGTGCAAACTGTTATATCCCTGATATCTTCGGAAATGGTACTATCAATATGACCTGTCTTTTAGCAGGTGTGATTGCAACAGTTCTTTTCATCTTCATGCAGATGAAAGATAGAATGACAAAAAGCAAAAAAGGATATGAAGTTGGAAACATGGGTGCTGCTGTAGCTAAAATGGTTTTAATTTCCATTGTTATTTTAGCTTTTTCTTATAGATTAGCACAGCACAAAGGTATCCCTAGTGTTCTTATCTGGGTTATCGTTGTAATCATGGTATATGCATACATAACATCTAATACAACAACAGGACGTTACTTCTATGCAGTAGGTGGTAACGAGAAAGCAACAAAACTTTCCGGTATCAATACAAATAAAGTATACTTCCTTGCTTACTTGAATATGGGATTCTTATCTGCATTAGCAGGTATGGTAACAATTGCACGTTTGACATCTGCACAGCCTACATATGGACAGAACTATGAAATGGATGCTATCGGTTCTTGTTTCATCGGTGGTGCATCTGCTTACGGCGGTATCGGTACAGTACCGGGTGTTATTGTTGGTGCGGTGCTGATGGGTGTAATTAACTTAGGTATGTCCCTGATGGGTGTAGACCAGAACTGGCAGAAGGTAGTTAAAGGTCTCGTACTTTTGGCAGCAGTAATTTTCGACGTAGTATCAAAACGTGGTGGAAAAATGATTGCTAAGAATTAATTATAGCAATATCTAATCAACAGAGGCCTCAATACAACTATGTATGTGAGGTCTTTGTTTGCATTTTTTCTATAAGTAAATGCTTGAACAGTTGTGAGAAACGGGATAAATGGGGGTGTCTATGAGTAAAGGAATCAAAAAACTAAAAGGTGGCATAGAAATTAAGATTATGGCACTTATCCTTCTTATGGCTTTTGCAGCGCTTGGCTGTATTGGGCTACTCACAAGCAGATTAACTGCAGTGATTGATATAAGCGATGAGATTGTTTCCACGCAAGTAGTGGAAGAAGAAAAAATATCTGAATTGTCCAGAGAATTTACCTATATTAACAGTCAGGTATTAACACATGTTATGACTACCAATGCTGTTACGATGCAGGAAATGCAGACAGAAATTGAGGCAGAGATTGCCAAAATGGATGCCCAGATGGAAGAATTCCAGAGTATTTTAAAGGAAGGAGATTCCAGACAGGCAGCATTTGACGGCGCCGTTACAGAATATGAGAAATATAAAAAGACCGTAGCCAGTCTTTTGACAACAAGCGCAGAGAATAAAACACAGGCATATGTATCTGCAACATCCAACCTTCCAATGTTTAATGAGAAAATTGAGGGCTATATGGATGAGATGTTAGCAGCGACTGTTGTAGAGATGCAAAACGGACAAGCGCAAATGGAAGAGAGTGCAGCACAGATTCCGATGATACTTTCTATGTCTATAATTGCATTAGTTGTCGTAATGTGTATTATATTGCTGTTTATCAAAATATGGATTAGTCGTCCGATTAAGAAAGCAACCAGTCAGGTAGATGAATTAGTAGAAAGTATTAAAGAAAACAGAGGTGATTTAACAAAGAGAATCACAATTAAATCCCGGGATGAAATTGGTAGACTTTCTATGGCAATCAATGATTTGGTATCCCAGATGCAGATGATTATTGGGGCATTAGTCGATGGTTGTGATAAATTACAGGAGAAGCAGCAAGGTATTATTGCGAATGTAGAGAAGGTTAATGAAAGTGCCAGAAATAACTCCGGCAGCTTGAATCAGCTTTCATGTGGTATGGAACAGGTATCTAATGCGGTATCCGGTGTAAAGGAAGATACATTGGCTGTTGAATCTTCCGTAGCGGATATGTTAAAAACAGCGCAAGACGGAAGTGACTATGCGGCGGATATTAAAAATAAAGCAAGTCAGACAGAAGAAAAGGCAGCCAGCAGTAAACGAGAAGCAACGAATGTTATCTGCGAAATTGATGGTGCAGTAAAGGCATCCATCAAAAATAGTGAGAAAATACATCAGATTACGGAGCTTACAGGTGATATTCTTGGGATTGCAAGTACAACGAACCTTTTGGCGTTGAACGCTTCTATTGAAGCCGCCAGAGCCGGTGAAGCCGGAAAAGGATTTGCTGTTGTTGCCGATGAAATCAGACAGTTGGCAGATCGGTCCAGAGAAACAGCTAATAATATTCAGGAAATCAGCATGGAAGTAGTAGAAAGCGTGCAAGAACTTTCGAAAAATGCAATGCAGTTGTTAGATTTTGTAAACACAAAGGTTATGGCAGATTATGAAACACTGGAATTAACCGGCAAAGAATACTCAGAAGCATCAGAGAATGTGGATGAAATGATGCGAAATATTAAGCGAGCAATTGATGAATTAATGGAAAGTATCCGCAATGTAAATCAGGCCAATAATATGATTACGGAAACAGTTGCAGCCAGCAATGAAGAAGTAGATGGTGTTGTTTCAAATAATGCGAGTATGGAAGGAGAAATGCGATCCATTTCCGATGCTGTTGCTGACACCGAACAGGTTGTAAAATGCCTGCATGAAAATGTAGAATGCTTTACACAGATTTAGACATAATAAAAACAGTTGGAGTTTCCAACTGTTTTTATTTATTGTTTTGTCTTTGTTTCATATTGACGTAAGAGGATAAATCTTTGCATAGATTGCATATTTCAAGCCCGAAAATTCGAACATCTTCATGATCCTCTATTCGTACAACACGTCCCCGTAAATTGAGATTGTGACCAATATCTTCCCAAAATACGGATATTTCATCACCAATATTCAGTTTTAATTCCTTTTTCCGGTCTGATATTGAAAAACCGGATAGGCTTAAGTCGCGAATCATAGCCTGCCTTGGTCCATCATCTATCATACCTAAGCGAGCTACTTTTGATATCCCGACACGGAAATAATCTCTTCGGTTGTGTTTTACACCGTCTGAAAAGACTTGCAAAAGATATGCAGTTTGATAAGCAACGACTTTAACACCACGCCAAATAAAGGGAACATCCCCATCCTTTGAATATTCCATATCAATTTGCACGTTGTCAAAGATCAGCTTCTGAGGGGTGACACGATCCAAAGTAATTAACGCAATATTATTTTTAACGTGTTTGCGAAGAACTGCCCCCAACTCAACATATTTCTCTTTGTTTCTGATTTGTAATAGTATCCGACTACCTTCCCCTAGTTCAGATAATTTAATCCCCAAGCAATCACTCCTACCTTTGTATCTATTCTAACATATAATTGGAAAATATAGTATTAAAATCGTCGCGTAGAGGAAAAATATTTTTAGATTAAGAAAAAAGAAGGGAAGGGAAAGATGAGCGAAAGCAAAAAATTTAAACCTTTTGTTCCGGCAGAAAAAACAATGCCGGAATTTACAGCAACATCCGTTTTGCTGGGTATTTTGTTAGCAGTTATTTTTGGTGCTGCTAATGCATATTTGGGATTACGTGTTGGTATGACGGTATCTGCGTCTATTCCGGCTGCGGTCATTTCTATGGGTATTGTTCGTATTATATTGAAAAAGGAATCTATTTTGGAAAATAATATGGTTCAGACAATCGGATCTGCCGGTGAATCGGTAGCTTCCGGTGCGATTTTTACACTGCCGGCGCTTTTTTTGTGGGCAAATGAATGGGGAATTAACACACCTTCATTAGTCCAAATTGCCATGGTTGCTTTTATCGGTGGTGCGCTTGGTGTTCTATTTATGATTCCTCTCAGAAAAGCGCTGATTGTTCAGGAACATGGAACGCTTCCTTATCCGGAAGGTAAGGCATGTGCGGAAGTTCTTATGGCAGGCGAAGAAGGTGGTGCAAAGGCATCCAATGTTTTCTTAGGATTAGGGATTTCAGCAGCATATAAATTTATTACAGATGGATTAAAAATGTTTCCAAGTGAGGTACATTATGAAATTCCGGCATATAAAGGTTCCGGTTTCGGTGCTGATGTGTTACCGGCTTTGTTAGGTGTTGGATATATCTGTGGACCCCAAATTTCATCTTACTTATTTGCTGGTGGTGTTTTGGGATGGTTTGTATTGATGCCACTAATTGTATTGTTTGGTGCAAACATTACTTTGTTCCCCGCAGATGTCAGTGTAACACAATTATATGCAGAGGGCGGTTCTTTTGCGGTATGGACAAATTACATTAAGTATATTGGAGCTGGTGCAGTTGCATGTGGTGGTATTATCAGTTTGATAAGAACACTTCCTCTGATTGTGAGAACTTTTAAAGAGGCATTAAAGGGATTTGGTAAAGGTGCAAACACCAAAGAGCGTACTGATCAGGATTTGGAGATTCGCTTTATTATTACAGCAATTTTTGTACTGGTGCTTGCAATCTGGCTTATGCCGGTTATTCCGATTAATTTATTTGGAGCATTTCTGATAGTGTTATTCGGGTTCTTTTTTGCAACCGTTTCCTCCAGGATGGTTGGGCTTGTCGGAAGTAGTAATAATCCGGTATCGGGTATGACAATTGCAACTTTATTAGTAGCATCTCTTGCACTAAAGGCAACCGGTATGGTTGGGCAGGCTGGTATGACTGCAGCAATTGCAATCGGTGGCATTATCTGCATTGTAGCTGCAATTGCAGGAGATGCTTCTCAAGATTTGAAAACCGGTTATATTTTAGGTTCTACGCCAAAGAGGCAACAGATTGGTGAATTGATAGGCGTTCTTGCGGCAGCAATTGCAATCGGTGGAGTATTATATTTGTTGGATTCCGCGTGGGGATATGGAACAAGCGAGCTTCCTGCACCGCAGGCAACATTGATGAAGATGATTGTGGAAGGAGTTATGGGTGGTAACCTACCCTGGTCTTTAGTAGGAATTGGCGCATTCATTGCAGTTATTGTTGAGATTTTGGGCATTCCGGTGCTTCCGTTTGCAATTGGTTTATATCTTCCGGTTCATTTAAGTGTCCCGATGGTGATTGGCGGTATTACAAGATGGAGTGTGGAGAAGAAGAAAAGAGGGGAAGAACAGAAACAGGCAGTTGAAAATGGTATACTTTACAGTTCAGGTCTGATTGCCGGAGAAGGTCTTATAGGAATTTTACTTGCGATATTTGCTATCGTTAAATTACCAAACGGCTATAATCTGGGCGATACAATAGGTTCTTTTCTGCCAAATTTAATTCCTGCATTGCAAAATGAGAATGTAGGTAATATCATTGGTATTATCGCGTTTGTACTTTTAACATTTTCTTTATGGAAATGCTGTATTTATAAGAGTAAAAAAGCATAAAGGAGAAAAACGTGAAGAAAAAAGAGAATTTCATGGATTATATTCCAAGCAGTAATCCACTTTACACATGGGATACTGATGAAAGAGGGATTGTAACCGTTCATGTAGTTAATAAAGGATTTTACAATTGGTTAGCACAGAAGTTGTTTAGAAAACCGCGTATCAGTCATATTAGGTTGGACAAGTATGGCAGTTTTGTGTGGCAACAAATGGACGGTAAAAAAACAATTTATGAGATATCTGAACAAGTCAAAAAGAAATTCGGAAAAGAAGCAGAACCGATAATTGACAGATTGGTGGATTTTTTTCGGATTCTATGGCGGAATAAGTTTATCGGATATTTATGCGAGACAGATTGCTAGAAATAATTGAGCAATGCAGATGAAAAAATGTATGTTAGCAAGCGAGAGTGTAGGAAGGGGTATGATTTGAAGGTGGTGAAGAGTGGGAGATAAATAAAAAAACACGGGCAAATGCCCAATGTCATTTAGTTAAGTTTAAAATCATTAAGTTAAGGGATAAATCTTCGGATTTGTCCCTTATTGCATTTGTTTCAAAATATACTCCGTTTAGTTAAGAGATTTTATATATTTTACTTTATAAAAAATTTAGAATTCTTTCGGCTGATATTGAAAGTATTTTCCGAAAAATATGCTATAATAAATTTAAGTGATGTGCACGGTTTATGCGTAAGAGAGAAAAAACAGACAGAGAGACAGGTTATAGAGAGTAAGGATAGTTTTAGATTAGAGAGACAGGTTTTGGCAAATTTTTTCATTTAGTTAGTAGAGAGAACAGAGAGTTTAGAGAGTAAAGAGAGAATAAGCAGTAAAACTACGCACGCAGGATAATTTCCCTTTTCAAAGGGACTTTTTATCTTGCTTTTTTTATGCACATGACTGACTACTGACGAAATGGAGATAAAAAAATGAGTTTTACACCAAACAGTTTAAAAGCCTACCTTAACTTTGCAATCAAAAAAGCAGTTTCCATCTATAAAAAAGATTATGTAACCCAAAAGGATTTCAAACGCAAACGGGCACTTCCGATGGATACCGTTATCCGTCTTCTGCTTTCCATGCAGGGTGGAAGTCTCAAAAAGGAACTTTATGATGCAGGTGTTACCGCTTCTGCTTCTGCGTTTGTACAACAGAGGAATAAGATTCCTTGGACGGTCTTTGAAGACATATTAGAGCAATTTAATTTCTACTGCAAAGACCAAAAGAAATATAAGGGATATCGGGTTTTTGCCATTGACGGTACAACCGTAAACATGGCACGTAATCCGAAATCGGACAGCTTTGTGAAAAATGACAGTACACAGAAAGGCTACAATCAGCTTCATGTAAATCCATTGTATGATGTCCTTAGTAAAACCTATCAGCACTGCATCATTCAGCCGCAACCGCAGCAGGACGAAGTAGGTGCACTGACGGTCATGCTCAAGTGGTATGATTTTAAGGAAAAAACCTTGATTGTTGCAGACAGGGGATATGAAAGTTATAACGTCTTTGCCCATTTAATGAATACAGAAAATGTAGATTTTCTGATAAGGATAAAGCAGGACAGAACATGCATGCGTGAGGTACGGAAACTTCCCATGACGGAATTAGATACAGACGTTTCCTTTACCATTACCACCACGCAGACAAATGAGGATAAGGAGAAAGGGCATATCTATTTACAGGTACATAAACGGGAAGACAGAGTATACAGCAGTAAAACAAGGGCAGGTCGTTGGGACTTCCCTTCGCCCTATCCCATGAAATTTCGTGTGGTACGGTTTCAGCTTGATACAGGAGAGTATGAAACGCTTGCCACAAGTCTCCCACGCAGTATTACACTTTCGGAAATCAAGGAACTGTATCATGCCCGTTGGGGGATTGAAACTGCCTTCCGTGAGTTAAAATACGGAATTGGGCTTGTAAATTTACACGGCAAAAAGGATGAATTTGTAAAACAAGAAATCTTTGCAGCAATGATAATGTCAAACTTCTGTAGCCGTATTGCAAATGAAGTTGTCATAAGAAAGAAAACGGCTAATGTTCACGAATATAAGGTTAATATGAAAATGGCTATCCATATTTGCAGGCAGTTTTTACGAACCGAAGATGCTAACGAAGTAAGGCTGTTACGGGATATCGCAAAATATACAGAACCGGTGCGACCGGGAAGACGGGACGAACGGAATATAAAACCTAAATCATTTGTAGGTTTCATATACAGAGTTTCTGCATAAAGTCACTAAAAAAAGAAACGGGGACAGGATAGAGAAAAACTGTCTCTGTTTCTTTTTTTAGCAAAAATATGGTTTTTACTAAGAAAAATAAGGATTTTAAGAAAAAGAAATGTCTGTCTTAACTTAACAGAGGGCATAAATGAGAAAAATAGAAAACGGTCTTTGTTTTTTTATAACTAGTCCGATTAAGGAGTACAAAAATAAAACGTTTTTTCAAGAAATCAAAAAGTGAAAGAGACTTACATAATATTAACTAGTCTAAGAAAGGCATACCAAAAGGAGGACAAGCATCTTTTTATCCCCCACTCTTTATGCAGGATTTTTATTTGAAAACAGAAATTTAGTTAATATATGGAATTTTATACAATGTTTGCATAAAAACATCCGAAGAACCGAGCTGGCCGACATTGACGAAAATGATATCGGTGTTTAAAATGAAAGCAGTGGTAAATTTGAATTTGTCGGATTGGTAAATTCCTATTTTTAGAGCTAAGGAGGTTTTGAAAGAGTGGATATTATATATAAGCGACTTACAGAAAATGAATTAGATACATTTATCCAAATGAGAATTAATCAGCTTCGTGAAGAA
>JAFSHK010000021.1 GCA_017440375.1 Lachnospiraceae bacterium
ACTGTTAAAGTATCTGCTAAAGTTGCTAAAAAAGACAGCGACGGCAAGAGAGAAAAAGAAGTAGTAGATTGCAAGAAAGTTACTGTTTATGAAACAGTAGAAAAGGAAATCAAAAAAGATTTACCTTCCAGACTTCATGCTAGAAGACAGATGTTAAAGGTATTATATCCTGTAACAGAAGTTCCTACTAAAGCAGCTGGTAAAAAGAAAGCTACTAAAGAAGTTGATTTAGTTGCTAAGCTTTTCGATGAGTATGGTGCAAAATATGCAAGCCGTAACGGTGGTTATACAAGAATCGTTAAGATTGGACCTCGTAAAGGTGATGCAGCTATGGAAGTTGTACTTGAGTTAGTATAAGATTCATAGAATAGAGTTAAAGATTAAGCCCTGCATGAGAATGCAGGGCTTGTTCTATGTTGTCATAGCCTTAATTTGCCTGTAGGGCTTTCAGTTGTGCTTTTAGACGTGCATTTTCCTGTTTGACAATATCCAGCTCGTTCTGCGCGTTAGACAGCTCGTTCTGCGCGTTAGACAGCTCGTTCTGCGCGTTAGACAGTTCGTTCTGCGCGTTAGACAGTTCGTTTTGCGCGTTAGACAGTTCGTTCTGTGTGTTAGACAGCTCGTTCTGCGCGTTGCATAGTTCATTCTGTGTATGCCGAAAACTGTTTAGAAGCTGTTGATGCTCAGACTGAATGGTACGCTCGAGTCGATAATAATCTTCACGCGCTTCACACTGTCTACGAATATCATCCTCTGCACAGAGTTCAAATAAAGATTCAGAAGCTTTTTGGATATATTCATTTTTTGCAGCAAGCATTTTAATCTCCTCCCATGTAGTAGCTTTGAATAGTTTTGCCCAATAATCAATATGGTATTTCTTATCTTCTTCAGTAGCCAGTTCTATTTGATTTAAGTTTACCACAGACAACTTGAATTTGTCACTATAAACCGCATTGTTTTTAACATTTAATAACATATATGTAGAATAAAATTCCGGATACTCAGGAAAAAGTGTAAAATCCAAAAATCCGATGTGAATAACCGGCTTGACGGCAGAATAATTTTCGCCTTTATTGAGGGAATCAAAAGAACGACATAGGTAGCTAAGAGAGCGTTCGGACCAGAAACCATGATTGATTACCTGCATTTCCAGATTGATTAACGTATTATTATTTAGAATGACTTCTATATCCAATATAAATGCTTTTGCATCAACTGTTTTACCAAGTTCAATTGGATTTCTGATTATGACAGAATGTATATGTTCTGGAGCTAAATGCAGTAAAGAGCAAATCAAACCTTTAAGTACCGTATTATTTTGTTGCAAAATAGCCCGAAACATATAATCATTTGTTAAGGTGTAAGGAATTGCTCCATGAGCAGAATAGAAAGATGTGTTAGAAATATTCATAGATAAGTACCTCATTAGAAATCTTTTATAGATGTCAGATAATGATAAAAAGCAATAACATTAAGCACCATGAGGGTGTATGTCTTATGCTTTCTATCATGTAAGATATATTTTTTATAGCATGCAAAGAAGATTCTTGCAATATTTTTTGGAAAAACATATGTAGAAAAATATTGGGTAAAAACAGATAGAGGTTTCTAAAAGTATCATAATATGGAAAAAAGTAGAAGAAATAAGAATTTGTACTACAATATGTTGTATTGTGCACTATTTTGAGAGGTAAGGATTACGGTTGTTTGTCAAGCCACATAAATAATCAAGGCTGACATGATAATATTGTGCCAATTTAATCAGGTGTCGGATTGGCATTTCGTTTGCGCCACTTTCATAGCGTGCATACATAGTTTGAGATGTGCCTAAAACGTCAGCAATTTCTTGTTGTGTTTTATCAGAATCTTCTCGCAAATTTCGGATATGTTCTATATAGTTCATAAAATTCTCTCTATCAATTGGAAAACAGATGGAAGAAGTTATTGGTTATTATGGGAAGTAGTTTGGCAATATTGACTATTTCGGCTTGCGGAAACAATAGTTCCACTGAATCTGCAGCAGTAGAAAACGACCAGGTGGATGAAACCTCATCAGGTGGTCTGGAGGAATCGGAGCGTATAGACGAAGCATCCGCAAACGATGAAACGGATAATCCGGAAAACAACGAGTTAGAAATGGATGATGTTTCAAATGAAGAGGAGGCAGAGGTAGAAGAAGAGGGTGTAAAATATATGCTTGGTGAGGCAGAACTGGAGGAAATACTGGAACAGTATGATAATGTTTTGAGTGTAGAAAGATCCGATGGAGTTATGTCAGTATTCGGTTATACAATACCGGCAGGGGTGGAACGAGAAAGTGAAGAATGGTATGGAGCAGATGGGGGAAAAGAAGGAAAGTCTTATGATGTATTGATTAGATATGGCGACGAACAACATACTGCGGCTTTAGTAGAACGCATAAGTATGGAAGTATTTTATAATAAGAAATCATTTATTGAAGGTGAAGCTTTGGATATTAATGATTATAATAACCAATATAAAGAAGCTCTACATCAATTCATGAAGGAAGGAGTATGGGAAGAACTGAAAAGAGTGGAGCAATCAGCATATCAGAATTTTTTTGAATATACGGCAGAAATGAAAAAGCAAGGCGAAATAGAAACGCCGTATAGAACGGCTATACTATATTCCAGAATAGTGGAAGGGCACTTTTATACAGAGCTCGATGAAGAACAGATGATTTATGCAAATCCCCAACATGATTATTGGCAGTTATATGAAGGAATGCTATTGGAAATCGACGATTATTATGTTCAGATTGAGTATAAGATAGGTGATTGGTGGTTCAAGTCTGAAACAGAAACAGAACTTCCTGATGAATTTGCAAATCATGAATATACTGGTAAATTGGAAGAAATTATTCCGCAGATGTTTGTGGTAGAATAGTGAAAGAATTTTTATTGGGACTAGATATTTATAAATATCGCGATAAAATTGTACCAGATTAGCAAAAACGCAGCGAAAGCATGCCTGCATTGGTTTGTTAATCTGGTACAAATTTTAGAAAGTATTACTCCACAACCTTTTGAAAATGCTGATAATCTTTACAGGAGTTCCAGTCACCACCCCAGGTAAAGCCATGTTCCTTAAATAATTTGTAGCACAAATCGTTTTCATCAATTTTATAAGCAAAATTCTTGGTGCGGTCAGCGTATATTTCGCTTCCGGCAGGAGAAATATAATCACTGCCGTCTTCATTACGACCATAGACGATATATGGATTGTAGAATGGGTTAATATCAATGGCACAGCCAAGAGCATGCTTGGAAAGGCTGCTTGTGCCGTCTACCACACGATAGTTGAAGCAGGAAGTATTGTTGTCGGACATGGATGCGGTATCATCCCCATTATATTCATCAATGAGTCTGATTTTTTCGATTTGATATTCATTCAAATACAGTTCATAAAAAATTTCCACAAAGTCCTGAGCAATTTTCTTATTGCAGATAAGTTCTCCGGTCTGCACTTCCCCATTGAAATCATAGTGTAGTACCGATACATAGCATAAGTCTGTATAGGAGATAGCAGGTGAATCTCCTTCTGCCAAAAGGTTAATAGCCGGTACAGCAAGACCTTGAGCGTCTGTCGCTGATACCGGATAAGAAATTCCGGTAATTCTTTCTTTAACTTCATCAGTCAAAGGTTCGTGATAAAAACCTTCTTTGTAAGTAACTCGATTAGAAGAATTTGTCAGTTCCTTTTGTTCATGAGACATATTTTTATCCTCATCTATTTCGAAAGATTCATTTGTTTCATCTATATGCGAAGTGTCTTTGTCCAATGAAGTATTTTGAGTATTAGTCGATTCACCATCCTCCGTTCCATATGCGGTATCTGGATTATTTTTGGCATAATCGGCAAGTGTTTCAGAATCTGTTAAATAACGTGCAAGGAAACCACAGATAATAACAAAGGCAGCAAGACCCAAAAGCGGTTTTAAAATTTTATTGCTTAACAAGTTTTTCATGTATATTAAATCTCCTTCCATAGGTAACGCCTTTCAAAGACAATATATAGTGTATCATAAATGCAAAGAATATGATACTGGAATGACTTGTAATTCCAAGCGTTATCTAGTACAATTAGGGGATGAAAATAGTACCGTAAAGTAGTTCAGAGATTGGGATGACAAATGGGAATTATTAAAACAAGTAAATTAGTATTTGAATATATCAGACGAGATGAAGAAGGAAACGTTGAAGGCATTACTCGTGCTGTGGATGAAGTAGATATTGATGTGAAGCAGGGAGATTTTGTTGCAATTCTTGGACACAATGGTTCTGGTAAATCCACCCTTGCAAAACATATTAATGCGATTTTGTACCCGACAGAAGGAACGGTCTGGGTAGATGGCATGGATACGACAGATGAGAAACGTCTTTGGGATATTCGTCAGAATGCCGGTATGGTTTTTCAGAACCCCGATAATCAGATTATTGGACAGGTTGTAGAAGAAGATGTTGGATTTGGACCGGAGAATATGGGAGTACCGACAGCCGAAATATGGGAACGTGTAGAAGAGAGTCTCAAAGCAGTTGGTATGTATGAGTTTCGCAAACACTCCCCAAATAAGCTTTCCGGTGGGCAGAAGCAGAGAGTTTCCATTGCAGGTGTTATTGCTATGCATCCGAAATGTATTATTCTGGATGAGCCGACAGCCATGTTAGACCCAAATGGTCGAAAAGAGGTTATTCGTGCAGTCAGAGCTTTGAATGCGGCAGAAGGAATTACTGTTGTTCTGATTACACATTATATGGAAGAAATTATTCATGCGGATAAGGTATTTGTTATGGATAAAGGCAAGGTAGCAATGGAAGGTACACCGAGAGAAATTTTCTCTCAGGTAGAGCATTTGAAAGAACTTCGACTGGATGTACCGCAAGTAACGCTGCTCGCACATGAACTGAAAAAAAGCGGTGTGAAGCTGCCAGATGGTATTTTGTCCAAAGAAGAATTGATTGAGGCACTGATAAAAAGGTAATTTGTGAAGGACGGAAAATTATGTCTTTGATTTTGGATCATGTAAATTATGTATATGGTGGTGACACAGAGCTTGCAGTTCGAGCACTGAAGGATATTAATCTGGTGATACCGGATGGACAGTTTATCGGACTGATTGGGCATACGGGTTCTGGTAAATCCACATTAGTTCAGCATTTAAACGGACTTATGAAGCCTACAAGTGGTTCTATCTTTTTTAACGGAGAAGATGTACACGATGAGGATTATGACAAGAAGAAGCTACGTAGTAAGGTGGGGCTTGTTTTTCAGTATCCGGAGCATCAGTTGTTTGAAATTGATGTGTTCAGTGATGTATGTTATGGACCGAAAAATCTTGGTTTGGAGCAGAAGGAAGTGGAGCTGCGAGCTTATGCTGCATTGAAGCAGGTAGGTTTGGAAGACGAATTTTTCTATCAGTCACCCTTTGACCTTTCCGGTGGACAGAAGCGAAGAGTTGCAATTGCAGGTGTGCTGGCAATGAAACCGGACATTCTGATACTGGATGAACCGACAGCGGGATTGGACCCGAAAGGACGAGATGAGATTTTAGACCAGATTGCCAAGCTTCATAAAGAGACTGGTATCACAGTTATTCTGGTTTCCCATAGTATGGAAGATGTTGCTAAATACGTGGAACGTATTATTGTGATGAACAAGGGTGCAGTACTTTATGATGATGTACCGAAGGAGGTATTTAAACATTATAAAGAATTGGAACAGGTGGGGCTTGCAGCACCGCAGGTTACCTATATCATGCAAGCTTTAAAGGAAAAAGGCTTACCGGTGAATACGGAAGTAACTACGATTCCGGAAGCGAAGGATGAGATTCTTCGAGTACTGCTTTCCTAGCGGAAGGCAATACAAGCAGACATATATTTTTATGGAGGAAAAAGATGTTACGTGATATTACATTGGGCCAATATTATCAGGCGGACTCCGTCATTCATAAATTGGACCCACGAGTAAAGCTGATAGCGACTATCACTTTTATTATTTCACTTTTTATTGTACAGAATTTTGTTGGCTATATTGTAGCGGCACTTTTTCTTGTATTAGCAATAAAGTTATCTAAAGTACCGTTTCGGTTTATGGTAAAAGGAATGAGAGCGATTGTATTTCTTCTTATGATTACGGTCGTATTTAACCTTTTTTTGACACCGGGCGAAGCATTAATTACAGTATGGAAAATAACAATTACCAAAGAGGGTCTGCGAACTGCAGTATTTATGGCGATTCGTTTGATATTTCTGATTATTGGGTCTTCGGTGATGACGTTGACAACAACGCCAAACAGTTTGACAGATGGAATGGAAAAGTTAATGAATCCACTTAAAAAAATCAGAGTTCCGGTACATGAGGTTGCAATGATGATGTCAATTGCACTTCGTTTTATTCCGATTTTGCTGGAAGAAACAGATAAAATCATGAAGGCACAGATTGCCAGAGGTGCTGATTTTGAAAGTGGGAATCTGATTAAGAAGGCCAAAAGTCTGGTGCCTT
Organism: Lachnospiraceae bacterium; assembly: GCA_017440375.1. GTDB lineage: Bacteria > Bacillota > Clostridia > Lachnospirales > Lachnospiraceae > UBA3282. Next base: position 6,523 of record JAFSHK010000021.1, read on the forward strand.
TGCTAGTGCCGCTTTTTATCTCTGCATTCCGTCGTGCCAATGATTTGGCAATGGCAATGGAAGCCAGATGTTATCGCGGAGGTGACCATAGAACGAAAATGAAACCTTTGAAATATAAAAGACGAGATGCAGCGGCATATGGCATGTTGGTTTGCTATTTTGCATTGTGTATCGTTGCCAATATTATAATTTAGTTGTTTGGACAGAGAATATATAGACAGGAATTAGCTCTATGAAAAGAATTATGCTGACAGTAGCCTATGATGGAACAAACTATCACGGCTGGCAGATACAGAAAAATGGTGAAACAATAGAAGGCATCTTGAACAGATGCCTTTCTGAACTTTTACAGGAAAAAATAGAAGTGATTGGCGCAAGCCGTACGGATTCAGGAGTACATGCACTTGGTAATGTAGCGGTTTTTGATACTGACAGGAGAATTCCGGCAGAAAAATTTCCGTATGCCCTGAATGCACGATTGCCGGAGGATGTCAAAATTCAAGATGCCAGAGAAGTAGCACCGGATTTCCATCCAAGACATTGCGAAAGCCGAAAGACTTATGAATACCGCATTTATAATGCGCCTTTTCCGATGCCGGTGAAAAGATTGTATTCGTATTTTTCCTACACACCCTATAATATAGAAGCAATGCGTGAAGCAGCGGCTTATTTTGTGGGAATACATGATTTTAAAAGTTTCTGCAGCGCAGACACGCAGGTGGAAAGTACGGTGCGGCAGGTAGACGAGGTTCTTGTTGAAAAACAGGAGGATGAAATTGTGATTCGCGTAACTGGACGAGGATTCCTTTATAATATGGTAAGAATTATGGTGGGAACACTGATGGAAGTGGGACGAGGACACCGACTGCCGGAGGAGATACCACAGATTTTGGAAGCAAAAGAAAGAAAGGCTGCCGGACCGACAGCTCCGGCATGTGGATTAACCTTGATAAAATATGAGTTTTTGTGAAAAACTTTCGTGTAATATTTAGGTGTTAGGGAATATTTTGTAAAAAAAGCTGTTGACACACCAGGAAGCGTATAATATAATATTTAACTGTGACAATGTTTAAAAATGTTTAGCCAAAGCCCCGGCGAAAACATTTTGAATATAGTACTAAAATCTTTGCTTGAAGGTCTTAGCGTGTGGCCGGACATCTGCACAACAAGATAAAGAGAGCAAAATAAGACAATCGAAAACAAAGGTTGATTTTAACGGAGGAAATACGATGAAGACTTTTATGGCTAGTCCAGCTACAATCGAAAGAAAATGGTATGTAGTTGATGCTACAGATATGACACTTGGACGTTTAGCATCTGAAATTGCTAAAGTTTTAAGAGGTAAAAACAAACCGATTTTCACACCTCACATTGACACAGGTGATTATGTAATCGTTGTTAATGCAGAGAAAATCAAAGTTACAGGTAAGAAATTAGATCAGAAAATTTACTACCATCATTCAGACTATGTTGGTGGTATGAAAGAAACTACATTAAAAGAGATGTTACAGAAACATCCTGAAAGAGTTATTGAGTTTGCTGTAAAAGGCATGCTTCCAAAAGGACCTTTAGGAAGACAAATGTACAAAAAACTTCATGTATATGCAGGACCTGAGCATGAACATGCAGCTCAGAAACCAGAAGTGTTAACATTTTAATTAAAGGGACTGAAAGGAGAAAATTAAAATGGCTAAGTCAGCGAAAACAGCAGCAAAATATTATGGAACTGGCAGAAGAAAAAAATCTATCGCCAGAGTATATTTAGTACCGGGTAAGGGTGAAATTACAATCAACAAGAGAAGCATTGATGACTATTTCGGATTAGAAACACTTAAAGTTATCGTACGTCAGCCTTTGACAGCTACAGAAACTGTAGACAAATTTGATGTAATCGTTACTGTAAAAGGTGGCGGATACACAGGACAGGCTGGTGCAGTTAGACACGGTATCGCAAGAGCACTTCTTCAGGCAGATCCAGATTACAGACCTACATTGAAGAAAGCAGGCTACTTAACAAGAGATCCTCGTATGAAAGAAAGAAAGAAATACGGTCTCAAAGCAGCTCGTCGCGCTCCGCAGTTCAGCAAGAGATAATGATTGCTGCGAATTGCAGGATTTGGAAAGAACTCCCGAGTTTACTCGAGGAGTTCTTTTTATATTTTGTGTTCCGTTTCTTGTCTTCGCACTAATCCTTTTATATAATAAAATTATTATAAACAGAAAAGGACCTTCATAATGATACAAGTAAGTTTTTTCGACAACGTAGATGATTCCCTATTGAAATTCGCAGTCATCATAGCAAAAGCAGATGGCAAATGGGTATATTGTAAGCACAAAGAACGTGACACCTATGAAAACCCAGGTGGACATCGAGAAGAAGGAGAAACGATTCTCGCTACAGCCAAACGGGAATTAATGGAAGAAACAGGTGCACTGGAATTTTTGATAAAACCAGTATGTGCCTATTCGGTTGCAGGTAAGACCGGAGTGAATGAGGCTGGAGAAGAATCTTTTGGAATGCTATATTATGCTGAGATAATGAAGTTTTCCGGGCAACTGGATAGTGAGATGGAAAAGATCGTTCTTTTTGATGAAATACCGGAAAATCAAACTTATCCGTTAATTCATCCCAAGCTCATTGAAGAAGCAAAGAGAAGAAATATTTTTGATGAGAATATTACCGGAGAGAGTCTGTTTAAAGACAGAAAAAGCTTTTTATACGGGACAGGTAATCCCGCGAAATTGGAAGCCATGCAAAGAAGATTGAATCCTCTTGGAATAGATATAATTGGGTTAAAAGATGTGCAAATTGAACTGCCGGATATTATAGAAGATGGGATTACACCACTTGAAAATGCACGAAAGAAGGCGTTAGCCTATTATGAAGTGTTACATATACCGGTATTTTCCTGTGATTCAGGCTTGTATATTGATAATATACCGGAAGAAGAACAGCCGGGCGTGCATGTGAGGACTATTGGCGGAAAATATCTTTCAGATGATGAAATGATTGAGTACTATACCGGTCTTGCAAAAAAATATGGAGATTTAACAGCAAAATACAGGAATGCGATTTGTTTTGTCATGGATGAAGAAACAGTATACGAGGCGATGGAAGAAAGTATGGCAAGTGAAACTTTCATTATCACTTCTAAGCAACACAGTGCTTGCAAGAAAGGTTTTCCGCTAGACAGCATTTCGATTGATAGAAAGACTGGAAAATACTACTATGATCTTGATGAAAGTGAATTGGATCAGGTAGCAGTAGAAGACGGTTTTCTGGAGTTTTTTAAGAAAATATTAGTGAAATAGCAGGGTTTAATAATATATAAAAGAAAAACAAATAAACAGTATATAACAGTTGACAACAGTTGTTAACTGTTATATACTGTTTATTGTATTAAAGAAAAATACATTGAATTGGAGGAAAGTATGAATATCATAATCAATCATACATCAATGGTACCAATTTATGAGCAGATTGTGGAGCAGATTAAGAAAATGGTAGTAAGCGGTGAATTGAAACCGGAAGATATTTTGCCATCGGTGCGCACATTGGCGAAGGATTTGAAAATCAGTGCTCTGACGGTTAAGAAAGCTTATGATTTTCTGGAAGAGGAAGGACTTACGGTTACAATTCACGGCAAAGGGACTTTTGTTTCTGCAATGAATACCGAGCAAATGCTTGAAGAACAGAAAAAAGAAATAGAAGGCGAGTTCGAAAAATCCATTGCAAAAGGAAAAGCGTATGGAATCAGTGCAGGAGAATTAAAAGAACTGTTTGAACTTGTGCTGGAGGATTAAGAAGAAAAGAGGAAAGTTATGATTAAGATAGAAAATTTACAAAAAAAATATTCAGGATTTACATTAGATTGCACGATGGAAGTGCATCCCGGAACAATCACAGGATTGATTGGACAGAATGGTGCCGGTAAGAGTACTACATTTAAATCCATTCTTGGTTTGATTTCCACAGATGGCGGAAGTATTAAAATATTTGGGAAAAACGTAGAAGAGTTAACAATACAGGATAAGCAGAAGCTAGGTGTTGCGTTATCGGATTCGGGTTTCAGTGGTTGGCTCACCATTAAGGATATTATTCCGATTCTGGCAAAT
>JAFSHK010000022.1 GCA_017440375.1 Lachnospiraceae bacterium
GATTTCTCTTTCGGGAGTACTGCAACAAGCTGTTTGGAAGCTTCGTAAAGTTCCGCTGGTTTTCCTTTCTGAAAGTTATAGTGATGCTTTTTGCAGAAAGCCTCATAGCGCTCGGTAAAAGCTTTCAAACCGAGTTTGCGGACACAATCAACGTGCCAAAAGGAGTAGGCATAATCAACCCACTTTTCGCTACCATCCTCTCTGACAGGACTATCGAAGAGTTTGTTCACGCCCGGATATGTATTATCCAGAAGTGAAATGAGGTTTGTTTTTGCAGCGACTTTCTGTTTCATAAAGAAGTCAAACTGCGAATTAAGTGTTTTTTAGCTGTTCTCTTGTAGTATCCATACTTGAATACTGTCGCAGTTCTGCCCAATTGTCAAGAGCATATCTGGCGATTTTACGAGCATCAGCGGGATCTGATTTTACTTTATGGAGAGAGTTCTGTTTTTGCCCCTTAATCAGCTTAGGATTGACAGCAGAGATGAAAATGCCGGCTTCTGATAAAGACTTGGCTACAGGTTCGTGATAACGACCTGTACATTCAATGACAGCTCTGGTTTCACCCTCCAGAGACTGTAGATAGGTTATAAGGGTGTTTAGCTCGTCTGATGTATGTAGGACATCAAAGGGTTTGCGGATGACAACTCCTGCGGGCTGAATTACGGTAATGGTGCTTTTGAATTTAGAAGCATCAATTCCAACTGCATTGTACATAAACGATTCCTCCATAAATTGAATTTGCATGGTATCCAGCATTTCTCATTGCTTATTCAATCTCCTGGGGTCTCAATCGGACATGCACAAGGCAGTCCCACCTACATAAATCGAACGGCTGCATATGGTAAGCTGGCTGACTGGCTTTTCTACGGACGCCTTAATGGTCCAAGGAGCGGAAGGTCAGACCGATGCTTATACATAATACAGCTTTAACAATGAGAGGGAAAAGTCCTAACTGGCTGTTAGGTATCTTAATCCCTACAACTTATATATTAGGAGGAGCTTGAAATGGGAATTGTAATTAAAAATGCGTTGGTAGTTGTACCGCAGGGTGCAGAGGATGTAATCAAAGAAACGAGTCTTTATATTGAAGAAGACAGAATTACGGGAATCGGAGAGATGCCGAATGGTTTTGTGGAGGACAAAGTAATTGACGGAAAAGACAAGCTGGTTATTCCGGGACTCATTAACTGTCATACACATTCTTATATGTCATTTATGCGAAATGTGGCAGATGACCTTTCTTTTATGGATTGGTTATTTGGAACGATTGATCCGATTGAGCAGCAGATGACAGATGAAGATACTTACTGGGGTGCGAATCTGGCCATTATTGAGATGATGAAAAGCGGAACGACTTGTTTCAATGATATGCAGATGAACATTCATCAGACTACAAGAGCAGTGAAGGAATCCGGTATGCGTGCGGTGATTTCTCGTGGACTTGTAGGAAGTGGCAATGATGAAGGTGGACAGATGCGCCTTCGCCAGGCATATGAAGAAAGAGATGCAGCAAAAGATTGTGACAGACTTACCTTTATGTTAGGACCTCATGCGCCTTATACCTGTGACGATGCTTATCAGAGAATTGTAGCGGATGAAGCAAAGAAAAAAAATATGGGTATTCATGTGCATTTATCCGAAAGTATCAGTGAAATAGAACAGATTCAGGAGAAATATGGTTGTACACCGATTGCTTTGGCAGAGAAAACCGGGCTTTTTGATGTTCCGGCGATTGCGGCACACTGTGTACAGGTAACCGATGAAGATATTGATATTCTGAAAAAGAATAATGTTAGCGTGGTAACGAATCCGGCAAGTAATATGAAGCTTGGAAACGGTTTTGCACCGATTGCCAAGATGATGGAAAAGGGTGTTAATGTTTGTCTTGGTACCGACGGAGCGGCAAGTAACAATTGTCTCAATATGTTCCATGAATTGAGTTTACTTACCTTGATTCATAAGGGAACCGGCAAAACACCGCAGTGTATCAGTGCGAAAGAAGGATTCCGCATTGCAACAATCAACGGAGCGAAAGCATTAGGATTAGAGAAGGAAATCGGTTCTATTGAAGTTGGCAAGAAAGCTGACCTGGCAATACTTGATTTGAATACACCTTCTTTGACCCCTAGAAATAATCTGATTGCAGGACTTTCCTATTCTGCAAATGGCTCAGAAGTAGATACGGTAATTATCAACGGACAGATTACAATGGAAAATCGTAAGCTTCTGACAATTGATGAGCAGTTAGTTTATGAAAAAATCAATGAGATTATTGTTCGAATGGGATTGGACAAGAAAACTTACTAATTTTTATCAAGAAACACTGGTAATGTGAGTGACTTTTTTATACAATAAATAAAGAGTTCCAAAATAACTGCAAAGTTATGAAAGACGATAAGTGATGATAGGACAGACGACCATCACTATAATAAAAATTCGGCTGGTCAATGCATATTTTAAGGAGGACACTATTATGAGTAGCGAAATCAGAGACATTAACTTAGCCGAAACCGGCGAACAGAAAATCGAATGGGTAAAAAGAAACTGTGACCTGCTTCGTACTTTGGAACAGGAATTTTCCGAGTCCAAACCTTTTGCAGGGAAAAAAGTAGCTTTATCCGTACACTTGGAAGCAAAAACTGCTTACTTATGTCTGGTATTAAAAGCAGGTGGCGCGGAAATGTATGTAACAGGTTCTAATCCACTTTCTACACAGGATGATGTAGCAGCAGCCTTGGTAAAAGCAGGGTTGGAAGTACATGCATGGTATAATGCAACACCGGAAGAATATGAAAGACATATCCGTAGCGTGCTTGAAGTAGGACCTAATATCATTATCGATGATGGCGGCGATTTAGTAACTATGGTACACAAAGAAATGCCACACTTGATTCCAAACATTATCGGTGGATGTGAAGAAACAACAACAGGTATCATTCGTTTGGAAGCAATGAACAAAGCAGGGGAATTAAAATTCCCTATGGTTCGTGTAAATAATGCTGCTTGTAAGCATTTCTTCGATAACAGATATGGTACGGGTCAGTCTGTATTTGATGGTATCAATAGAACAACAAACTTGATTGTAGCAGGTAAAATTGTAGTTGTAGCAGGTTATGGCTGGTGTGGTAAAGGAACTGCCATGAGAGCCAAAGGACTTGGTGCAAGAGTTATCGTAACCGAAATTGATCCGATTAAAGCAATCGAAGCAATTATGGATGGATTTGATGTAATGCCGATGAAAGAAGCTGCCAAAGTAGGTGATTTCTTCATTACCGTAACAGGTTGTGATGGCGTTATCGATAAAGAAGATTTTGCAGTTATGAAAGAAGGTGCAATCCTTTGTAATGCAGGACACTTTGACTGTGAAATTGATATGGCTTGGTTAAAAGCGAATGCAGTAGAATGTAGAGAACAGAGAAAGAATATCATGGGTTACAAGCTTCCGACCGGACAGTGGATTTTCGTCTTGGCAGAAGGTCGTCTCGTAAATCTGGCAGCAGGTGACGGACATCCGGCAGAGATTATGGATATGAGTTTTGCAATTCAGGCTCTTTCCGCAAAATATTTAGTAGAGCACGGCGCTGAACTGAAAGAGAAACTGATTGATGTTCCGGAAGAAGTAGATAAGGATGTTGCAAAACGTAAGTTAGCATTCCTTGGAAAGGAAATTGATGTTCTCACACCGGAGCAGGAGAAATATTTAAACAGCTATACTTTATAAAATGATAAATCCCCCGTATTCTTCGTGATGCGGGGGATTTTATGAAGTTATTGTTACGGAGTATAAAAAATCGGAGGGAGGAAGCAATGGAAAACGCAAAAGAAACATCAAAATATAAGGCAGGGGAACTTATGAAACGCTTTTTGCCTTATTATCAGAAATATTGGAAAATAGTGATTCTGGATTTAATCTGTGCCGGTTTGACAACGATTTGTGAAATGGTGCTACCGATGATTATTCGTTATATTACAAATACCGGAATGAATAATTTAGCGGCATTGAGTGTAGAAATTATTTTGCGGATGGGTGCTTTATATTTGATTCTTCGCATCATCGACAGCATGGCAAATTTCTATATGGCATACACAGGTCATGTTATGGGAACGAAAATAGAAACCGATATGCGTAGAGATGCATATGCTCATTTACAACGTTTGTCGGATACCTATTATAACAACACCAAAGTCGGTCAGATTATGGGGCGCATTACCAATGATCTATTCGATGTAACAGAATTTGCACACCATTGTCCGGAGGAATTCTTTATTGCCGGAATCAAAGCAGTTATCTCGTTCCTTATTTTATCCGGTATTAGTTTACCGTTGACGCTGATTATTTTTGCGGTGGTGCCGGTTATGGTAGTTACCTGTATTTGTATTAATTTGCGGATGCGTGCGGCTTTCCGTAAGCAGAGAGTACAGATTGGTGAGTTGAATGCCCGTATTGAAGACAGTCTTCTTGGACAGAAGGTTGTGAAAGCATTCACAAATGAAGAAAAAGAATCAGCAAAATTTGAGGAAGATAATCAGAATTTTTTTGCGATAAAAAAAGAAACCTATAAGTTTATGGCGACATTTCAGACGACAACCAGAGCTTTTGACGGTCTAATGTATCTGGTTGTTGTTGTTGCTGGTGGTATTTTTATGGTAAAAGGGCTGATTGTACCGGGTGATTTAGTAGCTTATGTTATGTATGTGTCTACGTTAATTGCGACAATCCGCAGAATCATTGAATTTGCAGAGCAGTTTCAGAGGGGTATGACCGGTATTGAACGATTCGTGGAAATTATGGACAGCAAGGAAGATATTTTTGATGAACCGGATGCAGTTGCCTGCGCGAATGTGAAAGGCGATATTTCCTTGCGGGATGTATGCTTTGCTTATCCGGATGACCATAATATTGTCTTTACAGGCTTAAATCTGGATATTCATGCAGGAGAAAAAATTGCGATTGTAGGACCTTCCGGTGGTGGTAAGACTACGCTTTGTAATTTAATTCCACGTTTTTATAATATCGATGAAGGTGAAATTACACTGGATGGACAGAATATCAGACATTATACGCTAAAAAGTCTGCGTAAAAATATCGGTATGGTGCAGCAGGATGTTTACCTTTTCTCCGGTACGGTATACGAAAATATCGCATATGGTAAGGAGAATGCAACCAGAGAAGAAGTAATTGAAGCAGCGAAGAAGGCAGGTGCCCATGAATTTATTGAGGCACTGAAAGATGGATACGATACTTATGTGGGTGAGCGTGGCGTGAAGCTTTCCGGTGGTCAGAAGCAGCGTATCAGCATTGCCAGAGTTTTTCTAAAAAATCCCCCAATTCTGATTCTGGACGAGGCAACGTCTGCACTAGATAATGAAAGTGAATTTCAGGTTGCCAAGTCTTTGCAGGAATTAGCAAAGGGAAGAACAACGATTACCATTGCACATAGACTTTCCAGTATTCGTAATTCAGATAGAATTCTGGTATTGACAGAAGAAGGAATTGTGGAGGAAGGCAATCACGAACAATTACTTGCGCAGAAAGGAATTTATCATCACTTCTATACAACGGCGAATGAGCTGAGGTAATTGAGATAATTAAGATTTTGATTAAGATTTTCATAGAAAAAATGCTTACATCAACTGATTTAAAATGTTACAATAGTAATACAACATGTTGTTTCTGATGACGTAATGTGTGTATTCTTATGAGTACACCCCTGGTTGTCAGGAACAATTTTTTTTTATTTTTTGGAGTCAGGAGGAGAGACACATGTTTGAAGTGGGAGAATATATTATGTGCGGTGGACACGGTGTTTGTCGTGTTACAGATATTACAGGGAATCCGATTGATAAACTGGATAAGAAAAGAAAATATTATATTTTAGAGCCTATTTTTGAAAAAAGCAGTACAATATATACACCCGTTGATAATGAAAAAGTACTTATGAGAAGAATCATGGATGAAAAGGATGCAAAAGAACTGATTAGTCAGATTCCAAAGATAGAGACTGTTTGGATTAAAGAAGAAAAGTCCAGAGAACAGATGTACAAAGAAGCGATTCGTACTTATGATTGTCAAAGTCTTGTACAAATTATCAAAACCTTGTATTTGCGCAAGCAAGATAGAGTAATGCAAGGCAAAAAAGTTCTTTCTTCCGATGAGCATTATTTGAAAAAAGCAGAGGAACTTCTTTATAGCGAGATGTCAATTGCGTTATCAATTCCAAAAGAAAATGTGGAAGAGTATATTACAGAAGAAATCAATAAAGTAAAAAGTGAATAAAAAAATATTTTATGAATATATATTTATGAGTATATAATATAAGGCGGAATATTGGTATGATTCCGCCTTTAGTCATTTATTTTGCCGTTACCTGAGGAGCTGCTGATACAAATTGTTCGGGACCGTGATGTGGATTGGTTCCGATTACATTAATTGCAGAAATAACCATCGCAAGAATTTCGGTTTCTACCTGCTTAGAAGCAGTGTCAAATCGATGAAGTATTGCACCTGCATCTGTACGGGTGTATTTCGGATGTAAACGGTTCAATGCATAGGTTGCCATATCCAACTTGCAATCATTGCAAGCGCAAATAGTCGGCATGGTAGGTAACAACTGATTGATTGCCCGTTCAACATTTTCTTCCATCATGTTTTTTAATCCTTCCATAAGAATTCCCTCCATAGTACAATAATACTCTTATATCATAGTACTTTTTGTGTTTGGAATCAATCATTTTTTCGTCGAAAAAAGAGAAAAAACGCCGTATATTTCATAATTTTTTAATAATTAGTTTATTTACCTTTGGGGAAAAGACGATTATGATATAACAATGGGAAATAAATTAGAAAAAATGGAATAACTAGATAGTGGAGAGAGGAGTGCACATATGTTTAAAATTTTGAAATATCTGAAAGAATCAAAAGCTGCGGTAGTAGTGATTATTATTCTTTTCATTTTGCAAGCATATTGTGATCTGGCATTGCCGTCTTATACATCAGATATTGTGGATGTTGGAATTGGGCAGAATGGTATTGAGAATGCAGTGGCAGATGTGATGAGGGAAGAAACGTTAGAGAGCATTTGTCTTTTTTCAGAAGAGGAGGATGAAGCACTAATTCGTGAATCCTATGCTCTAAATGAGGATGGTGATTACGAGTTAATCGTGACAGAGCAGGAAACCATTGATACGCTGGATGAAGCAATGAAGATTCCGATGGTGATGATTTACATGATGGAAAATGCAGATGCGAATCAGATGGCGGCAAGTGGTATGATGACCAAAGAACAGATTCTTACTATGAAAGAACAGATGTTAGAAGAAGCCGGCGAAGAAATGAACGACATGATTGTAGACCAGATGGCGATTGTGTTCGTGAAAAGTGAATACGAAGCGATGGGTATTGATCTAAGCAGTATTCAGACAAAATACTTATTAGTAACCGGTGGTAAGATGTTGTTGCTTACAATTTTGATGATGATAGCTGCTATTGGAACCGGTTTTCTGGCAGCGAAAGTTTCTGCGGGAATCGGTATGCGACTTCGTGATAAAGTATTCAAAAAAGTAGTTTCTTTTTCGCATGCAGAAATGGATCAGTTTTCTACTGCATCCCTGATTACAAGAAGTACGAATGATATTCAACAGGTGCAGATGGTTTCTGTTATGCTTCTTAGAATGGTCTGTTATGCACCGATTCTCGGTATTGGTGGTATTGTTAAGGTAGTAAATACAAAGACCGGAATGGGATGGATTATAGTCGTTGCAGTCGTTGTTATTCTGCTATTGGTGGGCAGTCTTGTTGGAATTGCTATGCCCAAATTCAAGAAAATGCAGCAGCTTGTAGATAGAATGAATCTTGTCTCCAGAGAAATTTTGACAGGTGTATCGGTTATTCGTGCTTTCAGTCGTGAAAAATATGAAGAAGAACGGTTTGATAAGGCAAATAGAGACTTAATGGATACCCAGTTATTTACAAACCGTGTGATGACCTTTATGATGCCGACTATGATGTTAGTAATGAATGCGGTTACGGTTATGATTGTATGGTTCGGTGCTAAAGGAATTGATTTGGGAAATCTGCAGGTAGGTGATATGATGGCATTTATCACATATACAATGCAGATTGTTGGTTCCTTCCTGATGTTATCTATGATTTCAGTTATGTTGCCAAGAGCAGGTGTGGCAGCAGAGCGTATTGAAGAGATTCTTCACACGGAACCGATGATTCGGGACAAAGAACAGGTACAGGATGAAAAAGTAGCAGGAAAAGGTGTGGTAGCTTTTGAAAATGTAAACTTTCGTTATCCGGGAGCAGAAGAAGATGCGTTAGAAAACATCTCTTTTGTAGCAAAGCCAGGTGAGACAACGGCTATTATCGGTAGTACCGGATGTGGTAAATCAACTTTATTGCATTTGATTCCGCGATTTTATGATGTAACAGATGGACGAATTACCATAGATGGTATTGATATTCGTGAGCTGTCACAGAAAAAATTGCGAAGCTTATTAGGATTTGTACCGCAAAAAGGTGTTTTGTTTTCGGGAACTATTGCTTCTAATATTAAATTTGCAGGAGATGAGAATGTTTCTGATAATAAAATGAAGGAAGCAGCAGAAATTGCGCAGGCAGCAGAATTCATTGAGAGCAAAAAAGAAATGTATGATAGTTCGATTGCACAAGGCGGTACCAATGTTTCCGGTGGACAGAAACAGCGTCTTTCTATTGCAAGAGCGATTGCAGCGAATCCGAAAGTGTTTTTGTTTGATGATAGTTTTTCCGCGTTGGATTATAAGACAGATGCAGTACTCCGAAAAGCTTTGAATGAGAAAATAGCAGATGCCACAATCATTATTGTTGCACAACGAATCAGTACTATTTTACATGCAGATCAGATTATTGTTTTGGATGATGGTAAGGTTGCAGGTATTGGTAAACATGAGGAATTGTTGGCAGACTGTGCTGCTTATCAGGAAATTGCAAAATCTCAGTTGTCAGAGGCAGAACTGAAAGGAGGTAGGGCATAATGAGTGAACCGCAAAGACGACCAAGAGGACCTCATGGACCTGGTGGTCCGGGTATGATGCCAGGAGAGAAGGCTAAAGATTTTAAAGGCACAATCGGGAAATTATTGAAATATATGGGTAATTATAAATATGGCCTTTTTGCAGTTATTTTATTCGCGATAGGAAGTACTGTGTTTGGTATTATCGGACCAAAAGTTTTAAGTAAAGCAACCACAGAGCTTTTTAATGGTTTGATGGCAAAGATTTACCGGACGGGCGGAATTAATTTTGAAAAAATAGGTACGATTCTTTTATGGCTTTTGGGTCTGTATGTGGTTAGTGCGCTTTTATCCTTGCTTCAGGGATGGATAATGAGTGGAATATCCCAAAGATTGTGTTTCCGTTTCCGTAGAGAAATTTCGGAAAAGATTAATCGTATGCCGATGAAATATTTTGAATCCAGAACGGTAGGGGAAGTTCTTTCTCGTATCACAAACGATGTGGATACACTTGGTATGAGTTTAAATCAGAGTGTAACAATGTTAATTACTTCTATTACAACATTAATCGGTGTTTTGATTATGATGTTAAGTATCAGTCCGCTTATGACGCTTATTGCTCTTGTTATTTTACCGGTGTCTGGTGCATTGATAGGTATTGTTGTGAAATTTTCTCAGAAGCATTTCGTTGCACAGCAAACCTATCTTGGCAAAATTAACGGTCAGGTGGAAGAAGTTTATAGCGGACAAAATATTGTAAAAGCATTTAACAGAGAAGATGAAGTTTTGAAAGAATTTGAAGAAACCAATAAAGTACTTTATCAATCCGGTTGGAAATCACAGTTTTTCTCCGGTTTGATGCAGCCGATTATGACTTTTATCGGTAACTTAGGATATGTAGCAGTTGCAATTGTTGGTAGTTTATTAACGATTAAAGGAACAATTGAAATAGGTGATATTCAAGCCTTTATTCAGTATGTAAGGAGCTTTACACAGCCTATTACCCAGATTGCACAGGTTTCCAATATGTTGCAGTCCACAGCGGCAGCAGCAGAAAGAGTTTTTGAGTTTTTGAATGAAGAAGAGGAAGACCAATTTGTGGATAATCCGGTGCACTTGTCTCAGTTAGAAGGAAGAGTCAGCTTTGAAAATGTGCAGTTCGGATATAAAGAAGATAAAATTATTATCCATGATTTCAGCACGCAGGTTGAACCGGGACAGATGGTTGCCATTGTCGGACCAACCGGTGCCGGAAAAACAACTATGGTGAAGCTTTTGATGCGTTTCTATGATGTGAATAGCGGAAGCATTAAGATAGATGGTCACGATGTCAGAGACTTTAATCGTAGTGAGTTGCGCGAAAGCTTTGGTATGGTTTTGCAGGATACTTGGTTATTTAAAGGGACGATTATGGAAAATATTCGATACGGAAGACTGGATGCAACGGACGAAGAGGTTATTGAAGCAGCAAAGGCCGCACACGCACATCGTTTTATCCAAACCTTACCGGGTGGCTATCATATGGAGTTAAATGAAGACGCCAGCAACGTATCGCAAGGACAGAAACAGCTTTTGACTATTGCGAGAGCGATTTTGGCAGATAACAAAATTCTGATTCTGGATGAAGCAACCAGTTCTGTTGATACAAGAACGGAACAGCGTATCCAGAAGGCCATGAATAATCTTATGAAAGGCAGAACAAGTTTTGTCATTGCCCATAGATTGTCAACCATCAAAGATGCCGATTTGATTCTTGTCATGAAAGACGGTGACATTATTGAGCAGGGAAATCATGAAGAATTACTAACACAGAATGGTTTCTATGCAGAACTTTATAATTCGCAGTTTGTAGATGTGACCGCATAATACGAAGTCCACGCTTACGAGAAAATCGTAGGTGTGGGCTTTTTATGTGATAGGAAAAATGTGATAGGAAAAGCTCCTTTTTTATTGACAAAAGATAGAAATGTGATATTATATAGTAGTTGCAAATGAGTTGCAATTGCAAAGAACAAAAAGTAGTAGCCATGTTTTTTTGCACAAAAGAAATAAGAAATAAGGGGATTGTCCATGCTAGAAATTGTTTTAGAAACGTTATTAGATAGTGTAAAATTATTGCCTTTTCTGTTCATCACATATTTAGTGATGGAATATCTGGAGCACAAAGCAGGGAATAAAATGCAGATTGCGATTCAGAAATCGGGGAAATTTGGTCCTGTTATCGGTAGTTTTTTAGGAGCTTTTCCACAGTGCGGTTTTTCGGCGGCAGCTTCCAATTTATATGCGGGCAGAATTATTACGATGGGTACTTTGATAGCTATTTATCTTTCTACATCCGATGAGATGTTACCTATTTTGATTTCTGAAAACGTTGCAATAGATACTATATTAAAAATTTTGGCTACGAAAATTATTTTTGCAATGAGTGCCGGATTTTTCATTGATTTTGCCTTTTCGAAAAAAAATGAAAAAATGGAAATTGAACATTTGTGTGAACAGCATCATTGTCATTGTGAAAAAGGAATTTTGAAATCAGCCGTTCGCCATACAGTAGAGATTTTTGTGTATGTATTTTTGATTTCGTTGGCATTACATCTTGTAATTCACTTTATTGGAGAAGATTTTCTGGCGAATATGATTTTAAATCGTCCGGTAATTGGTGAATTACTGGCGGGTTTGGTCGGTTTGATTCCAAATTGTGCTGCTTCTGTTGTAATTACGCAGCTATATCTGGAAGGGGTTATCGGTGTAGGTGCGATGATGTCTGGTCTGTTAGTTGGTGCAGGCGTAGGTATTCTGGTACTTCTGCGTGTTAATGACAAACCAAAGGAAAATGCAAAAATTATTGGACTGCTTTATGTAATAGGTGTTATATCGGGAATTTTACTTGAACTTAGTGGTATTACTTTTTAAAATATTAGTATCAGATATAGAAGTGCTATTATATTTGAAACGATTTGGAAGAAGTAATTTTTAATGAGGAATAGTATGAGTGAAAAAAATATAAAAGAGTCAGCAGAATGGCCGGAAGGCATTAAGAAAACCCGTCAGAGAGAAGCCGTATTTCAGATTCTCGTGAATGCCGAAGAACCTTTGTCGGCACACGAAATTTATCGTCAGATAGAGCAGCAGGAGCTTGGTGATGGCTATGCCATTTCTACGGTTTATAGAGCTTTGACGGTTTTTGAGGAAAATGATTTAGTCGTAAAATCTACGCTAATGGGAGACGATACAGCCGTGTATGCTTGGAAAAAAGAGGCACACAAGCACTATGCCATCTGCCTAAAATGTCATAAACTGGTTCCGCTGCAATCCTGTCCTTTTGAGCATGTAGATATGCACACAAAGGACGAGGATTTCCAGATTACCGGACATAAGATTGAGTTGTATGGGTATTGCAAGCAGTGCAAGTAGGTGTTGGTAGGTAGTGCGAAAAGGGGCTGTTGCTTTAACGATCGAAACAACCAATAACTATTGTAAAAAACAACATAATAACGCGAAAGTGAGGGAGCCACATGCTCGTTCATAGTGATATGGACTTTAATGTAAGTCTACCACATGCCACGCTAAGGAAATATGTCCAGTATTACAATTTGGTATTTCCAAAAAACAATATGTTTGCAGAACACTATACACTTATGCCAAACGCTTGTAGCACATTATCTATTGCTTACAATGGAACTGATGTATTAGTTGAACTATGGGGGGGCTTCTACAATACCCAATTTGCTTGGTGAAGAACCCAACCAATATCAGGTTATGCTATTAATTGAGCTCTCACCATTTGGATTATATCAATTAACCAAATTGAACCAAGCTGATTTTACAGACAAGCGTATATTGTTAAAAGACGTTGACAAAGAACTTTCTGACTTGCTCTGTCAGACTTTTGAAAGCGCTAACAGCATGAAGGAATTATTTTGTATGTGCGATCAAATATTATATCGTCGTATGGAATATAACCTGGTTTCTAATGCCGTGTTTGCTACGACAAATACTATTATGGATAGACATGGACAAATATTTGTTAGAGAGCTTGCCAGAAAAGTGGGGTATAGTGACAGGCAATTAAATCGTTTATTCTTAACGCAAATTGGCATGAGTGTAAAAGGCTATGCTAGACTTATCCGATTTAACTATATGTTACAACACATTCAGCAATCGACTTGTTCCTTAGCAGCTCTTGCACAACAGGCAGGATATTTTGATGAATCCCATTTTGATAAAGATTTTAGATCAATTAGCGGTGTTAGTCCAAAACAATATCTTGAAAAGATGTCCGATTTTTACTATGACGAATCTGAGATATTTAATACAATACTCCAAAAGGAGGTTTAAAGATGAAATATCAAGGATGTTTGTTAGCGGTTAAAGATATTGCAGTAGCAAAAGATTTCTATGAGAATGTACTTCATCAGAAAGTTCAAATGGATGCGGGTACACATGTTATGTTCGATGGGATTTCTTTGCAAGAAGGATATGCTGAA
>JAFSHK010000023.1 GCA_017440375.1 Lachnospiraceae bacterium
CATTTCTCTTCCGGTAATTTCTCTCATACAGAAAACATCCTCCATCAACGCATCCTCAATAATTCTTTCAATCGCTTTGCGCCCTTTTAATTCTTCCTCATACCAAGGAATTTCATAAATCGGGAGTGCTTGAAAAGTGTTCTTTATCTCTTCTATATACTGGCTCTGAATCTGCAGCCACTCATCGAAAAAGCGATTATCAATATCTTTTGGAAGAATACGGTTAATATAAAGTCCGTCTACGTTGAAATTATATAAATTCATGTACATATAATTGCGTTTGGTTTCCTCTACCACCATCTTCTCCGGTGTTGTCACAATTCTCACACTGGTAACTTCACGGTTCTTGAACAGTTCCTGCAATTCCTGTAATTTCAAATACAACCCCTCTATATCATTCATTGCTTTCTTATTCGGTAATTCAATTTTATAAAATGCTTTTGACACCGGAGACAGTAATTTGACTGCAACTTTTCCCAGCGGAAAAAGCTTCTCCATATACCATGAAAGTAACTCCGGAAATTTAAGTAAAGATAACGTTTCTCCGGTCGGTGCACAATCTACAATAATCCGCTCATACACACCTTCTTTCTGAAGCTCTGCAATTTTCAGCAGTGAAAAAAGTTCCTCCATTCCCGGCATTATTCCCATATTGCTTAGACCGTTATCTTCTGTCTCCGGCAACAGTTTGGTAATACAGCTTATCAAGTCTTGAAAATCGTTCTCCATAACATATTCCGGATCGATTTCATAGGCATCCAGATTATCAAACAACGTTGCCGGCTCTTTTCCTAGTATTACACCAAAAATATCTCCCAGATTATGTGCCATGTCGGTACTGACTAATAGCGTTTTCTTGCCTTCTGCTGCACTTTTAATTGCATGTGCGGTTGCCACGCTGCTTTTACCGACTCCGCCTTTTCCTGTAAAAATATAAATTCTGCTCATAACTCTCTCCTTTATTTCGGTTTTCGAATAGTTCAGACTCCGAAGTATTGTTTTATACGAAAGCAGCTGATAAAATAGCTGCTTTTTATCTATTATCCTATTATTATTCTATTATTCACGTTTTACATTTTATATTATTGTATTTCGATTTTTCGCACTTTTTTCTGTTCTTTATCTCTCTTTCGTTCTTGCTTTAACACGTGCATAGTCTGCTGTGCCATTTTATAAAAAAGTTCCATTTCCTCTTTTGAAAAAGAAGCCATAATACGCATTGCATAATATGTTATTTCATCAGCAAGTGCCTGTACCTGCATATTTCCTTTTTCTGTCAGTTCTATAATAACAACTCTTTTATCTTCTTTTGACCGATTTCTTGTAATGAATTCTTGTTTTTCCATTTTAGCAATAATACCCGTCGCCGTATTCAGCGGAACATGTATATACTCGGCTATCTCCGTCATATTTGCTTCGCCCTTCCGGTAAAGAAGCCAGAAAATCATGACTTCATTCTTGGAACAGTTTAAAAGAATATTACTCCAGATATCCGTTGATAATACTTCTTTTATTTCTTCAATAAACTGAAATATATCCTTCTGAAAATCCAATCCATCTATACTGCTGTTTTTCACTTTTCCCTCCCCACAAAATAATTATTTCGAACATCGAAGTAATTTAATTCTATACGCGAACTATTTATTTGTCAAGTGATTTAAAGAAAGAATTTCTATTTGCAATTGCCTTTTTTCTCCGAATATGCTACACTTGCTAAGTTGCAAAGCCCTAAAAACAAGGTCTTATGGGCTAGGTATGCACCTGCATACCAAAAACCGAGTGTTCGAGACCTTCCACTCGTAAAACAAAACTAAAGGAGACAAATGAATATGAAAAAGAAAGAAACTACTTTTCTAACGCAAGCGGCTATGATTGCCGCTCTCTATGTTGTGCTTACATTTATAGCCAACGCTTTCGGACTTGCTAATTTTGCAATTCAGGTCCGTTTTTCAGAGGCACTTACCATTCTGCCCTACTTTACACCCGCTGCAATACCAGGTTTATTTATCGGCTGTCTTCTCAGCAACATTTTGACCGGATGTGCTTTGCCGGACATTCTTTTTGGCAGCCTAGCAACCTTAATTGGTGCACTCGGTACTTATGCACTGCGAAAATGGAAATGGTGCGCTCCGATTATTCCGATTCTATCCAATGCTTTTATTGTTCCGCTGGTATTGATTTATGGATATGGTTTAACAATTGATGGATTTTCGGTTGCATACTGCTATGGTTACTATTTTCTGACCGTTGGTGCTGGCGAGATTATTTCCTGTGGTATTCTGGGCATGCTTTTACTATTTACCTTAGCGAAATACCGCAATAGGCTCTTTCCGGTAATATAGAAATTGATGAGATTATTTCTTGTAACAAAGCCAAATGGTCACACTGCTTTATCTGCAATGTGACCATCTTTTTTATGGATTACAATTTTGACAAGCTTCATATCCATCTTCCATAATTTCTTCTCTGGAAAGCTTGGATGTTTCTTTATTCTCTTCTGCCATCTCGTCCACACTGGCACAATCCGGCAAATGGAATTTCATCGTATTCGTATTTAAAATATATTCTCCGTCATAATCTGTCTTCTCACTATCCGACTCAGCTTCTACCAGCTCATCAGTATCTCCCTCGTCATCATCGCGTCCACCACTCAATGTACGTTCACCAGCCTGCCATGAAGTCGTAGGTGCACAATTCCACGTAATCTCTTTGCCATCGGATGTTGCAACGATACTACCCTGTTCATCTGTCCGGAATACATCTACATCCATAGTCCGCAAATTATTGAGAACTTCTGCATGCGGATGTCCGTAGCTGTTACCTTCCTCACAACTGATAACGGCATAAGCCGGGCTGACTGCATTTAAAAAGTTGCTACTGGAAGAACTACTGCTGCCATGATGCCCCACTTGATAAACATCTGCATCTACACTATTCCCGTTCACAAGCATATCTGCCTCTGCCTGTATTTCTGCATCGCCTGTGAATAGAAATGTATTCTCGCCATGTGTTACCATAAGCGCAATCGACGAATCATTTGCATTATTATATGTATTTACCGGCGCCAGAATCTGAAATGTTGCATTTCCCAAATTGTAAGTACTGCCCGTATTCGGGGTAGCCGCCTCAATCAACTGATCATCCAAAGCCTGTATCAACTTATGATAAGCCGTTGTATCCTTTTTATAATTTGACACAAAAACATGATTCACATCGAATTTGGTTAACACAACCGGAGCACCACCTATATGGTCACTGTCCGGATGGGTTAAAATCAAGTAATCCAGTGTTTCAACACCTTGTTTACGCAAATAATTCCAAATGACCGTTCCTTTGGTATCATCTCCGGCATCAATTAACATATATTGTCCGCCGCATTTAATCAATGTTGCATCGCCCTGTCCCACATCCAAAAAATGCACTTCCAGACGCGAAGGTTCTGGGATATCATTTGTTGTTTCCTGCGAGATCTTCTTCTCTGTATCGGACTTATCTTCTGTGTCTGTTAACGCATCTTTCCCTGCATCGTCGCTTTGTACAGAATCATTCTCTCCTACATCATTTCTTTGTGTCGAATCATCTTCCACAACGCTCATATGTATGGTGCTGATAGAACCTGCCGTTTTCGCATTGGATTTAGTTTCCTCTTCTGCTCTCTCCTTATTGGCGGCGAGCATTCCACCTGCAAAAGCAAGCACCAAAGCAAGTAAAAAACCAATCAAAGCAAAAATACCCTTACCGGCTTTGTTTCCGGTAAGCTTTCTAAGCAGACTATGCGTTGCCGGCAGACAAAGTAAAGTTGCTAACAGAAACAATACTCCTGCCGGAATACTTGTCATAAATCCCCCTACTGTTATAACACCCAGCAGGACAGAAATTGCATACAAAATGATATCTCTAATAATACTCACTTGTTATCTCCTTGTACATTTAAAATAATTAGGTGATTGCGAAACTCATATTTACTTGGTAGAAATTGTACATAATTAACAAACCATCGCAGGCACGCTTGCGCTACGCTCGTTCCGTAATGGTACATAAGACGCTAAAGTACAGCGTCTAAGTACCAACGGACTCACAGTACCTGCTTATGGTACTTGTTAATCATGCACAATTTAATCTAAACAATTTTGAGTTTCGCAAACGCCTATTAAAATAATTTATCAAAGAATATCTTCGTCCTTACCAAACAGCTTACGTGTAAAATGTTTATTGAAAAAATCAATCACCGGTCCGAGTCCAAGCGCCGATACCAGTGTACCAAGTCCTATAATACCACCTGATAAGAAACAGATAAAAGCACAAATTGCATCTGTACAAATACGATGCCAGAAATATGAAAACTTCGGTATCTTCTTCGTCATAATCAACGAAAGACTATCGTAAGGTGAAGCACCTACATTCGGAGTCTGGTACATTGAAACACCTAATCCGGTAACAATTGTCCCAAGCAGCATAATAAGAATCTGAACAACCATACTCTCCGGCTTTGTGAACCATGTAATCCACAATTCATAGAAAAATGTTGTTATGTACCCTACAAAAAAGGCATTTACAATCGTTCCTGCGCCAATAAATTCTTTGCCGAACACTACTTCCAATACGAATACTGCAATATTAGCAAAAACAAGAAAATTAGCATAAGCAATTCCCGCCACATCGGAAAGCGCCATAATCATACCGCTGTACGGATCATTTCCCAAACCCGCAAATTTGAAAATACTAATCCCTATTCCCAGAAAAATATTTCCTATCACCATAACAACAAAGCGTTTCCAACCTATTTTCTTAAAATATTGACTTATTGCATTCATGTTATTTTTTCCTTCCATTCCGCAATCAATCGTTCCAAACTCCACGCCGCATTCGCCGGACTGGTCGAAGGAAGCATAATATCGTCCCAACCAATTTGTTTACGGATATATTTTTGATAATACTTATGAGCTGTACCACCATTGGTATATATTTTCTCAATTTCTGTTTCCTGCAACAATTTTCCGATATCATTCGGTATCACATTTCTAATACTGCTGTCGCTGGAGCCGGAAATCTCGCAACTGGAAATCACATCCCACATCGCCATTTGATGAGATAATATCATAGCTTTCTTTTCCTCCATCGTAACAGGAATTTTGCAGTCAAAAACTGCTGCCATCACTTTCCAGTACCGATTCTGCGGATGATGATAGAAAAACTGCCCTTCTCTGGATTTCACACTCGGAAAAGAACCTAAAATCAATATTTTAGAGTTTTTATCATACAGTGGCGGTATATTATGATGTTCCATTACCTTTCCCCTTTTTGCTTACTCGATTCAGCTTCTCTACCATCATAACCATTATTACAACAAACAGCAAGAGGTAAAGTGGATAAAATTGTATACTGATACGTTCTGCAAGAAATCCAAATACAGGAGGCATGAATGTTGAACCTACATAAGCACATGCCATCTGCATTCCCATAATCGCCTGCGACAATTCCGGTCCGAAATTCTCCGGTGTCTCATGCAAAAGACTCGGATAAATCGGTGCACAGCCAAGTCCAATCGCCACAAGTCCCAAAAGTGTTACATATTCTCCTAACGGCAGAAATAAAATCAGCACACCAATTCCAGCAATCGTCTGTCCTAAACGAACCATCTTCTTGTCACCCAGCTTACTTGTAATAAAACCGCTTAAAAATCTGCCAAAGGTAATTCCCAGATAAAATAAAGATGCCCACGTTGCTGCCTTTTCTGCCGAAATACCTTTCTCCAAAACCATATAGCTACTTGCCCACAGTCCTGTCGTGGATTCCAACGCACAATAACAGAAAAAAGCGCACAGTACCGCTTTTGCTCCCGGTAATCTAATCAGTTCTTTCATACCTAAACTTTGATGCCCGCCATGCTCTTCTTCCGTTTTATGGCTCATCTTTTTCCACATCGGCAAGGATACAAACAACGCCGCTGTCAGTACAATTTGAATTATTGCTATGCTAAGATAGCCCAAATTCCATCCTTTTCCTCCGGTCAGACAAATTCCCATCACATACGGTCCTGCTGTGGCTCCAATTCCCCAGAAGCAATGCAGCCAGCTCATATGACGCGACTCATAGTGCAATGCTACAAAATTATTGAGTGCCGCATCCACACTTCCTGCTCCCAAACCATACGGAATTGCCCATAGACAAAGCTGCCAGAACTCGCCGGATACCGAAAATCCCAAAAGTGCTGCTGCAGTCATGCACACGCTGACCGCCGTTACAAGTCCGGTTCCGAATTTACGAATCATTTTGTCACTATACAAACTGGAAATAATCGTTCCCCCTGCAATAATCATAGACACAATCCCTGCATAAGAAACCGGTACATCCATCTGTCCATACATACTTGGCCACGCAGAACCAAGCAACGCGTCCGGTAATCCCAAACTAATAAACGATATATAAATAATAACTAACAAAATTGATGTCATTTTCTTTTCCTCACTGTTTATGTTATTTCCCGCAATGCAAGTTGAATCATCCCTACTGCAAAATCTTCTTGAAGTCCTTGCTTAATTTCTATCTCCGGAAGCAACATTTTTTCTACAGAGTCCTTGCAGTTCTTCTCCAGTTTCTCAAGTAATTCTTCTCCCATTATCTCACTGTATAACACCAGTCTGTCCGGATTGTAGAAGCAAAAAAGTGCCCGCATCGCTTGTAGCAGAAAATCTTCTACCGCTTCTTTTTCATAAGAAAAGTTTTCCCAATCAATGTATGGAGGCAACATTTTGATTTCCCCTATCAATCCATTACGGCCTTTCTGCACCTTTCCGTCCAGACAAATTCCTGCTCCCGGTGGATATTTTGTCGGCATATAAATACCTGCGATACAACCAATCTGTTTCTCTTCTTCCTGCATAGCATATCCAAAAACTGCCGCATTCGTGTCATTTTCAATTAACACTTTCCGATTAAACTTATCATATAGGTGCTTTTTTAAATCTACATTTAACAATTCAGGGTAATCACTTGCCAAAATTATACCTTCGCATGCTACTACCGGAAGTCCCATTGCAATAATTTGAATTGCCGGATATTTTTCAAGCATACTCTCAATCATATCATCATAGCTCTCTTTATCAATATCAGGCATACTTACTTCAAATTTTTCAATGCTGTTTCCGTATAAATCACATACTCTGTAAACCGCTGTATCCACACGATTTTTCTCATACATATAAATAACCAGTGCAAGTCTGACTCGTTCATTGAACCGATAAGTAGCTGCCGGTCTGCCTAATTTCGGCTGTACAATTTCTCCTTCAAAGGCTTCTCCTTCTGCCAGAAGTGTTTTCATTAAAGATTGAATGGTGACAACACTCAGCCCCGTTTTCTCTGCCAATTGTGATTTTGTTGCTTCTTTCTCTTTTCGCAAAACATCCCGCAATAGTTTCAAATTTTCATCTTTAATCAAATTTCCCGACATCAAAGACACCCCTTTTCTTCAAAATACTTCTTCACTTGTAGCAAGTCTTCGAAAATTGCCGTGCTCTTTTCTCGCATCTCTTCGGTTGGCGGCAACATATCCGGTACCATAATGGGCAGCATTCCTGCACTATGTGCTGCCCGAATTCCATTGTAAGAATCTTCAATGGCAAATGCGCTGCATGGTGCAACTTCCATTTTTTCACAAGTCATTAAATAAATATCAGGCTCCGGTTTACTTCTTTGAAGCTGATCGCCACCCATAACAACCTGAAAATAATCATACAAACCCGCTTCTTTCAACTCGGATTCCACAACTGCCAATCTGGTAGAAGATGCAAGTCCGATTGCAACTCCCTTTTCCTTCAGATATTCCAATAGCTCTCTTACTCCCTTTTTCATTGGCAAACCATGCAGTGCTTCGTACTCATGAAATAAATCAGATGCTTCTTTGTTGAAAGTATCATAGTCAAAACTCTCTCCATAATGTTCAAAAACAATTTCTTTCGTTTTTGTTTTGTTCGTTCCGATACACTTCTGAAACACCTCCCGTATTCCTGCTATTTGATATTTCTCACCAATTTTCTCCCAGCAATCCAGCACCAGTTTCTCACTGTCAAAAATAATACCATCCATATCAAAAATGACTGCTTTTGTTTTCATAATAATTTTACCTTCACTTTCTTTTTTTGTTGCTAGTTTACGTTCTCACTGCTCTGAACGTACTTACTCAGTTTATTTTTTGTATGCACTTATTTAACCAACTTATTAAAGTACCTTTAATAAGTATCTGTTTTTATTTATACATCAAAAAAATCTGACTGTCAATACTTAAGGTATGACAATCAGACTTTCTTTTTTCGTAATCTATTATTCCTGTGCTTTTCTAATGTAAGTTATGAAATTATTGCCATTCTCCTCTAACCATTGTGTAGAATCATTCATCCCTTTTTTATACACCGTTCCGGTAAGTGGATCCATTAATACAATATTCAACTCATTGAAACCTACAATCAAAACTGCATTTCCATCCTGCAGAGTTGCCAATACCGGAATATCCATATTGACATAATATAAAACTGCATCCAGACTACAGCCGGATAAATCCAGAACCTGTATGCCTTTTAAGTTATCTTCTAAAATGGATTGTATTGTTTTTCCTTGATCCAACAAATATTTTGTATGCTTAGAATTTCCCTCCAATTCCAGAATGGTATCCAGACAAACCGACAAGCTACTTGTCTGCTCACTTACTTTTTCGCCTTCGATTGCCATAATCTGGTTTTTGGTGCTGCGCGTACTTCGCTTCCAGACATAATCGCCATTATCATTCACTACAACTCCCGCAATCTCATATGCGTAATTTACTGCTTTTCCGGGCTGAACGAAAGTTCCTTCAATGCCATTCTTTCCATACACATAAAAGTGTTCCGTTTCTATTTCACTTTCCTGCATGGCGATTTCCCGTTCCCCTTCAAACAAAACTTCTTTCGGGGTCAGAATCTTTACTGCTTTTGTATCAATTTCTTCTTTTACGGCAATTTCTACGATTGTCTCATATTTCTCAACGATAACACTTTCTACTGTATTATGACCCACTTCAACTTTCTCAGTACTCATAATCTGGTCATCATTAACCGCTAAATATACCTGTGCTTCCTCATCCCATTCTACTCTGGATAAGGTAATCTGATTATCTGTAATCGTTCCGTCCACAACATAAACACCGTCTTCATGATATGTCTTGAGCAAATCACCGCTTTCACTCTGTATTTTGAGACAATACATCGGAAATGTAACCGCACCGGTAGAATCCTCCACTACATCCTTACTTCTGGCAAGTCCGTAAATCAAATCTTCTTCCATGAATCCAAGTAGTGAGATATACTCACCTACTCCTGCCGTAATCTCTGTCTCTTTCTCAGTACCGAGATTTAAAAGCTTCAAGGTTGTGCAGTTATATTTTTTACCGCCTTCCTGCCATACTAGCATCTGATTTGATTCGGAAACAGTATAATCATCCTCTGTTAATCCGGAAACAATGATTTCATAATCTCTATTTTCCAAATCAACCGCGTATACGCTTCCTTCTAACATCAAAAAGCAAATGCCTGATTTATTCAGATATGCCAGCCTTTCTACATCCTTTTTCAGTAACTGATAAGAACGATTATACGGAATATATACATGTTCTTCTACGGTATTAGCAGTACTCGAATAAGAATAAACCGATACTCCTACTTCCCCTTCATGCCTTCCGCGATTCATATAACCATAAACCAGAAATTCCACATTTCCTGCCTCGTCTACGTTCAGAATTTTAATATTATGGTGATTATAACTACTTCTGACATCGGTAATATTATCTTCTTCATAAAATGAGAAAAGTCTTGCCAGCTTCTTATCTGTCACATTATAACTATAAAGCTTATTCGTAACTACAAAGGCGAATACATTACCCCCGTCACTTTCTTTCATTTCAACCTGCTTATCGACAATACCAAGCATGATTTTATTATTTGCCATAATTTCTGCCTGTTCGTCAAAAAACTGATTCATCTCTCTTTCAAAATCCAATAAATACATTCTGTCCGGTGTATAGCGTATGCGATAATACTCCCTTACATGATATAGCATTTTCTCTTTTCCGTCTCGCGCCTGTGCCATATATTCCAACTGAAAAGAACCAGTCTGCTCTTCTAACTCCATAACATCCACAAGCGGTTCTGTAATACGTTCTATTTGCAAATCTCCCCATGTCACCTGTTGGAAGCTACTGTGAATATTTACTTTCTGAAAGGTAGTATTATCTCCTTCTGAGTTAGATTCCAAATATTTTGTTAAATCTGCCGCTTCTTCTCTGTCAAAAGTCCGATTATGGAAATCAAGAATATATTCCAGTTTTTCCTGAATATGCAATTCCTCTGACTGTATGATTCTTGTGTAATAGCGAATCGTCTCTTGTCCCGTCGGTGTCACAAGCAATATAAGCATATACTCTTCATCTGCATTGATTAAGTCTTTTAATGTAATATCACACAAAATCCGTTCTTCTTCTATTTCATAGTTCTCAATCGCTGTACTTTCTACCAATCTGGTACCGTTAATGCTTCTGACCTCAAATGCTAGTGTATCAATTTCTTTTCCATAAGTATCAACATAAAAAGAAACTTTTCGGTCCGCTTCAATTGGCAGAAGCGTATCTCTTAAATAACTTGTATTCATCGCCTCAGCATAACCATGCAGGCTATTTACCTGATATTCATCTATTTGCATTGTAACAACCGGAAAAGAAGCCCCATTCATTTCCGTTGTCATATCGGTATTTCCCTTGTTCATTACATTACTTGTCACAAACAATGCTATGCCAAAAACTGCACCGAGGTAAATACCCTTTATAATATTTCTTTTCATATATTTCTAATTCCTTCTATCACTTGTTTCCTGCTTTTGGTGTATTACTCTGCTGTTTGGCTATTTCCCTTCTGTTCCACCTTCACACGCCTGAACATTCAGCAGTTTGTATAGCGTCGGTTCGATCTGCATAAATTTCATCATTTCATTGACTTTCTCCATCTCTTCTTGCTGCTTATCAATATTTTGCTTTTCTTTTTTCACCGCACGAATCAAAATATTTTTCGGTGTATGTTCCAAATCAATGAATTCCAACAAATCCGCCTCATAACCAACTGCTTTCAAAATATCTGCTCGAAGCGCATCGGTAAGCAAAGCAGACATTCTTTCTTTCACAATTCCATACTGCAAAACCGGTTGTAGCGTTTCGCACTGAATTTGCTTGTTTACCTCATGTTGGCAACAAGGTACAGACAAAATAACCTTAGCATCCCATTTTACAGCTTTTTCCAATGCATAATCCGTCGCTGTATCGCAAGCATGTAACGTTACCACCATATCTGCTTGTGTCAAACCTTCATATTCTGCAATATCACCACGAATAAACTGTAACTTCGTATAACCATATTTCTGACTCAGTTCATTACAATGCGCAATAACATCTTCTTTTAAATCCAGTCCGATAATTGCTGCATCAAAGCCCTTTAACTCATGCAGATAATAATAAATAGCAAAAGTTAAATAGGATTTCCCACAACCAAAATCTACTATTTTGATTTCTCTATCCTTTGATAATGCCGGTAGAATGTCCTCCACAAATTCCAAAAAACGGTTAATTTGCTTATATTTATCATATTTTGCACGAATAATCTTACCATCTTTGCTCTGTACGCCCAAATCAATTAAAAAAGGAACCGGAATTCCTTCTTCAAGAATGTATTTCTTCACCCTATTATGTGCTAACGAAACTTTTATCTTACTTTCTTCCTGTCCGCTCTGCTTCGTCTGCTTTGTCTTGATTGTCATTTTACCTTTTTTGCTGACTAAAATAACAGCCTTCTTAATAGTATGCTCTATTTCGCATTGTTTAAAATCATTCTCCAGATATTTTTCTACTCGCTGTATCATTTCGGAATCTCTATAATTCTCATGAAACACCTTCGTTCCCTGATAGATTGTTTCTTGATATAAAATCTCATCCTTTAACATAATCGGTCTGATTTTTACTTTAAATGCTTTCTCTTTATCTCTGGAATTACTAATTATAATCTGGTATAAATTACGATTTATTGTTTCTTGCAACAGTTGTCTTAGTTCTTCACTCATATTAGTTCTTTCCTATCACATAAAATATAGCCATAACAAACGCTATGACTATATTTTAATAAGATTACTTCAAAAGCTCAACTAAAATTTTAAGATTCCTCTATGGTTCGCATGGCGCTTTTTATAAATCTCATAATAAAGCAGAACTTGAATAAACTCTTCCAGGTGCTCCCATTGCCTCTCCATATTTCTTCCTGATGCATTTTCTGCATTATTCGTCGACATATTTCCTAACATTTCATTTGGCATATTCGTTTCATTCGACTCCATACGTTTAATTTTATCGATAATAATTTGTGTTAAACGATAGAGCTGCCACTTATCCGGATATTCATCGTATATCATACTTCCTTCGTAATCCATCTGGTTCAGCGTATCCACTATAATTTTCTGATATCGCTTTGCTTCCATCGGATACATTTGCTGTAAATATTCCAAGTCCCGTGTTACACTATCCTCTTCTTGATAATACATCGGAAGAGGATATGCCATATAAAACGGAAGTATTCTTGATTGATTCATATCTTTTCCATTTCTTTTCCTATTTTATTTTATCATATGCGTACAAATTGGGATGGTTCTGTTACAATTAACGTATTCCCCATCTTACCAATATATCAATTATTAAATCTAAACATAACATTTTGCTCCTTGTTAGTAGTTTTTTATTACATAACAAGAGAGGCAGGTTGTTGTTCCCGCCCCTCTCAAAATCACACGTGTTATTTATATTTCACCGCTTCAATTCTGGCAACCGCACGTTTTAGTGACAATTCAGCACGTTTCATATCCGTCCCCGGTGCATTTTCACGAATTCGCTCTTCTGCACGGTTCTTGGAATCTTCCGCACGTCCCAAATCAATTTCTGCTGGCCACTCAACAATCTCTGCCAAAATAGTTACCTGATTCGGCAACACTTCAGCAAATCCGGAGTGCAATGCTGCTTCTTTTGTTTCTTCGTCCATCGTAATGGTTAAAATACCAGGTGCTATTATCATAGTCATCGGTATATGTTCTTTATAAATACCGACTTCACCTTCCACTGTATTGAATTCTACCATCGAAACCTCTTCTTCGAAGAAAACTCTGTCCGGTGTAATTATTTTTAATGTAAACTTGTTATCATTTTCAGCCATACGAGTCCCCCTTATTTCACGCGGGCAAGTACGTCA
The DNA here is from genome assembly GCA_017440375.1 of Lachnospiraceae bacterium. GTDB lineage: Bacteria > Bacillota > Clostridia > Lachnospirales > Lachnospiraceae > UBA3282. Next base: position 13,302 of record JAFSHK010000023.1, read on the forward strand.
TCAATGCTTCCTGCATTTAAGAAATGTCCTTCAGGAATATCATCATGCTTACCTTCCAATATTTCTTTGAAACCTCTGATGGTTTCGGCAATCGGTACATATTTACCTTCCAGACCTGTAAACTGTCCTGCTACGAAGAATGGCTGAGATAAGAATCTCTGAACCTTTCTTGCGCGGGAAACTACCAGCTTATCTTCCTCTGAAAGCTCGTCCATACCAAGAATTGCTATGATATCTTGCAGCTCTTTGTATTTTTGCAGGATTTCCTGCACACCTCTGGCTACCTGATAATGCTCATCTCCAACAACTCTCGGATCCAAAATTCTGGATGTAGACTCCAGTGGATCAACTGCCGGATAAATACCAAGTTCTACGATAGATCTGGACAATACAGTAGTTGCATCCAAGTGGGCAAATGTTGTTGCCGGAGCTGGGTCAGTTAAGTCATCGGCAGGTACGTATACAGCCTGAACGGATGTAATGGAACCGTTCTTTGTAGATGTGATACGTTCCTGTAAAGCACCCATTTCTGTCTGTAATGTAGGCTGATAACCTACCGCAGAAGGCATACGTCCAAGTAACGCGGATACTTCGGAACCAGCCTGTGTGAAACGGAAAATATTATCAATGAATAATAATACGTCCTTTCCACCTTTATCACGGAAGTATTCTGCCATTGTCAGACCGGTCAGACCAACTCGCATTCTCGCTCCCGGTGGCTCATTCATCTGTCCGAATACCATTGTTGTTTTATCAATAACACCTGATTCTTTCATTTCATAATACAGGTCGTTACCTTCTCTTGTACGCTCACCAACACCGGTAAATACAGAATATCCACCATGCTCGGTAGCGATATTACGAATCAACTCCTGAATAAGTACCGTTTTACCTACACCGGCACCACCGAACAAACCGATTTTACCACCTTTCTGATATGGACAAAGGAGGTCAACGACTTTAATACCGGTTTCCAACATTTCTGTTTCTGTTGCTTGTTCTTCAAACTTAGGAGCTTCTCTATGAATCGGCTCATAGTAAACATCTGTCGGAGCAGGTACATTATCAATCGGCTGTCCTAAAACGTTAAACATACGTCCTAATGTATTTTCACCAACGGGAACTGTAATAGGCGCACCTGTTGAAATTGCTTCCATACCTCTTACAAGTCCGTCTGTTGAACCCATGGCAATACATCTAACTGTATCATCACCCAGATGCTGAGATACCTCTACTATCAATTCGTTTCCATCCTTTAATGGAATACGGATTGCATCATTTATTTCAGGTAAATTGCCTTCCTGGAACTTAATATCCAGTACGGCACCGATAATCTGAGTGAGTTTTCCACGGCTTTCGCCATTCTTCACTTCTGCCATCTTTTTTTCCTTTCACTCATTGTTATTAATCAGAAGCACCATTAAGAAATAGCATTTGCTCCTGCGATAATTTCTGTTAATTCCTGTGTAATAGAGCCTTGTCGTGCTCTGTTATACATCAGCGATAAGTGATCTATCATTTCTTCAGCATTGCTTGTTGCGGAATCCATAGCCTGCATTCTCGCGCCGTTTTCACTGGCAACCGCTTCTACTAAACCACCATAAATCAGACTAGTAACATATTTCGGAATAATCAAATCAAGTGCTTCATCATCCTCCGGCTCGAAGTTCATGAGTGCCTTGTTTTCTTTTTCCTTTGCCTTCTCTTCTTTCTGCTCCGCCTCTACCGGAAGAAGCTTGAGTAAAGTAGGCTCATGTACTACTGTATTTTTGAAACTGGTATATGCGAGATAAATTTCTCCCACCTCGCCCTTCGTATAAGCTTCCAATACTTTGGAACTAAGTGCCATCGCATCAACATATAATGGTTCTTCTATCATATCGGAATTATCTTCCACAATAGCATAACCCTTTCGATTCAATGCTTCCTTGCCTTTTCTACCTACCGCATAAATACTGAGGTCTTCCTTCTGTAAATCACCCTGTGTAATCAGTTTCACAACATTGGAGTTATATCCGCCTGCAAGCCCTCTGTTAGAGGTTACAACAATAACTGCCTTCTTCGTGGATTCTCCACCTCGAAGATAAGGATGATCCAGATTTCCTGTTTTGGCCAACATGGAAGTCACTGTCTCGTACATACAATTAAAATATGCTTTTGACTGTTCCGCGCGCTGTTTCGCTCTCTGCAGTTTTACAGTAGAAACAAGCTTCATGGCTTTGGTAATCTGCTGTGTACTTTGAATACTACCCTTACGCCTTTTAATATCTATCATTGAGGCCATAGCATCACCTTCCACTTCCTATGATCTAAACTTTGTTTCATTTCTTAAACTGCGCTTTAAACTCTTCAACAGCTTTTCTTAATTTTGCTTCTGTTTCTTCAGAAATTACTTTTTCTGCTGCAATAGAACTTGAAATTTCCGGATATTTTGTATCCAAGAACTCAAACAATTCTGATTCAAATCTGGTAATGTCTTCTACCGGAATATCCAACAGATATTTGTTTGTTGCAACAAAGATAATGATTACCTGATACTGTACAGGCATTGGTTTATACTGTGGCTGTTTCAGAATTTCTTTGATTCTTTCACCCTGTGCAAGCTTCTCTTTGGTATCGGCATCCAATTCGGAACCAAACTGGGAGAATGCTGCAAGCTCACGATACTGCGCCAATTCCACACGGATAGGTGCTGCAATTTTCTTCATCGCTTTAATCTGTGCCGCACCACCTACTCGGGATACGGAAAGACCTGCATTAACCGCCGGTCTGAAACCTGAGTTAAACATTTCAGTTTCCAAATAAATCTGACCATCTGTAATAGAAATTACGTTGGTCGGAATGTATGCGGATACGTCGCCTGCCTGCGTTTCAATAATCGGAAGAGCAGTCAGGGAACCGCCGCCGTATTCTTCACTCATTCTGGCTGCACGTTCAAGCAATCTGGAATGCAGATAGAAAACGTCACCCGGATAAGCTTCACGTCCCGGTGGTCTCTTTAACAGCAAGGAAAGTGTACGGTATGCAGCAGCATGCTTACTCAGGTCATCATATACAACGAGTACGTCTTCGCCGTTCTCCATCCATTCCTCACCGATTGCACAACCGGAATACGGTGCAATATACTGTAATGGTGCAAGCTCACTTGCTGTAGCAGCAACTACGGTTGTATAGCTCATAGCACCAAATTCATTCAATGTTTTTACAATAGAAGCAACAGTAGATGCTTTCTGTCCGATAGCAACGTAAATACATTTTACACCCTGTCCCTTCTGGTTAATAATGGTATCAATTGCTATTGCTGTCTTACCGGTCTGTCTGTCTCCGATAATAAGTTCTCTCTGTCCTCTTCCGATAGGCACCATTGAGTCAATAGCTTTGATACCTGTCTGCAATGGTGTATCTACCGATTTACGTGTGATAACACCAGATGCAACTCTTTCAATCTTACGATATTTGTCAGTCTGAATCGGCCCTTTACCATCAATCGGCTGTCCAAGAGCATTCACAACACGTCCTAACATGCAATCGCCAACCGGAACCTCAACTACTCGTCCTGTTGTTTTTACAATATCACCTTCGTTGATATTATGTTGGCTTCCGAGAAGTACGGCACCAACATTATCTTCCTCCAGGTTAAGTACCATTCCGTATACATCACCAGGGAACTCTAACAATTCACCCTGCATTGCATTTTCAAGTCCGTGCACACGAGCGATACCATCTGCTACCTGAATAACAGTACCGACATCGGATACTTCAAGCGCAGAAGAATATCTCTTAATTTGATCCTTAATGACTGAACTAATCTCTTCTGGTCTTAAATTCATGGATCATACGCACCTTTCTTTTAGATTTGAACCTTCAATAACTCTTTCTGAAGTTCATTTAATTTCGTACTGATACTGCTATCTACAACTCTATCACCAATGCGGATTACCATACCGCCAATCAAGGCAACATCAATCTGATAATTAATTTCCATTGTTTTATAGCCCGTTGTATCAAGCAGCTTCTGTTCAATTTTCTTACATTGTTCTTCTTTCAGCGGTACTGCTGTTGTTACCGTAGCAACACCGATTCCTTTGTATTTCTTTACTTCGGTAACGAAATACTCCAGAATATCATCTAAGTCCTGATAACGGTCTTTGGAGATTACAATCAACAAAAATCCCATTAACTCATCTGAAACTCTGCCTTTAAATACATTTTCCGCTACTTGAAGCTTCTCCTCTTTGATAATTTTAGGATGAGTCATCAATTTGCTAAAATCTGTATTTTCTTTCAGAATATTCTGTAACTGTTTTATTTCTTCTAATATAACATCTACCTTTGACTCTTCTACTGCAAGTTCGAACAATGCGTCACCATACGTTTTTGAAATTAGCTTAGCCATGTGCCATCACCTATTTCTTTGAGCGTTTCTTCGATAAGACTGTCCTGAACAGTTGTATCGATTGCCGCATTTACAACCTTTCCTGCCATCAAAGATGCCAATACTACCATCTCTCGCTTCACTTCATCGGCTGCTTTCTTCTTCTCCAGTTCAGCCTCAACATTTGCTCTTTCAATAATTCTGGCAGCTTCTTCTTTTGCTTCTGCCACAATCTTATTCTCATTCGCTAATGCTTTCTTTCTTGCTTCGCTCAAGATTGTTTCCGCTTCTTTATCAATATCTTTCAACTTGGCTTCATATGCTGCTTTTAATTCCTTAGCATCTGCCATATCCTGTGCAGCACTATCCAATTCATCTTTAATCTTATCCTGTCTTTTCTGAAGCATATCCCTCACCGGATTAAACAGGAAATGAGATGCTATCAGGGATAATGCAAAAACAGCAATAATCATCAAGCATGCATCTGCAATCAACTGAAGATCCAAGTCAAAAAGTCTAGGCTCCATTTCAGCCGAAGCCAGTACTAAACCTGTACCTTTTATCGTATTCAAGCCTTAAGCCTCCTTTCTCATATTTTTCGCCAGAGGCTCTTATTTTCCTAAAGGTTTTACGAATAAGAGTAACATCGCAACAAGCAAACCATACAAACCTGTTGTTTCTGCTACCGCCTGTCCTAATAACATAGTAGATGTAACATCTGATTTCGCTCCCGGATTTCTACCTACTGCTGCTGCTGCGTGACCTGCTGCAATACCCTGTCCAATACCAGGTCCGATACCTGCGATAACTGCAAGTCCTGCACCAATAGCTGAACATCCTAAAATAAAGTTTGTGTTAAATTCCATTTTTATTTCCTCCTTTAATTTATCCTTTTCAATAGAATTATTAACATCTTAGCCCGTTAATCTGTTGTACAGGCATTAGAAATGTATGTCATAGTTAACATACAGAATACATACGTCTGAATTGCTCCGGAGAACAAGTCAAAATAAACATGAAGTGCTGCCGGCCAGATAATTGCTATCTTAGATAATAAGCCATAAATCAACGCCATCATAACCGTTCCTGACAGGACGTTTGCAAACAAACGCAGTGACAAAGAAATCGGTACAGCAATTTCACCTATCATATTGATTGGTGCCCAAATCGGCCACGGATCACATAATCCGGCAATGACACCCTTCACCTTCTGGTATTTAAACTGATTATAATGAATCAGCGTAAATGTCATAATACCAAGAGCAAACGTTACACCATAGTCTGCTGTTGGTGGCCTGAGTCCGAATAAACCGGAAATATTACTCAAAAAGATAAATATAAATATTGTTCCGACATAATTTCGAAATTTGGGTGAAAATTTACCCATGACACCGCCAACCATATTATCCAGCATTTCCACAACTAACTCTACGATGTTCTGGAATGTTCCCGGCACTTCCGAAGCGTATTTAATCGCTCGGTTTGCTGCCAGACAAAATGCAATGATTACCAGCATGACAATCAAAACGCAGATATGAGTTGTTGTAATCCAGACTGTCTGTCCGAAAAGTTCATAAGAGAATACACCATGTATCATAAAGTCGATATCAGCGCTCTCCGTCAACAGAACTCCTTGTCCCATACTCTCACCTCCTTATGTAGATTTTACACCTTAAAAATTTTAGAGCTTATTTTTCGGGTAAAGGGCTGCATATAAGCCGCCGCTTTCATTCCCATATAACCTAAAAAGGCAAAAAGCGGATTAGCAAACCCGCTTACTGCAAGCAAAGCCATTGCAACTACCAACACAACATACCGGATAATACTCTGTGTACCCACTGTCTTCGTTGCACCCTTAGATATCATATCCAGACTTCGGTCTAACGTCCACCACATATGAATTGCTCCGGCAATTCCAAGTAAAATACCTATCCACAATCCAATACTATAAGCCGGTATCCTGCTAAAAATCAGAATAACAATCTGACACAAAATCCCCCATATAAAAATGCCAAGACATAAATCAAATAATGTCGGATTTATTTTCTTTCTGATTTCCATTCTGTCACTGTCACCCATCTATTTCTTCCTTCGGTTCTTCCTTCATCTCCGCCTTGTGATGTCTGCGGGTCTGTGCAGGTGCTTCATAAATTTTTTTTGCAAAAACAAGTACATTCCGGCATCCGGCGATTGCTCCTACAAAAAATAAAATAACCATCCAGCAGGAAGTTTGGCACTTCTTATCTATGGCAATTCCGATAAAAGCGCAAATAAAAATGGGAACAAGCATGTTAATACCGAACTGGCTAATCATTGTGAGTGCATGATAGACATTTCTATTATATTTCACTGCTCTTCCCTTTCTTAAAATCTTAATAGTAAAATTATACCCATTTTTTATGTTTATGTCCAGTAAAATTGTTCAAAATACATAAATTGTCATTGACTTTTTTCTCCAGTCAGTGTAACGTTTTATGTAAACAAATATATTTTTTTACATAAATTTGCACGCAAATGCTTAAATTGGGAGGTTCTATGCCATCACCTACACTTTACCGCAAACGAATCATTCCGGAAGAATGCGTTTTACTCAAAGATGACAAAATTCTGTATCAGGATGACAATATGATTGTGACCGGATGGAATACCTTAAAACCACGGAAAGATATGCACCATGGATATTCCTGCTACTTTCTGAATGAAGGCTTCAAAGTCAGCAAATTTTATCGGGAAGATAATTCTTTGCTTTATTGGTATTGCGACATTGTAGAATATGATTATCAGTCCGACTCAGACACCTATATCGTTACCGATTTACTGGCAGATGTAATCATTTATCCGGATGGTTTTGTGAAAGTTGTGGATATCGATGAACTAGCTATTGCCTTAGAGCAAAAATTGATTTCAGAAGATATCTTAAAAAAGTCACTTTTGCAATTGAATCATTTGCTGGAAATTATTTATGCCGGAAATTTCGATACATTGCAGGCTCCTATTGAAAAAATAATCTCAACACAGTGAGACATAATTCATGGAATTAACGGAGATTTTCAAATGGATATAACAAGAGAATGGTATAAGAGTGAGTTTTTACAGCATGAACTATTAGAACAGCACCGAGCCATCGAGAACGAACTTACCTTTTATGATGCTATTGCAACAGGCAATGTGGATTATGTGAAGCAAAACTGTAACAGTAACGCTTTTACGAATCCTGATGGCATGGGAAAACTATCCGAAAACAAATTACAAAACATACGATATCATTTTGTAGTCACCACTGCTATGATTGCACGTTATTGTGTTCACAACGGCATGGAACAGGAAAAAGCATATGGTTTGAGTGACTTTTACATTCTAAAAATGGATAAATGCAAATCCATTCCCGAAATTTCTGCTTTACACGATACAATGTGCATTGATTATTGTAGCCAGATGCAGATTGTCATGAAGCAGCAAATCCTCTCTAAACCAATTGTATTATGTATGGATTATATTTATAGTCATATCCATTATCGAATAACCTTGAAAGAACTTGCCGAATACTTGGATTTGTCAGAAAGCTACTTGTCCAAGCTTTTTCGAAAAGAAATGGGTATATCTGTCAGCAATTATATTCTGGATCTCAAAATTGACAAAGCCAAAAATTTACTGCAATATTCCGAATATACTACTTCCGATATTTCCAATTATCTGGCCTTTTCTTCACAGAGCCATTTCATTCAGGTATTTCAGAAGAAAACCGGCTTAACACCCCACAAATATCGCACGCATCATTTTAGAACTTCGTGGAATTCAGTTTCCGTTAACAAATAGTAGCACAGTAAAAAACAGTAAAAAACAGTAAAATAAAACGGATATGCCAAAACAGTTGACATATCCGTTTTATAAGTATTTCTTTCTATGACATTATGTATTCGATTTCTGTATTTTTCTCTAACATATCCATGGAAATATAATTTCCTAATACTTCTTTCCCGTTTACAAACATTTTTTCACAGCCGGATTCTACATGACCGGGATTTTTAATGACAATATGCAAATGGCAATCACGGAATTCTTTCTCAATTTCAACCTCGTTCCATTCCTTCGGAATAGCCGGTTCAATTTTGAGTCCATTGAAATCCGGTCTCATACCCAAAATACCTTCTACGCAACCTACCATCATAGTAGACGCAGTACCGGTGAGCCAATGTACATGGGAATGACCAAAATTCGGACTGTCTTTCCCTTCCGTAAACTGTCCATAGCAATATGGTTCTAAAACACGCACTTCTGCTCTGTCATTCTGTGCCGCCGGAGCATTCTCCATAAAATAGGTAAATGCATGCTCACCGTGTCCACGTAAGGCTTCGGCCAAAATTATCCATCCCTGTGACTGTGAGAAAATACCGGCATTTTCTTTCGTTCCTGCATTATAAATAACCGCGAATGCACCCGGAAATGCTTCTGCATGATATGGCGGATCCATTAAAATTGCACCATATTCTGTATTCAGTTTATTATAAACATTTTCCAAAACGGTATCTGCCTGCTCGTCTGTTGCATACCCACTAATCACACTCCATGTCTGTGGATTCAGCCACAGATTTGCTTCTACATCCGTTTTTCGCCCGATTACTTCTCCGTTTTCCGTAAAGCCACGAATAAAGCGATCTTCATTCCAACAATATTTTTCAATCGTTTCTCCTAATTTCTGTTGTTCTTTATTCAGATAACTAATATAAGATGTATCTTCATTATACTCTGCGAACATTCTCTGAATGGTCATGGCATAGTAAAACTGAAATGCAACAAAAGTGGATTCTCCATCTTTGCCAAGTCGCAAACAGTCATTCCAATCCGCATGCAGACCTGCCGGCATACCATGTATTCCCAAATGCTTCATAGAAAAATCAATTGCTCTTTTTAAATGCTCATAAACAGTACCCTCTTCTTTATCTGCAAACGGAATTACTTCATCCAGGAATTTGAGATTTCCGGTTTCTGCTATATATTTATACACAGTTGGAAAAAGCCATAACGCATCGTCTGCTCTATATGCCGGATGTCCTGTTTCCTTTACGTAAGAAGCATCATCCGGTGTATCTTCATGTCCCGGATTGTGTGTAAACTTCACAAGTGGGAGACCTCCACCATTGCTAACCTGTGCGGAAAGCATAAAACGAATTTTTTCAAGTGCCATTTCCGGTTCCAAATGAATAATTCCCTGAATATCCTGAACCGTGTCTCGATAACCATATCCATTTCGAAGTCCACAATAAATGAAAGAAGCTGCGCGCGACCAGATAAAGGTCATAAAACAGTTATAAGCATTCCATGTATTAATCATAGTGTTAAATTCTGCACTCGGTGTCTTTACTTGGAAACGCGAGAATCTTCCATGCCAATGCGCAACCAACTCTTCTAATTCCTTCTCACACTGTTCCTGCGGATTATGGTATGTACTTAATATTTCTTCTGCTTCTGCATCCTTCTTCATTCCTAAGACAAAGGCAATACTCTTTGTTTCTCCAGGTTGAAGAACGACATTTGCCAAAAGCGCACCACATCCATTTTCATTATAGTTTAGTGCTCCACCAAGTTCTCCACATTCCACTCCAACCGGATTACCATAACCATGGTATCTGCCAATGAATTTTTCTTTGCTGCCACAATAGGAAGACACTTTCTCCCCTGCCATACCAAAGAAACGTTCTATTACAACTTTATTATCAATATTCTCGCCATCCCGCAGCGCATCCAGATTACCATGTATCATCTGTTTAATACGATTCTTATGAAATTCTGTTCTTGTAATAAACTGAGAATATTGTAAATTAACCTGATCTTCTTCGTAATTATTCTGGTTTGTAAATTCAGCATAACCTGTAATGCCTAAATTTCTAACAGCATCAGAATTATTTGTTACCGTAATATTCCATACTTCGTATGTTTTATTAAGCGGAACATAGTAGAGAGTTTCTGAATGGATTTCACTATAATCTGCAACCATTTTGGTATATCCCATACCATGACGGCACTCACTTTTATACGAAGCCAAATCTTTTCCGACCGGCTGCCAGGAAGCTGACCAATAATCCTTATTATCATTATCTCTAATATAAATATAACGTCCGGGTTGATCAAAATTGTTAAACACATATCGTAAAATACGACCATTGGCGCCGGACTTCGCAAAGCTGTATCCGCCTGCATTATTTGAAATAAGTGCACCATACTCCGGAGAACCAAGATAATTCGCCCAAGGAGCCGGTGTGTCCGGTCTTGTAATTACATACTCTCTCTTTGTATCATCAAAATAACCATACTGCATATCATTTTTCTCCTTATTATTCATTTGCTGTCAACGGTTCTTCTGCTTCTTCCAATGAAACATTATCGATAAATATCGTATGCTTTTTGTTTATTTCTTCACCCGACACTGCTCCCAACGAAATGCTCAAAACTGTATTTGCATCTGTTTCCTCTTCCATCATGAAGGTATAACTATATGTTACATCCGCCAAATTCAATCCAAAAATTTGTGCATCCATGTAAGATATTGTTTCTTCCCCCGGCAAACCATCCTTTTTCATTTCTAGCTTCACATCACGGTTAAGAGAAGTTTTTGCATCAAATGAAACAGTATACCATTTCCCTTTTTCTAAATAGATATTTTTCTGCAACAACTGGATTTTCCATTCCTCATCCGTCGTATTAAAAATATCAATTCCCAATGCTCCGCCTTCCGATAATTCATCTACCAGATAGCTAACTTCTGCGGCTTCATCAATATACATTTCATATCCTACTGTCCCATTGGTAAAATTACCATTTATGATCTTATCATGTTCGTACATACAAATATTATCAAGATATGTCGTTCCGGAAGCACCTAATAAAAGTTCCAACTCCACCTCTTCTGTTCCTGCTTCTGTTTCAAAAGCAAACTGATACTGAGTATTTTCCTTTGTTATCGGCACTTCAAACGTTTGCCCTGCAATCTTTATTCCAATTGTTTTATCTTCTTCCGCATAAGCATTCAAGAAAAGTTTATAGGACTTCCCACCTACAATCTGTATCGGTGCCTGTTTCACAATAACATCTTCCAAGGAAGAAACACTTGTCGGAATTTCTGCTTTCAATTCTCTTACTAAATTTTCATTTGTAACACTTACAACTGCACCTTCACAATTATTTTGAATACTCCAATATCCCAAACGCTTTTCACCACGGTCAAAGGTGGAATTGTAGATGTAATTGCCATCCGGAAGTCCTTTCGGCAACAGACTCTCATCATCAATCTGCCCAGTTTTTTCTACTCTGACATTTGTAATGTGAATAGTTGCAGAAGATCCCTGTGCTCCCATATTAAATTCCACACGACCATTTGCATCACTGTCTGACATCATTGTAAACTCATATTCATATGTCTGCGGTTCTGTTGTCAAAACCAACTGCTCATCTTCCAAATACCTTATAAAGTTCAAATCAGGTGCACTAATGGTAGTAATCATCTTTCTCTCCTCATCTGCATAAGCATCAAAAGATAATTTGTATTGACCACCGTATTCTAACGGAATATTAGGTTGTACCAACTGAACACTGTATTCCAAAGTACCCGCCGCTGTCGTATCAATATGAATGGCCCCTTCTGAAATTGAGGCTTCGGCTTCACCGCCTCCAAATAATAAAAATTTCCAATCCTCTTCGTCTTCCAGATTTTCCGTATTTTCAAAGTTACCGTTTACAATATAATTTCCGGTTTCATCTGCCTCTTTTAAAACCACTTCCTTAATCGGTTTCGAAACATTATCATCATATTCGTCTTTTTGATATACTCTGACATAATCCACAACTAGCTGGGCATTGTCTTCATACTTTGTAGAAGTGTCCGGATAACCTACCCATGTACCACCAACGGCTACATTCAAAATAATATAAAACGGCTGATCATATGGAGCCGGATATGTTATTTCATCAAATCCATCACGCTTTGTAAACCAATCATTCTCTGTAAAATAAAGTTCTCCATCAATATAGAAACGCATCTCTCCCGGTTCCCACTCACAGGCAAACACATGATATTCGTCAGAAAAATTTCCACTTTCCAACTGATATGTCCCCTGTTTTTGGGTATGTGGCTCACCAAAATGTAGGGTTCCGTGAGCAGTCGTCGTATCGTCCCCCAAGACTTCCATAATATCTATTTCACCACATTTGGGCCATTGTCCATAAAAACTTTCATCCGTCGGCATCATCCAAAATGCCGGAAGGAACCCTTTTCCGCTTGGCACCTTACATCTTGCTTCAAAGCGTCCATATAAGAAGTCATGCTTATTCTGTGTGTTGATTCTTCCTGATGTATAGTAGTCTTTACCATCTTTTTTCATCTTGATAGGCTGAATAACCAGATTGCCATCTTTTAAGTAAATATTCTCTTCACAATCTACATATTCCTGCCATTCTGCATTAACCCAACCCGGAGCATGAAGTTCCACATTCCAATCATCACGGTTTAGTTCAGTACCATCAAAATCATCTTCCCACACTAACTTATAAGCCGGATCTATTTCCGCTTCTGTTTCTGTATCTGCTTCATTTTCTGTATTCGCTTCATTTTCTTGCTTCTCTGCCTCAGTAGCCACCGTATCACTTTCTACCTTTGAATTCGTTTGCTTTGAATCGGCTTGTTTTGAGTCGTTTCCATTCGTTGCAGATAGTACTGCAAAAATACAAACAATCAAAATCAAAATTGCTACCACTAGAAAACATACTTTTTTTCGCTTATCCATTTGTATCATCCTCCATTCTTTTATCCGATAATACCAAATCATCCTTTCTGAAAATATCATTTTCATGTCATAAACATCAAAAAGAAGCACTTCGTTATGAAGTGCTTCTCTCTATCAACATTACTAATAAAAAATATGTCCTCCAATTGTATATTTGGGGGTAACACCGTCCACCGGTGTTCTGAAATATACACAGTTACCTACATTCGTCGTTCCTGACATTACCTCATCTGCTGCCTGATAGCAGCTTGCTGTTGCCTTGTTCTCAGCAAGTGCAATTGCTAATCTTCCACTGGCAACCGGCGAAAATTGCTTGTTCTGATAGATGACACCAACTACTGTATCCGGATACACTGAACTCAGCACGCGGTTCATAACAACCGAACCAACTGCAACCTGACCAGTATAAGATTCACCGCCTGCTTCACAATAAATCAGATTCGCAAGCAGATATCTGTCACCTTCTGCAAAGGTCACTTCCGAAATATCACGCCAACTGGACTGTGCCGCCAATTCTGCCATACGAATTTCTTCTGCCAGCTTTGCCTTCAATGCCGTAATACTTTCTTCCTGCGCTTTGATTTGCTGCTCATATGCCAATGCTGCTGCTTCCGCATCGGAAATCTGATCCGAGTAAGAAGCAATGGAACTGCTTGTCTGACTGACAAGTCCCGAAACACGGCTTTGTTCCGCTACTACCTGTACTTTATAATCATCCAGTTCCCCTTTATCAACTTCCAGCTCTGCTTTGGCAGCCTCTAACTCTGCTGCTTTTTCTTCAATCGCTGTCTGAATATCTTTATATTCCTGCAACGTCTTCTCTTCATACGCCGAAAGCTGTTCAATATAATTATTTCGATTTAAAAATTCACCAAAACTGTCAGATGAAAATGCCATTTCCAGATACAGATAGTCACTTTTTTCGTACATGAACTTAATCTGCTGCTTCATGGTATCATACTGTTCATCCTTCGCTGCTATCGCTTGTTCCAATTCCTGATTGGTTTCTTCGATTTTCTGATTGGTTGCCTCAATTTCAGCTTCTTTGTCCGTTATCTTTGTTTCCAAATCACTCAGATTATTACTAACCTGTGACAATTCTGTATTGAGCTGGGTCAGCGTCCCTTCGAGTGTATCCTTTTGTTCATTCAAAGAATCCAGATTTTCTCTGGTAGCATCTAACTGAGATTCTGTATTTTCTTTCTCCCGTTCCGCTTCTTCAAGCTGTCGTTTCGTTTCTTCTGTCGCATAAACCGTAACCGGGAAGGAAGCAACCAGCAGAACCAAGGTCATAACAACGGCCAAATTCTGCCCGAATTTCATAACTAAACCATACCTTTCTTTTACACAACTACTGTTTTTCAATTAAATCAATTCTTCTTTGATGTCTTTCTTCTCCTGAAAAGTCAGTACCAAGGAAAGTATCTACAATACTAAGTGCCAGATTTTCACCCACGATTCCGGCTCCTATTGCCAGTACATTAGCATTATTATGAAGTCTTGTCAATTTTGCAGATACGGTATCGGCACACAAAGCGCAACGAATCCCCGGAATTTTGTTGGCTGTAATAGAAATACCAATTCCTGTTGTGCAGATAACAATACCCTTTTCACAAGTCCCATCCGCTACTGCCTCAGCTACTGCTCTGCCGTAAACAGGATAATCACAAGAACTTTTATCCATGCATCCGTAATCTTTACATTCAATACCTTGCTCTTTTAAATGCGCAATTACTTTTTCCTTCAAATCATATCCGCCATGATCACTGCCAATTCCTATCATACTCTTTTCCTCCTTATAAAAATTTATATAGATTAGGTGATTGCAAGACTTCAAACTATAAATGTATTATTTTATGTCCTGCCGCTTTTAATAAACGATTCATAATCGCTTGTCCGATTCCCACAGTATTGAATGACTCTGAGAATATCACTGTTACATCCTCATCATCAAATTCCCGTAAAATACGATAAAGTTCTTTCGCTATCGTATTGTCATCCTTACGGTTTCCTGCACTCTTACATACATCTCCGCAATATCTGGCAATCGTAGCCTCTGTACCAATAATACCCACCTTATGTCCTTTTTCTTGTAAAAATGATACTTCTCTATTTATATACTCTATCACCTGTTCTTCATTTCCGTCAACAATTGTCAAATCGCCCTTCGGCGCATAATGTCGATACTTCATCCCCGGTGCTTTTGGTACCTGTCCGCTGTCAGTTGACATCATAGTCTGATCTTCACTCACAGACTGCAGAACCTTTTCTAACATTTCCTTGGTGATAAATCCGGGTCTGAGAATCATCGGTTTCTCAACAGTCATATCAACAATCGTGGATTCCAGACCAATTTTTACGCCACCGCCATCAATAATCATTTCAATTCGCCCTTGCATATCTTCTTCCACATACTTTGCCAAAGTCGGGCTTGGTCTACCGGAACGATTCGCACTAGGAGCCGCTACATAGCCCCCCGCCGCCTCAATAAAAGCCATTGCTACCGGATGCACCGGCATACGCACCGCTACGGTTTCTAATCCACCGGTTGTTTCATAAGGTACCATATCGGATTTTTTGAAAATCATAGTAAGCGGTCCCGGCCAAAAAGCCTCTGCCAATTTTCTGGCCAAGTCCGGTATTTCCTTCACAATCAGATTTAAATCTTGAAACTTCGCAATATGTATAATCAACGGATTATCCGATGGTCTGCCTTTTGCCGCATATATTTTCTTAGACGACTCCGGATTCAAAGCATCTCCGCCGAGTCCATACACGGTTTCTGTCGGAAAGGCAACCAGACCTCCCGCCTTTATAATTTCTCCTGCTTTCGCAAGCTGCTCTCTATCTATATGCTGTTCATCCATTCGAATAATTTGCGTTTCCACGATTTCGTTTTCCTCTATGTACTATTTCTATGTACTATTTCTATGTATTGTTTCTATAAATAACACCTATTACTTAATTTGTTATATCCAGATTTAACTTCGTCTTTTGGCTCTATATACGCCTGCGCCGACATTATATCATATTTTTTCAACTTTGACTATTGATATATTGCAGAATTCCAAGATGAATTGCCCATGCAAGCTTTTCCTGATAATAATCTGATTCGAGTTTTTGTGCTTCCTCACTATTTGACATAAAACCACACTCAATAATGACAATAGGAGATGATGTTTTTTTCAATAAATAATAGCTGTCATTTGCCTTTGCCTGTCTAGTATTTTCCGGATCAAGTTCTTTCAATAACACCTGTTGCATTTTCTCCGCCAGCACCTTGCTCTGCTCACTGGTTGCATAATAGAAAGTCTGTGCACCATGCACATATTCTTCATGGTAACTGTTCTGATGAATACTGACCGTCAATACCGGATTAGCAGCTTCTATAATTTCCACCCGCCTTTTCATATCCTGTACTTTTTTATTTGATGCATTTTCATCATAGAGTCCTGCGTCCGCTTCTCTGGTAAGGATGACTTCCACATCCTGTAATTCCAAAAACTGTTTCAACTTATTGGCAATCTGAAGATTAATATCTTTCTCTAATGCGCCGTTAATTCCCACTTTTCCGGGATCTGCACCACCATGCCCAGCGTCAATTACCACACAAAGTTTTTCTTTTTGTGTTATAACCTCATCAGATGCTGTCATCTCCGTTTTCTTATACAACAACGCATACAGTGCAGTCAGGATAAGAAGTGCGACTCCGATTCTGACTGACAATTTATTTTGTTCAACTTTTTTCACATTTCTGTTCCTATACGAACTTCTTTATATATTACTATGCAAAAAAAGATGTAAAAATGTAAAAAGCCAGGCCAAACAGCCTGACTTACTAGTATTCTTCTTCTATTTCCTCTTCTTTTTCTCCGATATCGGTAACCGGTTTCTCTAAACCTTCGATTTTGATGTTGTGCTTCTCCGCATAATCCCAAAGAGCTGCATGAATAGCTTCTTCTGCAAGCAATGAGCAATGCACTTTTACCGGCGGAAGTCCATCTAATGCTTCCATTACCGCCTTATTGGTTACCTGCAATGCTTCCTGAACCGTCTTGCCTTTCACTAATTCTGTTGCCATACTGCTTGTTGCAACCGCAGCGCCACATCCGAAAGTCTTAAATTTGGCTTCTTGAATGATGCCATTCTCATCAATATCCAGATACATTCTCATGATATCGCCGCATTTCGCATTTCCTACAGTTCCTACACCGCTTGGATTATCGATTTCACCCACATTTCTCGGGTTATTGAAATGATCCATTACTTTTTCACTATACATAATCCGTTTTGTCCTTTCTTCTTACTTACTCTACTTTTACTTACTCTGTTTTTTTATAAAATCTTCATATAAAGGAGACATACTACGTAATCTATCAATAATTTCTTTCAACTTATCTACTGTATAATCTATCTCTTCTTTGGTTGTTTTCTCCGATAATGTAAGTCTCAAGGAACCATGTGCTATTTCGTGTGCCAATCCAATTGCCAGAAGCACATGCGACGGATCTAATGAACCGGACGTACACGCTGACCCACTGGAACCACAAATGCCGTTCTGATCCAGCAAAATCAGCATAGATTCACCTTCTATGAAACGAAAGCAGAAATTTGCATTGTTCGGAAGTCTCTTAGTTCTGTCACCATTTAATCTGGAATAAGGAATCTCTGCAAGAACGCGCTCAATCAAATAATCTCTCAGTTCTGTTTCGTATTTCACGCGTTGCTCCATATTCGTTAACGCTATTTCTGCTGCTTTTCCAAATCCAACAATACCCGGAACGTTATGTGTGCCTGCTCTTCTCTGTCTTTCCTGCGCACCACCGTGAACGAAAGAACGAATCTTGATACCTTTACGGATATATAACATTCCAATTCCCTTCGGTCCATTTACTTTATGACCGCTGGCACTTAACATATCAATATTCATTGCATCAACATCAAGTGGAATATGTCCGAATGCTTGTACCGCATCTGTATGGAATAAAACCCCTTTTTCTTTTGCTATCGCACCAATCTCCGCAAGCGGTTCTACTGTACCGATTTCGTTATTCGCTGCCATAATAGATATTAAGATAGTATCCG
Source organism: Lachnospiraceae bacterium (assembly GCA_017440375.1). GTDB lineage: Bacteria > Bacillota > Clostridia > Lachnospirales > Lachnospiraceae > UBA3282. The sequence goes on from JAFSHK010000023.1 coordinate 31,539, forward strand.
GACGAATTGCTGCCTTTAACTCATCTAAGCTTATCAATCCATTCTCATCCACATTCAGATAAGTTACCTCATACCCTTTCTTTTCCAGATATTCCGCTGTATGAAGAATAGCATGGTGCTCAATCTTGGTTGTAATAATATGCTTGCCCTTTGATGAATAAGCTTCTGCCGTTGCTTTCAACACCCAGTTATCAGATTCGCTTCCACCACCGGTAAAATAAATTTCTTCCGCCTTGGCATGAATACCTTCTGCCAGAATTGTTCTTGCATGATCTACTGCTTTTTTTGCATTTCCTGCAAATGTATAAATAGCCGAAGGATTTCCGTAATATTCTGTAAAATATGGTATCATGGCATCCAACACTTCCGGATAAACCTGTGTAGTCGCCGCATTATCCAAATAGATTAACTGACTCATTTCTTAATCCTGCCTTTCTTTGCTCCATTTCCTAGCATTCCCCTATGACATGGATATTATAGCATTTTCCTTACACTTGTCAATATTTGGAAATTTTATTTTATTGACTCTTTTTATCAAATATTGTATTGATGACCTAATTCTTCCTGCCATGCCAACATATCTGCCAGTGTAATATGATCCACTACTCCATTAATGGCTTCATTTATTTGTTCCCATATCCGAACCGTCACACAGCCATTCCGACGTTCACACTCGTCGCTCTCTTCCCCAACACAACTTACCGGAGCCAAATCGCCCTCCGTAAGACGTAAAATCATGCCTACTGTATATTCAGAAGGCGCTTTCTTCAGAAGATAGCCTCCCTGTGCGCCACGAATACTTCTTACAAAACCTGCTTTATTTAAAACAGCAATAATCTGCTCCAGATACTTATCAGAAATCTGCTGCCTTTTGGCAACATCTTTCAAACTAATTGGTTCTCCTGTATTATAGGTCGCTAAATCCAACATTAGGCGAAGTGCATATCTTCCTTTGGTTGATATTTTCATATATATTTCCCCATTTCTAGTAATCATAGTTTTTCTGTATGAATACCATTATAATACTCACTTTTAAGGAAATAATCAACCGCTTTCTATAATATCTTTGACAATTTCCGAAGCAATAATCAATCCCGCTGCTGATGGCACAAATGCAATGCTCCCCGGAATCGCACGTCTCGTTACATTGAGTTCTTCTATTATTCCTTGTGGTTTTATCGGTTCTTCCTTGGAATAAAGTACCTTCAACTTCCTCACATCTCGTTTTCGAAGCTCTCTCCTCATTACTTTTGCCAGCGGACAAACCGAAGTTTTATAAATGTCTGTAATCTCAAGCAGCATAGGATTCAACTTGTTTCCGGTTCCCATAGAACTAATAATCGGCACTCCTGCTTCCTGCGCCCGCAGCACAAGCTCAATTTTGGCTGTGACTGTATCAATGGCATCCACTACATAAGTATACCCCGTAAAATCAAATTCCTCTGCATTTTCCGGCAAATAGAAACATTTATGAACTATTACTTCAGCCTCCGGATTAATCGAATGGATTCTCTCTTTCATGACATCCACTTTATACTTTCCTATCGTATCTTTTGTCGCAATAATTTGGCGATTTAAATTCGTAATATTTACTTCATCATTATCCACTAATGCAAATCTTTCAATACCACTTCGCGCTAATGCTTCCACAACATAACCACCCACACCGCCGATTCCAAATATAATAACACTTGCTTTTTTAAGTTTTTCCATTGCTTCGCATCCAAGCAAAAGCTCTGTGCGCGCAAATGAATTCAACATGTTTTCTTCCATTTAATCACACCCTTTATTTTAATTACACCAACTATTTTATTTTCATTACCTGCGAATACTTTCCGATGAAACAAAAAGAGTTCCTCTGCGGAACCCCTTTTGATAACACTCGTTTCTATTGATTCTTATTTATATCACTTCTTTGATAGAATGAATATCCTGCTAACAATATTGTTCCCAAAATTCCGGCAATAATTACATTTCCCAAAAAAGCCCATGTACCTTGTTCAAATACAATGCTTGGACTTTCGCGATAAAACACAATATCCAGCAGTGGTGCTAATATAATCCATGAAACCGCATTGGCACAAACCTGTACCATATTAAATAAAACAAATTCTTTGGCATCAAAGCCACCTTCACTGACTGCAAATTTCTTTGCCCACATACCGATCAAAGCTGCAAAAAATGCCTCCGCAATGACCCAACTCCACCAAATACTTCCATGGAAAAACGCATCGCTGACTGCATGCCCAACAAAACCAATTACAGCGCCTACAACAGAACCAAATGTTGCTGAAAAAAAAGCAAGTATCGCTATTCTTGGCTGTAACGTTGTATCCTGAACAGATTCCATCGGAATCTGAATATTGGTTAAAGCAACAAACAATACCGTTCCGATAGCAATTGCTATTATGTCTTTCGCGTTAATCTTCCCCTTCATACGCATCTTCTCTCCTCCGTTGCTTGCACATCCCCTATCCATACTCCCCTCTTATGCTTTAACAAATGATGGTGTGGACAGATATCTGTCTCCGGAATCAGGTAACAAAACAACAATATTTTTCCCTCGACTCTCCGGTCGTTTCGCTATCATCTTTGCTGCCTTCAATGCTGCACCAGAAGAAATACCCGTCAGAACACCTTCCGCAGCAACCAATGCTCTGCATTCCTCAAAAGCTTCTTCATCTTCTATGGCAATCACTTCATCATAAATTTTCGTATTTAAAACCGCCGGAATAAAACCTGCTCCAATGCCTTGTATTCCATGCGCTCCTGCAATCCCCTTCGATAATACCGGACTTGCTGCCGGCTCTACGGCAATTACTTTTACATCTGGATTCTGCTCTTTTAAATATTCACCGGTTCCTGTAATGGTTCCACCTGTACCTACACATGCCACAAATACATCTACTTTTCCTTCTGTCTGCTCCCATATCTCCGGTCCCGTTGTTTTCTTATGTGCCTGTGCATTCGCCGGATTTTCAAATTGTCCCAAAATCAACGAACCTGGAATTGTTTTCTGCAATTCTTCTGCCTTCTCTATGGCTCCCTGCATCCCTTTTGCACCTTCTGTCAAAACAAGTTCCGCGCCGTAAGCAGCGAGCATATTTCTTCTTTCTATGCTCATCGTTTCCGGTAAAGTAAGAATGGCATGATACCCTTTTGCAACGGCTACTGCTGCCAATCCGATTCCGGTATTGCCGGAAGTCGGCTCAATAATCGTTGCTCCAGATTTCAAAATGCCCTTTTCTTCTGCATCTTCTATCATGGAAAGCGCTACTCTGTCTTTGGCAGAACCAGCTGGATTCAAATATTCTAATTTAGCAAGCAGTACTGCCTCCTTGATATCATTTCGTTCCATATAGCGATTCAGTTTCAATATCGGAGTATTTCCAATTAACTCTAATGCACTTTCCTTAATCTGTTTCATATTTACTCTCCAATTATTATGAAATCACACGGCACACGCCTATTGATTCACATAGCTTTCAATGGTATCCCAGATAGATGGTACTTCAAAGCCAAGCTTCCATGCTGCCACACCTGCAATTTCATATTTATCCATAATATTCAGTTTTACCTGAATCGATTCCGCATCTTCTAACCATACCTGATAAAGAGTATCACCCGACTGATATTCCCCATAATTCTGACAAGTTGTTTCATCCCATCGCGTTTCAATATTATGGTCTGAAATATACTGACTTGCCATTTCCATACCGACCGCCTGACTATCTACCGTACTTCCGGTAGTTTCCCAGATTCGTGTATAGAACGGAAGCGCATTGATAACTTTGTTTGCCGGAACCTCTGCTACTGTATTTGCAATTCCTTTTTCCACATAATCAATTGACGCAACAGAACCGGCTTCTGTACTTCCTTTGTAATGCTCATCATATCCCATAATAATAACATAGTCTGCCACAAGTCCCTGTTCTGCTCTGTCATAATGGTCTGTATTTCCAAGCGGCACATAGTTATCTACCGAAAGAACGATACCATTTGCACGACAAGGAATGGAAAGTTCGCGGATAAACTCAATAAAAGGTTCTCCTGCATCCAGACTGATATTTTCAAAATCCACATTGATACCGTCCAAATCATATTCTAATGCGGCATCAACCAACTGATTAATTAAATTCGTTCTTGTTGTCGTAGAGGAAAGTACTTCATAAGTATCTACCCCTTCATTGGTAAAGTTGTCCACAAGCGCCCATACTTCCAAGCCCATATCATGCGCTTTCGTCACATAATCCTGAGAAGCAAAGTTCGTAATATTCCCCTGATTATCGCTCAACGCAAACCATGTCGGTGAAATAGTATTGACACTCTTTGTTGCAGACATCAGTTCCGTCAATGTATCATTTCCTGCTGTACCTGCTACTGCATGCCATACAAGATTGATTTTATAATCCTTCGAAATGCTTGTATAAACCGGCTCCACATAATCAGTCACCGGAATCGGCTCTTCTGCTCTCTGGTTGGTCAGTCTCTTATTTTCCACATAACCGATATAAGCATCTTTGGTTTTAACCTTTGTCCAGTTTTCCATTGCTTCCAGAACAACAACCGTATCTCCTTTGGATATGTCCGTCAAAATAGCACTTTTCACACCACCCTGATATCTGACCTGTGTATCCTTCTTGATATCTGCGACCTGGCGTTCGTTCCACTCAGTATATACCTGCATATGATATGGTTCTGTAAACAATTCGTAGGAAAAGTTTGTATATTTTTTCACATAATCGGCTGCTACATACAGAATGTCACCGTCATATCTTGCAATGATATATCCCTCATTACTTGTTTCACCCTTGCTTGTAGAAACCTCTGATGTCCCAATTGTTGTACGAATAATCGTATCGGGAGTTGTGTATATAAGAAGTCCTTCTTTTTTGTCTTCATAAAATCTGTCATTAAAATATTTATGCACCGTAGCAAAATCAAAATAACATACGCCATCCCAAATTTTGGCATATTCTTCAACCTGCGCATCCTGCATAATAATCGGTACGTCGTCCGTACTTGTAATTCCAAAATATTCCTCCAAATTTGCTCTTTCATCGGAATAAGAATATTTTTCTAATAGTTTTGCTCCAAATCCTGCTATCACGACAATAATAATAAGGACGATCGCGACAATCACCGGAATAATTTTTTTCATTTGTCCAGCTCCTTTCTGACCGTCCTTATTATAACAGACTATTTAATTACCGTCATTATCATTTTTACTTTTTTCGTCGTTTTAACAGATATTGGTGCCAAAAAAGAAGCGGGGACTCCTGTTTTGCAATTTATTTTTTCTGTTTCTTCTGAAAAAAGCATTTGCACCTTGTGCCAAGCTGCTCCATGCCCAAAAGGAATTTCGTGATAATAAACAAACAGCACCAACAGCTTGTGCAAAATATTTCTTGTTCAAAATAATTTCAGAATTTAATTTTAGTCTGTAAGATACTTCCTGACATGCTTAAAAATATAAAAATAACTGTATAACCTTTTCAATCCTTGTGAATTATAATTGTGAATGTTTGAATGAAAAAAATTATTCTACGATTAGGCACATAAGCCTATAAGACTTTTTCATACTATAATATAATAACTATAATAATATGAACTTTCGTATTATGAATTTCTATATTATAAGCTTTCATATTACGAGTTCCCATATATAACTTTTTAATAACATGACTTATATTTTATAAAAAATAGTAGTATGATAAAAGTGTGAAAAACAGATTTCTTTTATGAAATTTAATGCTATGCCTCCCTCCCAAGCAGATTGCCAGGAGATCTTGTAGCTATTATATCCACGTTTTGACAAAAAATGCAAGTAATTTCTAAAATTATAAAAATTTTTTAAAGAGTTTTGTCATACTATTGACTAAAATTAGTACAAAGTATAAGATACTTTTAACTTCAAAAGATAGATTTTGCCGAAGTTATTAACATAAATTAACAGTATCAGTATCTTATTAGTAAGGATGTGATATTATGAAAATTGAAAAAGTAAATGAGCACCAAATCCGTTGTACTCTTACAAGAGAAGACTTAGCGGATAGAGAGTTGAAAATAAGTGAATTAGCATACGGTACAGAAAAGGCCAAAAGCCTGTTTCGTGATATGATGCAGCAAGCTGCTTATGAGTGCGGTTTTGAGGCAGAAGATATTCCGCTTATGATTGAGGCAATTCCACTGAATGCAGAATGTATTGTACTCATTGTTACCAAAGTGGAAGATCCCGAGGAACTGGATACACGTTTCTCCAAATTTGCGCCTTCCGTTCATGGTAATTTGGAAGATGATGCAGATGACATTTTGGATACCTTTGCTGACTCAGCAGACGAAATGTTAGATATGCTTCGTAAAATAGAGCACCAGCGCAAAACAACTACCGCTTCAGAACCTTTGGAAGCCGCCCCATCTCCGGCTCCAAGTAAGAGCCCGACGGGATACTGCGATTTGACACGCATTTTTTCTTTCACTTCCATCTCTGATGTTGTAAGATTAGCGCACGTCATTGAACCGTTATATCGTGGCTCCAGTAGCTTATACAAAAACAAAGACAATAAAAGCTATTTGTTGGCAATGACTCCCGGTGGACTGCTACTTTCTGACTGGGAAATGGTATGTTATATTCTTTGTGAATACGGCAAACAGGAATCTTCTTCCATTGCCATCCGCTCTTTTTTAGACGAACATTATGATGCGATACTGACTGATAATGCGGTACAATCTTTGGCAAAAATCTAAAAATAGCACGCACCTAAAAAGCCCGTCCATTCCTGTGAAATGACGGGCTTTTGTTTTACTGATATCAAATTCAGCACTAAATATTTAAATCAAAAATTACAATGCCTGAATTTCTTTCATCAGAACATCGACATCCATACCATGCACCATTGCTGCTTCTTCTAAAGTTTCTCCCTGTGCGGAAGGACATCCTAAGCAATGCATTCCTGCATTTAACAAAATAGGTGCTACATTTGGATTGGTTCTTAAAATTTCACCAATTGTCATATCTTTGGTTATATCTGCCATAAACTAATTCCTCCAATTCTTTCTTTTTCTAAGTGCGTTGTATTTAAAATGCATTATACATTATTCACACAATGCCTTTTCAGTATAAGCCGAAAAATCATTTCCTGCAAGCAATAAAAAATCAATATCTTGTGGTCGTTATAAATTACATACAATTTTCACAAAAATTTACAGAAAAATTCAGCTTTTGTATAAGAAAAAGTACAATGCTTTGCTTGACGTATGTTATTCTTTTAACATATAATGAGAGTACTGGATAAGCATATTTTAAGGCATGTTTTTGTTACAAAATATGCTGAAATATATTAACCAAAATTATTAAAATAGGAGGCTATTTCAAAATGAGACCAGAATGGAAAGATTTTGTAGGTGGCAAATGGGAGAATGAAGTAAACGTACGTGATTTCATTCAGAAAAACTATCATCCATACGATGGTGATGAATCCTTTTTAGCTGACGCTACACAGAACACAAAAGATTTATGGGCACAGGTTCTTGACTTAATGAAACAGGAACGTGAAGCTGGCGGTGTACTTGATATGGATACAAAAGTTATCTCTACAATTACATCTCATGGCCCAGGATACTTAGACAAGAGCAAAGAGAAAATTGTTGGTTTCCAGACAGACAAACCTTTCAAACGTTCTTTACAGCCATACGGCGGTATCAGAATGGCAGAAAAAGCTTGCTCCGATAACGGATATGAAGTTGATCCTGAAATCAGTGAATTTTTCTCTACACACAGAAAAACACACAATGCAGGATGTTTCGATGCTTACAATGCAGAGATGAGAGCTTGTCGTTCTTCTCATATTATCACAGGTCTTCCGGATGCTTACGGTCGTGGACGTATCATCGGGGACTACAGACGTGTTGCTTTATACGGTATTGATTACTTAATCGAAGATAAATTAGAGCAGAAAGATTCCACAGGACGTGTTATGACAGATGACGTTATCCGTCTTCGTGAAGAAATCTCCGAACAGATCGTAGCTCTTAAACAGATGAAAGAAATGGCTGCTTCCTACGGATGTGACA
>JAFSHK010000024.1 GCA_017440375.1 Lachnospiraceae bacterium
TAACTTCAAACCACCACGACTTACATATTTCTGCGTACTGCCTTTTACTTCTATATGAATTTTTTCTTCTTCAAAAGTAGTACCTGCTTTATCTTCTCGCTGTCCGTCAACAAAGACATTTCCTGTCATAATAATCGCTTTAGCTTTCTCGCGAGAAGGTGCAAATCCTTGCTTTACCAATAATACATCTAATCGTTCTTTCATTTTTTATCCGCTCTTTATATTCCAATATACGCAGTTACTATCTTCTTCAAGACAGAATCTGCATCAATACCAACTTCCTGCTTGAGCAAATCAACATTACCATGCTCCACATACTCATCCGGTATTGCAATATTTAACACTTTTGTAGAAACATTCAAAGAATCCACATAAGCCCTTACTTTTTCACCATAACCACCACTTGCAACGTTTTCTTCTAATGTCACAATCAGCTTATGCTCTTTACATGCCTGTTTGATTGCTTCTTCATCAATTGGTTTCACGAATCTTGCGTTAGTTAATGAACAGGAATACCCCTTCTCTTTCAGTTGTTCCCGTACGTCCAACGCAACCTTTACCATGCTACCAACCGCAAAAAGAGTAATATCCTCTTCTTCATAAAGGTTTTCACTCTTGCCATATACAATCGGTTCGCGGTACTCCTTCAATCCGTCAAAGGCTTCTCCTCGCGGATAGCGAATCGCTATCGGAGCCTCAAATGCTACCGCAAACTTAATCATATCCGAAAGTTCCCACTTGTTCTTCGGCGCCATAATGTGCATATTGGGAATTGATGATAAATACGACAAATCAAAAATACCCTGATGAGTTTCTCCATCACTTCCTACCAAACCGGCTCTGTCAATTGCAAAAATAACCGGCAGATTCTGAATGCAGACATCATGCAAAATCTGATCATATGCTCTTTGTAGAAAAGATGAATAAATCGCCACAATCGGTTTCAACCCACCTGCCGCAAGACCTGCTGCAAAAGTAACTGCATGTTCCTCTGCAATACCAACATCAAAGAAACGATCCGGATACATATTCCGAAAACGCTTGAGCCCCGTTCCATCCGGCATTGCCGCCGTTATTGCTACAACATTTTCATCTCTCTGACCAAGCTTACACATAACAGTTGAAAAAATATCCGTATAATTTGCTTTTGCCCTCAGCTTACTCGGAATTCCGGTTTCAATGTCAAATGGTTCTGCGCCATGAAATCTTGCCGGATGTCTTTCAGCCGGTCCAAATCCCTTACCCTTCTGCGTAATGGTATGAATTAAGACAGCACCTTTGATTTTTTTCGCTTCTTTCATCATACGCATCATGGCAGGAATATCATGTCCGTCAACCGGTCCTAAATAGGTAATTCCCATGTCTTCAAAAAACATTCCCGGGACAACCAGATGCTTAAAACTGCTTTTTGCACGGCGAATCTGCGAAACAACCTTATCGCCGTATTTAGATTTACCATGAAGAGAATTATATACCCCTTCTTTCAAATCCAGATACATATCTGCTGTTCGAATATTATTCAAATATTTTGAAACACCACCAACATTCTCAGAAATAGACATATTATTATCATTCAGAATAATAATAAAATTGGTTTCCAAACGGGAAGCATTGTTTAGTGCTTCATAAGCCATACCACCAGTCAGAGAACCATCTCCAATAACTGAGACAATTGTATTTCTCTCACCTTTAATATCTCTTGCCTTAACCATACCAAGTCCGGCAGAAATAGAAGTAGAACTGTGTCCGGTGTCAAAGCTGTCACAATCACTCTCTTTTCGTTTGGGGAAGCCACTCATTCCACCATATTTACGCAAATTTACAAAGCCTTCTCTTCTGCCTGTAAGAATCTTATGGGTATATGATTGATGACCTACGTCCCAAATAATTTTATCTTCAGGTAAATCCAAAGACAAATGTAATGCCATCGTCAATTCAACCGCACCCAAATTAGAGCCAAGATGTCCACCGGTTACACTGATAGACTGAATCAGAAACTGTCTGATTTCTTCTGCCAGTACATCATAATTCTCGGATCCTATTTGCTTGATATCGTTGGTTTTTTCTATTTTCTCAAGAAACATAGTATTCCCCTTTTATTTTTCTCTGTAAATTAACTGCTCTACCAATTTCTCCAAAAACAGATTTCGCTCTGTAAATGAGGATAAAATCTGAATTGCTTCGTTGGATAATGCTTCCACTTGTTCCTTTGATTCTTCTAATCCATGTAATGTAACATATGTTATCTTATTGTTTTTCTCATCACTTCCAACCGGTTTGCCAAGTACCTCTAAACTACTTGTTACATCCAGAATATCATCCTGTATCTGAAACGCAACCCCAATATTATAAGCACATTTCTCGATTTGTTCTATCTGTTCCTCTTTGGCACCTGCCAAAATCGCACCTATCATCATTGCACACTGAATCAATGCAGCCGTTTTATGCTCATGGATAAAAAGAAGAACTTCTTCCGTTACCAATTCTTGTTTTTCTTCTGCTTCGATATCAACACATTGTCCACCAATCATTCCATAGATACCGGCTTTCTTTCCAAGTATCGTAAGTGCCTTCGCCACCTTCTGATAGTCTTCCAAAGTTTCTGCAGTTTCAAACGCTTTACATGCTGTTTCAAAAGCAAAGTTCAACAGACCGTCACCAGCCAGAACTGCCATTCCTTCTCCATAAACCACATGCGTTGTTTTCATGCCTCGTCTATATTCATCATTATCCATTGCCGGCAAATCATCATGTACAAGGGAATAATTATGTATCATTTCAATTGCCGCCATAAACGGTTTAATTATTTCACTCTTACCACCGAACATTGCAAAGGTTTCCGCCATCAGCATCGGACGAAGCCTTTTTCCTCCTGCCAACGTCGAATAGTTCATTGCCTCAATTACAGTTTTCTGCAACCCTTCTTCGGTGGGCAGAAATGCCTGCAAGGTAGATCTCATTTCTTCTGTTTTTGTCTGTAATTCTTCATTAAAATTCATCCAACTCACCAACTTCATTAATTTTTAAAACTTGTTTCTCTACTCTATCTATCTTTTCATCGCAATATTTCAAAAGCTTCATTCCTTCCTGATATGCCCGAAAAGAATCTTCCAAAGTGATATTTTCCTCTTCCAGTTGTTCTATCATACTCTCAATCTGTTCAAAAGCTTCTTCCAGAGAAAAATTTACTTCTTCACTTTCCCGCTCTTTCTCTATCTTTTTACTCATGCGGTTCCTCCCACGCTATTTTGTGACTATCGATTACTCTTGTCATAATCATACCGTTCTTAACATAAACCTTCAATTCGTCATTTGTCTTCACCTGCTCAATTCTGGAAATGGTCCTACCCTCAGCATCTGCCGTATAAGAATATCCCTGATTCAATTTCAGTAACGGTGATAAACCATTCATCTGTTCAATGAAAATCGCTAATTTATGCCTTTTATCAGCTATATTTTGTTCCATGCAGTCCTGCAAAGTTTCTTCCAACTTCATCAGATAGGTTCTTTTCTCCCGAATCTGATTCGCCGGACTTAAATATTTCAGTTGCATACGATATTGTTCTAATTTGTTCTGATATGCAAGAATTCGGTTTCTGCATAAATGCTGCAAAGTATACGCATACTCGCCCAATTTGTCCTGTAACTGTTCTATATCATAAACTGCCAGTTCCGCTGCCGCTGAAGGCGTTGGTGCTCGCAAATCTGCCACAAAATCTGCTATCGTTGTATCTGTCTCATGTCCGACTGCTGAAATAATTGGAATCGGGCAATCAAAAATTGCCTGCGCCACTGCCTCTTCGTTAAATGCCCACAAGTCTTCTATGGAACCGCCGCCTCGACCTACAATGATTGTATCTACCTGATACTGCTCCATTGCATGAATACCATTTACGATACTGGAAACCGCCATCTCTCCCTGTACAATTGCCGGATACAAAATAATCTGTACATATGGATTTCTGCGTGTAGCAATCTGAATAATATCCCTGACTGCCGCCCCTGTCTGCGCTGTTACAACACCTAAGGTACGAATATATCGAGGAATCGGCTGTTTATACTCTCTGGCAAACATACCGCGCTCTTCCAATTCTGTCTTCAACCGTTCAAAACGCTCATATAAGACTCCGGCACCATCCTGCTTAATCTCACGGGCATAAAGCTGATACTTGCCGTCTCGCTCATATACATCTACATTACCGCTTACAACAACCTGTTGCCCCTCGCGCATCTGAAATGTTAATCCGCTCCTATTTCCAGCAAACATAACACACGCTATTGTTCCTTTTGCATCCTTTAATGTAAAATAAATATGTCCAGAGGAATGGTATTTGCAATTACTGACTTCTCCTTTAACCGAAATCGACTGCAACATAAAATCCTGCGTGAACATATTTTTAATGTAAGAATTTACTTGTGCTACGGTATACACATTTCGCATGATAACACCTGTTTTTTATGCGAATTTCGCCAATATCGCATTTACAAATCCTGCGGAGGCATCCTGTCCAAATTTCTTCGCTAACTCTACTGCCTCATTGATTGCTACACTGGTTGGTACATCTTCATCATAAGCAATTTCATAAACTGCTAATCTTAAAATAGTCAAATCAACTTTACCCATTCTTCCGGTATCCCAGTTTTCTGCTTTCTCATTCAGCATTTCATCTATTTCTGACATTTTTTCTAATATCTTCTGATATTTTGTGGAAATATACTCTGTATCTTCCACATCTGCCTCACATTCATCCTCAAAGAACAATTTCTCCTGCTCCGGCATCTCTTCTAAACTATTAAACTCAATACGAAACAGCAATTTAAAAATCTGTTCTCTCAATTCTCTTCTGCTCATTTTGACTGACCTCTACTTTGTCCTATTTTTCTTTTGCCACATTAATTCCTGCAATTCTGATATTTACATCAGTCACATCCAGTCCTGTCATATTTTCAATCGTATTTTTCACTTTTTCCTGAACTCTCTGACAAGTCGCCGGAATATTATATCCATATTCCATTGTAATTGCCAAATCTACTTTAACCTTTTTCTGCAATACCTCTACTCTTGCACCCTTTGCAGCATTTTTTACACCAACTCTGCTCAGAAATTCATTTGTCATATTGCCGGACATATCAGCTACACCTTCTACTTCCATTGCTGCCAATGCTGCAATCATAGCCACAACATCATCCGCAATCTTGACTGAACCGATTTTTTCATCTTCCTGTAATACATACGTATTTCTACCAAATTCCTGTTCCATGTAATCTTCCTCCGATTTCTTCAGGGTGATATCAATTTGGGTTAAGTATACCAAAATTTCTTATTTTTGCATAGTCCTATCCCCAAATCTTATAGCCAGAAACTCATGCTATATTGCTTATCGTCATCTGTATAAGATACTACTCCGTCCGGACAATCCAAATAACGAAAAATCGCTTGCTGCGTAATTAACATATCTTGTAACTGCTCATAAACAGCAATAGAAGAACACTTTAAAGTTATAAACGCATTCCCTTGTTTATATCCATTTTCAAAAATGCGCTTTAGCTGTTCCTCATCAACAGAAGTAAGATACAAACCTTCTCTGACATAGTAATTCGCTTCCATAGCTGCACATACCGGCATTTCCACAACATTTTTAATTGCATGGGTTTTACAAAGCTGTTCTGTTGTCACACACAAGTAGTCATAATTTATAGTCGGTATTTTATTTTCCGGATAAGATGCTTCTCCTCCGACCGCTTGATAAGATGCATCTCCCCATGTCGTATCCACATAGTACCAAGTTCCATCTATCTGAACTAGATTCCACGCATGTCCTTCTCCGCTTTCTACCGTCCCCAATACGAGAGTTGCTGCAATTCCTATCTTTTGCAACAAATACTGTGTCGCTTTTGCATATCCCTGACAAACAGATCTTCCATCCAGAAAAACAGAGCATATATTCTGATTATCTGCTACTGTTGCATCATAGTCCGTATGACTAATTAAATATTCATATATATATTTCACCTTGCCATATTCGTCTGCGTTCTTTGGCATCTCTGCCACACACTGGTTTACATAATTTTCTATCTGTTGTTTTCTTATCTCTGCTTCTTCTTTACTAATACTATACGTTCCAGTAAAGGTAATCTTCTTTAACACATCCCCTAATGTATATTGAGTATAAGTATAACCGTCCACATAGAAAATTTCCGGATGATCATTTAATACACATTGAAATATGCGGTTAATCTCATCTTTATCCATGCTGGAAAGCTTCACATTCTCCTGATATTCTACAAGAATCCATAATATTTCTATATATATTTTCTGTTCGTCTGCGGTCAATTGATTGTAAGCATAGCAGTTTGTTTGCTCCTTGGCCAAGAGAATTCTTTCTTCCTCCGTGAATTCCTTGACGTTCTCAGAAATTCCGGTTACTTCTATTGCCTGATTATTGTCCTCTTCTATCTGAACAATCTGCTCTTCAACAGCATAGCTATCCGTCTTTTCTATCACTGACCCATCATTTAGTATTTGTTCACTTTCCGCCTGTTTCTCTTCTATCTGATATGGCAGTTCAAATATATCATTTACATAGGCAGCATAAGCCAAAGTTCCTGTCAATATCAGCATGCTAAACAACAAGACAAATATTTTTTTCATGAATCGTTTAATTCCTTCCAAATTCAGACAGTATCAGTCCTTCATTTCTTTCTTCTGTCATACCGATACTCCACTGATTTACAAACAATAATAACGGATTCCCCTTTAAGTCTTTAATTTTCTTCATATCAGATGTTCCGGTCAGTTTGTCCAAATCAACATCTTTATTTTCAATCCATCGAATATGCTCATATGGCAAATTTTCTAAACGGATTTCAACATTGTATTCATTTTCCAAACGGTACTTCAAAACATCAAACTGCAGTACACCGACTACACCGACAATAATTTCTTCCATACCTGTATTAAACTCTTGGAAAATCTGAATCGCGCCTTCCTGCGCAATCTGCGTAATTCCTTTCACAAACTGCTTACGCTTCATGGTATCAAGCTGACGAACTCTCGCAAAATGTTCTGGGGCAAAAGTAGGAATTCCTTCATATTCAAACTGTTCTTTGGGCATGCAAATCGTATCACCGATAGCGAATATCCCCGGATCAAACACACCGATAATATCTCCTGCATAGGCCTCTGTTAATATCTTACGTTCATCTGCCAGAATCTGCTGTGGCTGTGATAAACGCATAACCTTACCACCTTGTACATGTTTCACTTCCATACTGGCATCGTACTTACCGGAGCAAATACGCATAAAAGCAACTCTATCACGATGTGCCTTATTCATATTCGCCTGAATCTTAAATACGAATGCAGAAAAATCATTCTCAACCGGATCAATCAAACCAATATCTGCTTTACGTGGTAACGGTGTAGTTGTCATTTTCAAAAAATGTTGTAAAAAGATTTCTACACCAAAATTGGTTAATGCGGAACCGAAGAATACCGGTGTTAGCTTACCGGCACGAATTCTTTCCAAATCGTACTCAGCGCTGGCACCATCCAACAAATCAATTTCATCAAAAAGCTGTTCTTTGAACGCCTCTCCAATGTGGGAAACCAGCTCGTCCTCCTTTTCAACCGGAATCTGAGTCGCCAGTCCTTCTTTCGTCCCCTTCTCCGTATCGGAAAAAGTTACAACACTCTTCGTTTCTCTATCATATACCCCTTTAAACTCTTTACCTGAGCCAATTGGCCAGTTAATCGGACATGTCGCAATTCCAAGCTCTTTCTCAATTTCATCCAATAATTCAAAGGTATCATTTGCATCACGATCCATTTTATTGATAAAAGTAAAAATAGGAATCTGCCGCATAACACATACTTTAAATAATTTTCTGGTCTGTGCTTCAACACCTTTGGATGCATCAATTACCATAACTGCGGAATCTGCCGCCATTAGAGTACGGTAAGTATCTTCTGAGAAATCCTGATGTCCAGGTGTATCCAGAATATTAATACAAAATCCATCATATTGGAATTGTAAAACAGAAGAAGTAACCGAAATACCCCTTTCTTTCTCAATTTCCATCCAGTCTGACACTGCATGTCTTGCTGTTGCTTTTCCTTTTACACTTCCGGCAAGATTAATAGCTCCACCATATAATAAGAATTTCTCCGTCAGTGTAGTCTTACCTGCATCCGGATGCGAAATAATCGCAAATGTTCGTCTTTTGTTAATTTCGTCCGCAAAATTGCCCACGTTCTTATCCTCCAAATTAAAGCATAGATGTTCCGGTAAATTCCGGTTTTATCTCAAAGTAATCTAATACCGTCGCACCAATATCGGCAAACGTATCCCTTGTTCCCAAATTGCTTGGCGCAACTTTCTCTCCATACATGATAAATGGTGTGTGCTCTCTGGAATGATCTGTTGAAACAGTATATCCCGGGTCACAACCATGATCTGCTGTTATCATCAAAATATCATCTTCTCTTAGTTTTGCGCAAATCTCCGGCAATTTTTCATCAAAATATGCCAATGCTTTTGCATACCCATCAATATCGTTACGGTGCCCATACAGCATATCATAATCTACCAGATTGACAAAGCATAACCCTTCAAAATCTTTATCAAGATATTCCAGTGTTTTCTCAATCCCCTCTTCGTTTCCTTTTGTATAGGTAGATTCTGTAATTCCTTTACCTGCAAAGATATCTTTGATTTTTCCTACGGAAATCACATCTTTCCCGGCTGCCTGGAGCTGATCTAACATAGTAACCATCGGTGGTTGCAATGAAAAATCATGACGCTTCGGTGTTCTTGTATAATTACCACTCTCTCCAATAAACGGACGGGCAATTACTCTGCCCACACCATGCTCTCCTTGTAGAAGTTCTCTTGCCATGCGGCAATATTCATACAAAGTCTCTACCGGAATGACCTCTTCATGTGCAGCAATCTGGAATACGCTATCGGCCGAAGTATAAACAATCAAATCACCTGTTTTCACATGTTCATCCCCATACTCCTTGATAACTTCTGTTCCGGAATACGGTTTATTACATAAAACACCCCTGCCTGTTAATTTACTGAATGCATCCAAAACCTCCTGTGGAAAACCATTCGGATACGTTGGAAGTGGTTTCTTTGAAATAATTCCGGCAATTTCCCAATGTCCTATTGTTGTATCCTTTCCTTTCGAAGCTTCTTTCATGCGTGCAACGCGTGCTGTCGGATGTTCTTCCTTCTCACCACAACTCACTCCATCAATATTGAAAAAGCCCATTTTCCCCATATTGGGCATATGAAAATAGGTACTGGAAGATACGGAACGCAGAGTATTGGTTCCTTTGTCACCATATGCAGCCGCATCCTCCATCTCTCCTATTCCAAAACTATCTAATACGATTAGAAAAACTCTTTTCATCTTTTGCCTCCTGTTATTAACTAATCTATATTCTACAGTGCTTCCTTTGAACACTGCTCATCACCAACGTGGATATTATATCACGAAAAAGCTTTTGTGTGCATTTAATTTGAATTTACGGTACTAATTATAATTGCATCGGCACTTACACCGGTCTTACGAATGACAATATCCTCAATCTGTGCACGCTGTGCCTCTGTCAACTCCGGTGTATTAACAACTACATCAACACTCTCACCATCAATACTGACAATCGCATCACTGAAGCCTTTTGCTTCTAATAAAATTTCTGCTGCTGTTTCTTTCTCTGCAATATCTGTCATGGAAATCATGCTGTTAACGGCTTCCTGCTTCTGTGTTTCACTGATATTTGCATTGTTAATAATCTCTAAGAGTGTTTCTTTATTCTGTGCTCTTGTCTGCTCCTTCTGTAATTTAGCACCGGATAACGTGGATACTCCTGAAGAGGAGGTAAATACCGCTTCTCCCGGTACTTCATCCTCCATCAGCTCATCACTGACGGTTTCAGCCACTTCGCCTTCTGCTGTCTCTGTACTGGTCAATTCTATGTCACTATCAAGACTCTCAATATCTCCGGAAGCCTGTTCCATATCTTCTTCTGACAAATCTAAAAGTACACTATAATCGTTTTCTTCCTCAGACAAAGCTAAATTACCCAGATCATCTGTTTCTATTTCCCCGTTTACACTCATAATTTCCTCATCCGTAACTTTTGTTCCTGCGAAATTCAAGTAACCTGCAACTGCAATCATAATTGCCAATGCTGTAATCATCACCTGATTCTTCTTAATCATATTTTTCAAAACCATTCTCCCCTTTATTTATTATTGGTTTTCATTTTTACTACTCTTATCTTATTCGTATCCACCCCAAATAATACCTGAATTGTCTCAATAATATTTTGTTTTACATTTGCCGAATCACCACCTTGGGCAATTACTACTACACCCTCTACAACGGGTTGTATAATTTTGCTGACATATGGCACATTCTGTCCTGTTTCATTTACCGTATAAATTGTATTTTCTTCCACTCTTCTCTCTGTAATGGTACGATTCCCACCTTCTGCGTCTGCTTCTAATGTTTCACTTGTTTCTTCCGGAATATCTTTCTCTAATATCTTTGTTTCCGATTCTTTTAAAGTAATAAGCACCTCTACCTCGCCGGCACCTTCAATCTTTGCTAACGCTTCCTTTAACTTTGCTTCCCAATAAAGAGTATACGAAGTACTGTCATAAGCACTCTCTGAAAATGCTGTTGTATACGTTTCTGTCGTTTCCTGCTTTTGTTTCTCTACTGTATCATAATTATTGTTCGATAAACCGGACTTCATACGGAAAATATCTGAATCACTTTCTTTCACCGGCAATGCTATAATACATAATAATATTCCGGACAATATCAACAATAGAAGTTGATCTTTTCGCAGTTTTTTTCCTTTTGTTATTTTATCCATTAATTTATTCATCTGCTCCATATATGACTACCTCCATGTTTTCTTCCTGAATTCCAAGTATTTCACTAAATTCTTTACGAAACTGTAAGGCAATCTCATGCGTAGCATCCTGCGTTTTTTCTTGTTCTATTAGCTCGTCATCAACTTTCTCCTGTTGAATCTGTATCTTATCGATTTCTATTTTTCCAATCTCAGCCTCTTGCTTCTCATTCGTATTATTTACACTTTGACACATCTCAATTCGAACCTTATCTAATTCATAATCTTCTTCATATAAATTTTGTACATTTTCAGAAGTCCTTGTTTTCATCATAATGGTAACATCTGTTATTTTATATTTTTCTTTGTTTATGTAATTATTTAATTTAGTTTTAATTTCTTCTTGTATTTGAATAATCATCGTATTTTCCAATGTCACATCTTCCTCTAAAGAAAATATTTTCTCTTCAAATCCTGCATTTTGCTCTAATGTTGCCCATGTCATATTCCTTTCCATCTCTTCTGTCATTTCGCTCCACTTCATGTCATCGCCCCCCAGTAAGGTATAAATAGGCATAATAAATTGCATTAAAATCATAATACTTACTATCAGCTTCATATATTTTTCATACTTTTGCCCCGGTGCAAAATGAATAACCGCCTGCGCTGCAATCATAAAAATCCCTATTCTCTTTATTGCCTCCAGAAACTCTCCCATTACATCCCTCTACTTGTTGATGCCGCTATCAATGCTATACTAACGATAAAAAGTCCAATTGCAGACAAAGCTACCTTCAATAACATCAAACTGCCATCTCCTACTCTGTTTGCACAATTTGTCATTCTCTTATCACTTATGATTCCAATAAGAGCCGCTCCGATTTTTAATACTCCTGCCAACAATAATACCTTTATAATCGGCAAGGCACACACAAACAACATAACTATCGTTATAAATACACCGATACTATTTTTTATCAAGACAGCAGAACCAACGACCATTTCAAACATTCCTTCTGTCAGATTCCCAATACCCGGAATTACTGAGACAGCTTTTTTTAAAGCAGAGGATTCCAGTGCATCTACTACCGGAGATATCATAGACTGCAATAGTCCGAACCCTGTAATAATACCAATCGTTATTTTAGTTCCTCCCTCTACAATCTTCTGGATAAAATCCAACAGTAAATTCAATTTTTCTTCCATCCAGATGCCATTGATAATGCTTAATAAAACAAACCCATATATAAGCGGAAGAAGCAAACTCAAATATCCTTTTTCTACCAGATAGACCGCAATTAAAAAAAGCTGATAATACGCCGATGCTGAAGCAGCTCCCGCCGCTGCAATAACTGCTAACAAATAAGTCGGAATGAATAACTGCATAAAGGTTGTAAGCTGATTCAACATCTCATTAACAACATTCGATGCGTTGACAAACACTTTCAACAAAACTGCTATCAATAGCAGATATACAAAATAAAATGCAATATCCGATACTTGATGACTTTGAAAAACATCTGCAAAATTTGCAAATAATGCGGCTGTAATTCCCAAAATTAAAATCATTACAAACAGGCTTTTTATTTCTCCTATCTGTGCTCTTACTGCGTCAAGCAAACCGGATAATAGAAGTTTTATAGCTTCCAATATTTCTCCTTTTGTTATCAATGATAACACCTGTTCTCCATTGAATTGATATTCCGGAAATAAGGACTGGAAGGACTCTTCTGCTTTTTCCAAATTCATTTCATCCCAGATATCCCCATTTTCTACTGCATGGACCTTCATTGGCACCAACCAGCCCAAGCTACAAACCAGTATCACTGTTAAAAATATTTTTTTCTTCCACATTCCATTTTCCTATCCTGCAATACTTTGAATACTTTCCATCAAAGCAAACAAAACCGGCATCCCAATCAATAAGATGTACATTTTCCCCATTGTCTCAACTTGTCCTGCAATACCGTTATATCCTGCATCCTTACATATGCCGGAACAAAATTCGCAGACGTAAGCAGCTCCAACCGCCTTAAATAAAATGGATAAATATTGAAAATTATCACCCAAATATTTTTGCAAGCTCTCCATTCCATTCAAAATCTGTGTAAAATAATTTACTGCATAGGTTAAAATCAACAAACAAACTGTCAATCCTATATAAATTCCGTATTCTGTTTTATAGCTTTTAAGAGGTACTGCAAGAAGTACTCCTATCAGACCAATTAATCCAATTTTAATAATATCCATAACAACAGCCTGTCCCCTTTTCTTCACCAGATAAAATTAAATCGTAAATAAATCTTGAATCATCATAAACAAATCATAGATATAAGGTATAATCCATGTCATTACAAGAATCAACCCTGCAAGACTGATTAAGAAAGCATGCTCTTCTCTGCCGCTATGCTTCAATATCTGACTTAAAATCGTTACCAATATTCCAACTGCTGCAATTTTGAAAATAAGACTAACGCCCATTTTTCCCCCTTATGTATCTTCATAATAATAAAATGCTGATAAACAATCCTGCTGTAACACTAAGACTCATAATTACTTTTGCTTTACTTTCAAGTTCGGATTCTGCCTGTCTGATATGCTCTGCTATCATATCTAAGGATTGTCCGATATCCGCTGCCTGCATTGTTTCATCTTGAATTCCGAGATGTTCCGGCAAATTACATAAAATATCTTTTTCCGCTTCTTTCAATGGCATCTCTTTCATACCGACTTCCATCTGTTCTTTCCAGAGCTTTTCCAGAATCTCTCCCCGATTTTCTGCTAACTTCTGATATATTTCTTGAAATATATCCCGATATGGTCGCTCCACATATTGACTTAACAAAAAACATATCTCCGGCAAGGTTCTTTTTCCATATATCATTTCATTCTGTATTCGAATAATAATTCTTTTTATCTGACGAAGTTCTCTCACTCTTCTTTTTTCTTCATTCACTTTACTGATGCCTATTCCGACACATCCCAACATCAACATGATAACTCCTGCCAGTTTGAGCATATTTTCCTCTCTTCATCATATATTCCGTTTACAACACACCTGTTATTTTTCTTTCCTAAAATCATATATCTATCAAAAAGCTGTTCATCTATCACTTCTTTCATATATCTTTTCTGATAAACATCTTCTAAAGAAAAGCCATGAATTGTGGCAAGCATTTTACAGCCACAATGCGTTGCCTGATGTAACGCCTCTATATCCCCTGCATTCCCAAGCTCATCCACTGCCAAAATATCCGGTGACATGGAACGAATCAGCATCATCATTCCCTCCTGTTTTGGACAAGCATCCATAATATCGGTACGAACACCGATATCATTCTGCGGGACTCCCAAAAAACTTCCGGCAATCTCGGAACGTTCATCCACTACCCCCACATTTTTGCCCTCTCCATATTCAGTTCCATCCGAAAAGTTCCGCACCAGATCCCGTAACATCGTCGTTTTTCCGCAACCGGGCGGTGATATGATTAGGGTATTTAACACATTCCCATCTCTATAAAGAAAAGGTAAAACCGAGTCTGATACCCCTTTTATCTCATGCGCAACACGGATATTCATATAACGAATATATTTTATATTTCTGACCTCTTTCTGATTCTCCAGTATGACCTGTCCGGCAAGTCCAATTCTATGTCCTCCTTGAATGGTCATATATCCTTGCCTGATTTCATCCGTAAAGGCATAAATCGAATATTGGCAAATATGAGAAAGTAATGCTTCTAGCTCTTTTTCCTTACTGCAAACAGCTTGTTTTATATCTTTTGTCAATTGACCTGTTTCCGATAAAAACCACTCGCTATTATCCAGAAGTATCCAGATTGGCTGATTTACCCGAAGCCGTATTTCCTGCAATTTCTTCGAGTTTTCCGCTACTTTCATCCACTTTGCATGCATAAAGTTCGGAAAAATATGTAGGATATTTTCCTTTTCCATCTCCCCGCCTCCTTATCCTAATATATGAATCGTTGTCCAAGTTATGACTACTTTTCTCTGATTTAAAAAATCTTTTTCGGAATGCAAAAAAAGGAACAACTTATCCTTGCATATGCTCCGATAAACTGTTCCTTTTTTTCTATGATTTTTTGATTATTCTTCTATAGCTTTAATCTAAATTCGATGCTTTCACAATCGCCTCTAACGTAGCCAATGCTTTGCCGGAATCAATCAACGCCTCCGCCAATCGGATGCCATCAGCCATACTCTCTGTCTTACCGCCAATGTATAAAGCTGCTCCTGCATTCATAAGCACCGCATCTCTTTTATGACCTTTTTTCCCTTGCAGAATGTCTCTGATAATTGCTGCATTATCTTCCGGTTCACCACCTACTAAATCTTCTGCCACACAACGTTCCAACCCAAACTGCTCCGGTGTGATTTCATATACTTTATAACTGTCATCTTTAATTTCTGCTACTGTTGTCGGTGCACACAATGAAATTTCATCCAACTTCTCCTGTCCATACACAACCATGCCGCGCTTTACACCTAAATTGATAAGAACCTGTGCAAGCGGTTCTACCAAAGATTCATCATATACACCAAGTATTTGTCTTTGGGGACTTGCCGGATTCGTAAGTGGTCCTAAGATGTTAAAAACAGTACGAATACCTAATTCCTTCCGAATCGATCCCACATATTTCATAGAAGTATGGTATTTCTGTGCAAAAAAGAAACAAAAACCCACCTCATTCAAAAGAGAAATACATTTCTCCGGTTCCAGATTGATATTCACACCAAGTGCCTCCAGACAATCTGCTGTACCACACTTAGAAGAAGCGGCACGATTACCATGCTTCGCTACTTTAATTCCTGCTGATGCTGCTATCAAAGCTGTTGTTGTTGATATATTGAAACTCTTGGAATTATCACCACCGGTTCCGACAATTTCCATTAAGTCCATATCATTTTCAACTTTTGTCGCCCGATCTCTCATTGCCGCTGCACAACCTGAAATCTCGTCTATGGTCTCTGCTTTCGTACTCTTAGTCGATAAAGCCGCGAGAAATGCCGCATTCTGTGTCGGTGATGTCTGACCACACATAATTTCGGTAATTACCTCATAGGCCTCATCATAAGTCAAATCTTGTTTGTCTACAATTTTTACAATCGCTTCCTTAATCATGTTTCAACCTCCTTACAAAACCATCTGTACTACCATTCTGTCTTGGAGATTCTTGTTGGCTGCTCACTACTTACGAGCACTTTTCTATCACATAAAAAACGCCCCGGACAGAATCGATATGTTTCTGTCAAGGACGAATAATTCTTTATCCGCGATGCCACCTTGATTCGCTGCCTCAGCCGCGCACTCTGTAGGATACTATCATATCCCTAGCAACTAACGTATGCTGACACGTTGCAGAATACTCTGTATTATCTGAAAAATACATTTGACTGCACCCTCCGCGGTCCATTTGATAATCTGTTTTCCACCCAATTCTCAGCAGCATGGGCTCTCTGTAGGAGCATAACTACCTTTATCTCCGCTTCATCAGTTTAAACTAATATAGCATAATTGCCATGATTTTTCAATAAAAATGAAATTTATTTTTTTACCTTTATTTTACCCCTTATTATTTAATCATTTTTGAATCACATTTCATCTGCTTGCTGTTTCCACTGCTTTATTTCTTTCAATCTCTGTTTTACCGCTGCTTCCTCGCCTTGTGCAGTCGGTTCATAATAACAGCAATTACGCATAGATTCCGGCAAGCATTCCATTCTGGTCAATTTTTCTTCCGCATTATGGGCATACTCATACCCTTCTCCATAGTTCAAATCTTCCATCAATTTCGTTGGTGCATTGCGGAGCTGAAGCGGTACCGGCTCTGCATTCTTCGTCCTCACATCTTCTTTGCAATGCTCAATCGCTCGATATAAAGCATTGGATTTCGGTGCCATAGCAAGATACGTGACCGCATGTGTCAGGTGCACGTCACATTCCGGCATTCCCAGAAAATGGCAAGCCTGATAAACTGCTACCGCCACCTGCAAAGCATGGCTATCTGCCATACCGATATCCTCACTGGCGAATCGAATCAGTCTTCTTGCAATATAAAGTGGATTCTCTCCACCCTCTAGCATACGACACATCCAGTAAATCGCCGCATCCGGATCACTATTTCGCATTGATTTATGCAAAGCGGAAATCAAATTATAATGTTCTTCTCCCGATTTATCATATAATAATGATTTTCGATTGATACATTGTGCCATTCCCTCATCGGTTACAAGAATACTGCCATCTGCTTGTATTTCACCATTCATAACCGCCATTTCTAATGTATTTAGGGATGTCCTTGCATCCCCATTGGCAAAAACAGCAATTGCATGCAAATGCTCTATCCGGATCGAAATTTTCTGCTGTCCGAAACCTAGAGGACTCTGAATGGCATTCTGCAACAACTTCACGATTTCTTCCTCTTCCAATGCTTTTAATACAAACACTCGGCATCTTGACAACAAAGCCGCATTCACTTCAAACGATGGATTTTCTGTGGTCGCACCAATCAACAGAATACTCCCTTTCTCTACATAAGGAAGAAACGCATCCTGCTGTGCTTTGTTGAAGCGATGAATTTCATCCACAAAAAGAACGGTCCGAATCCCCATCTTGCGACTGATTTCTGCCTGACTCATCACCTCTTTGATTTCTTTAATCCCACTGGTTACTGCACTGAAATTGATAAAGGTGGCTTTCGTTCTACCCGCAATAATACTAGCAAGCGTTGTCTTACCGACTCCCGGCGGTCCCCAAAATATCATCGAGGAAATCTGATCCTGTTCAATCAGATTCCGCAACATTTTGCCATGTCCAAGCAAATGTTCCTGTCCGATAAAATCCTCCAGCTTCTGCGGTCGCAATCGGCTCGCTAAGGGAATACTCTGTTCTCTATTGTCAAATAATGATATTTGTTCCATAAAAACATCCTCCGCTCTCATTATACAAACATTTGTTCGGTATGTAAAGAGTAAATATTTTAAAAATAGCTATATTAAAAATAAAAAAATTCATTTCCCTATTGACAAACAGAGTCTTCCTCTATATGATGACAATGTAACAATCAAAAATTTTTAAGTGAGGAATGTGTTTGTTAATTGTTATTTATGGAGAACAGAACTAATTAAATAGTTATGGTGACGGTTTTTCCTGCTTGGAGTCTGTCCTTTTATCCATTTTGCAATACGATTCACAAACACGATATATTTTGATGAGAACGCATGGCAGATGTCATGCTATTTTTATGTGATATAAAAGTGCTCGTAGGTGGTCTGACTTTTATATCCAATCTCATATTTATATTTTCATTTGTATTTTTAAATTATAGTCATGGTGAACCTGTTGCAGGGATACCATGACTTTTTTATTCTATTCTCCTTTCCTGTCCAAAAATCTTGTAAATAATTATTCCCCCCAAAACCATCAAATATAAAGGAGACCAAATTTATGAAACGAATTATAAAATCAATGGAAACAAAATATGAAACAAAAGCACTGAACCTAGTAGAAAAAGTTTTTACCGAACATGATAACGAACACGAAGGTAAACTTGTACGTAGTCTAGTCGAAGAAATTCGCAATCACTCAAACTATCTCCCAGAATTAGAACTGATTATGGTTGATGAACTTGACGAAGTCATTGGCTATGTCATGTTTTCACGTTTTTCTCTGGAAGAAAAATATGCAGACGAATTGCTACTACTTAGTCCTGCTGCTGTCAAAACTTCTTTGCAAAGACAGCATATCTCAAAAGAACTGATTGAATATGGCTTTCAGAAAGCAAAAGAAATGGGATTTAACGCAGTGCTGGTAGAAGGCAATCCGGCAAACTACCATGCTCGTGGCTTCAAAACTGCCGCTGATTACGGAATTTTAGCCGGAAAAACCGTACACTTACCAGCTATTGACTGCCTAATGGCTACCGAATTGGTAGAAGGTGCCTTAAACCACATCCACGGATATGTTGAATATGACTGCTACAAGTCCTTAACGTAATGTAAATAATTATATCATAAGGAGTTTTATCACAATGAATCATACCGAAAAAACATTAGAATTTGACAAAATAAAAGAACTATGGCTTAACTATGCCATGACAGATGCTGCGAAACATCAAATCACCGAAATGACACCTTGTCTGAAGGAAAGCCAGTTAAAACTCTGGTTGAAAGAAACAACCGAAGCAAAGCAAATGATTGAAAAAGCCGGAAATCCACCGCTTGTTTCTTTTCTGGATATTCCACAAATCATTGAAATAGCAGAAAAAGAAGGTTGTCTGACTGCCGAGCAATTAGAAAAAGTAGGCGATGCTCTTGTGGCTGTAAAACGCTTGCAAGATTATCTGAACCAATGTAAAGCATACGATTTTGCACTGGCATATTATGAAGAAAATCTGACTGCATGCAATGACCTTCGTGAAACGATCCGCATGCAGATAAGGAACGGTGTTGTTGACGATTATGCCACAAAACTACTGCAATCCATTCGCAGCAAATTAGCTACGGAAGAATCAAAAGTCCGTGAAAAGGCAGAACAGGTTATGCGCACGCACAAAAGCTACATGTCCGATAATTTTGCCACTACCAGAAACGGACATATGTGTGTTCCTGTTAAAAAAGAGTATCGCCACCAGATTCCCGGTATTTTGATTGACAAATCCTCTACCGGAAATACTCTTTTCATTGAACCCACTGCTGTTGGCAAACACTATGAAACGATCCAAAACTTGAAATTGGATGAAGAAAATGAAGAAATCCGCATCCGTTATGAACTGACGGGAATGTTTTTAAGCGAACTACCCTCTTTTCTGCAAAACGTGCGAACAATCGAAAAACTGGATTTTGCTTTTTCCAAAGGTAAATTAAGTCTGGCATATGATGGAATCGAACCAACAATCAATACTGACCGCAAAATACGACTGACAGATGCCCGCCATCCGCTTATGGATAAATCCATCAGTGTTCCGTTACAATTCCAGATCGGAAACGGCATTCGTGGTGTCATTATCACCGGACCAAACACCGGTGGAAAAACCGTATCCATTAAAACCGTTGCGTTAAATAGCCTGATGGCACAATGTGGTCTGCACGTTGCCTGCAAAGAAGCTGACATCTGTATGAATTCCAACTATTTATGCGATATCGGAGATGGACAAAATTTATCCGAAAACCTATCTACTTTTTCGTCACATTTAAAAAACATTCTGGGAATTTTGGATGAACTTACAAGCGAAAGTCTGGTTATCATGGACGAACTCGGCTCCGGAACCGACCCGACAGAAGGTATGGGAATTGCCATCGCAGTATTAGAACGCCTGAAAAGCAGCAATGCACTCTTTCTGGTCACAACACATTATCCCGAGGTAAAGCATTATGCCCAGAAAGAAACCGCTATTATAAATGCACGAATGGATTTTGATAAGGAAAATCTGAAGCCGCTCTATCAACTGATTATTGGAGAAGCTGGTGAAAGCTGTGCTTTTTCTATTGCGAAAAAATTAGGTATGCCGGATGACATGCTGCATACCGCTGAACTGGCGGCATATGGTAATGAATTTGCCACGCAAACGCAACATCAAATGTCAAACAAAACTATACCTAAGATTCAGAAGCAAAAAACAACTTCTACCGAGAAACAGCAGGCATTGACACATAAATTCCATATCGGTGACAGTGTCATGATTTATCCGGATAAAAAAATAGGCATTGTATGTGAACCAATCAATGAAAAAGGTATTTTACGAGTACAAATGCCAAATGAAAAAATCTGGATAAATCACAAACGGGTAAAACTGCACGTTGCTGCCACAGAACTCTATCCGGAAGATTACGACTTTTCCATTCTGTTTGATTCGGTAGAAACCCGGAAAATGCATCATCAAATGGAACGGAAATACGTCAAAGATGCGGTTAATGTTATTGATGAATAATTTGAAAATGTAATTTTAGACAGTTTGTCATCACAAAAATAAGGTTCCATATGACTCATAGCCATTGGAACCTTATTACCTTCAAAAAGCATCAATACTTTCAATAAATCTATAAATTATATTCATGGAATAATTTCTCTCGATATTCTTTATCCTGTGCTGCCTTAACTAAATCATCCGTACGATTTTGTTCTGTTAGTAATATTATTAATTTATTAATTCGTTGCTCCCCTTGTTCCATTCCTTCCTCATATCCTTCTCTTCTTAGGCTTCGCTCATACTTATCTACGTCAAATTCTTCCAACAACATCCCTACCACCTCCGAGCGATTCTTTCGCAAAAATTTCGCTAAGATACCATGTTCAACACAATAACTGATTGCCATATTCAGTGCCTCCTGTCTGTTCATTCCTTCTGCTACATATTCTCTGGAGATTGCTACAAACTGTGCGTATTCTTCTAATACGCTGCACCTCTCCATACAAACTTTCTTCTGCCTCCTGCACTACCTTCTGATACTCGGATGCCAGATAGATTAAAAATCTTACCGGCATATTGGGATTATAGGTACTCTGGTGTTCATACAGATTCATGGTTCCGGCTAATACAAATGCCAAGTCATTTTTCATCACAATATAAACGGCATTTTCAATCGTTACTACCTGTAACTGGGATGCATCCTCATAATGAGTTCCATTCAGCGCATTATAAATCTGAAGTAATGCTTCTTTATCCTTCTCAAACAAAAATCGAAAAAGACGATCTTTAAACTGCTTATGTACCTTATGATTGCCTTGCCAGCGAAACCACCTTGTCCAGAATTTCTCTTTTTCCTTAAGTCCATGCTTCCTGATAACATTTCTTTGCATATCGTATCCTCCCTTGCATTGACAGGATACTGATATACCTTCCCCATTCTTTACACAGTTCCTGTCTTATTTAATTAGTAATTAGAAAAATCTGACAGAAACTGTCTGAATGTGCGAACTGCACACTATTAGAATTTCTCTGATGGGTTTATAATAAATCATATAATGTTGTTTGTCAACTATTTCTTAACGGAATTTAACATCCATCTTGTGTGAATAAATTACTGCTAACGCTTCCTGCACACCTCGCATTAACATAGACACCTGTGAACCAGTAAGCAAGAATGCTCCCGGATTATGATTTTGGTCTACATATATTTTTATATAAGTAAACAATTCTGGAGCATATTGAACTTCGTCAATTAGTACCGGATATTCTTTTGTCACCGCCTCTATTGTCTCTAATCCGCCTCCTACTACACAGGCTTTAACTAACGCTTGCTTATAAAAGTCTAGTTATCATGGATGATGTCTCCGTTATCTCTTACATTAATCGTTGCTATACCTTCTGAGGCTATCTCTGAACCGAAACATAGTTTAACCGAAGTTCCTTTCTCAGGCATCGCATACATAATGTTACCGGATGTCGGTGTCCACTCCCAGTCATATTCTGCCCCTTTATATGGTTTATCTACCTGTAAACAAATATTAGTTGTATCTGTCTGTGTCTTGATAACAGTTCCGGCAAATTCCATACCTGTCAACTGCTCATGCGCAATATATGGTATGTACCAGTTCCCACATTCACCTACCCAATAAGTAAATTCCATTTTATCATGGATAAATTGTGCATATTTTTGGTATATCACATAATTACACATTCCAATGCGAAGCTTATCGCCTATTTGATAGTTTTTATCACTAGAAACAATATAATATAGATACTCTTTCCTCGTAATATTGTTTTTCCCTTTACCTACCTCATGATATTTTTGGCTTATCCCTACATGGTATGAATCAAATTTCGCATTAACCAGATTTCCTTGTGGCATTCCAAAATGTAATATTGTTCTTCCACTCAAACAGTCTGCATAAATCGGTATATGCAGATGGCTTCCCAAACGTATCAAAAATTCCCAATCCATTTCTCCATATTGAATTACCGGTTCTTGCAATCTCTCGTTTGCTTCTTTCGAATATAGTGCCGTCATACTTTCATACGGCTCCAAAATCCTGTTAACAGCCTGCTTATATGTCATCCTAATATCTTGAAAGGATTTTTGACTCTTTTTCCTATCTAGCATTTCACTTACTGTTACAGCAAATATTTCAATATGATAAACCTCATTTTCAACAAATATTTTTGCATTCTTAATAATACCATGAAATAAGACTTCTCGACTTTCCCCATTTCGAATAATACGAATCTTTACGTCTTCCTTTGAATACATGGTCTGTTGGGCTTCCACCCCATTTTCCAGCAATCCCTTCAGCATACATATGCCATGTTTCTGTGCCTCAATCACTATCTTTAGTCAAATAGTATTTTTTCTTATTCATGGTTTCATCATAATAAAATAGCATTCCTGTCAAGGTTATCGCCGTTATCCAGAAACCGATATTGATAATCGGTTTGTCCAACAGATACAGTAGAAAATTTGCTAACAAGCAA
>JAFSHK010000025.1 GCA_017440375.1 Lachnospiraceae bacterium
ATTTTATCGGCTGCTTCCTGTGATATCTGGTAGTATTCCGAGTGCATATGATGTTCTAATATATTATCCACCTTTACCGTACGGAAAGTGCCAAGTCCTACATGAAGCGTTACATAAGCAATATCAATTCCTTTCGCTTCAATCTTCGCCAGAAGTTCCTGGGTAAAATGAAGGCCTGCTGTCGGTGCAGCCGCCGAGCCTTCGTATTTCGCATATACCGTCTGATATCTGTTTTTGTCCTGTAATTTATGAGTAATATAAGGAGGCAGCGGCATTTCTCCAAGCTTATCCAAGACCTCTTCAAAAATACCTTTGTAATGAAACTGAATCAGTCGATTGCCTTCTTCCACTACCTCTAACACTTCTGCGGTCAGAAGTCCATCGCCAAAAGATAATTTTGCTCCCGGTCTTGCTTTCTTACCGGGTTTTACCAAAGTCTCCCATACATCGTTCTCTTTTCTTTTCAAAAGAAGCACCTCAATGGATGCGCCAGTATCTTCCTTCACACCCATGAGTCTCGCCGGAATAACTTTGGTATTATTCAGTACCAGACAATCTCCCGGATGCAGATAATCGATTACTTCACGAAAAACATGATGTTCCATTTCGCCGGTGTTTTTATTCAGAAGAAGCATTCTGGAACTGGAACGGTCCTCTAGTGGGTCCTGTGCAATCAATTCTTCCGGTAGGTCAAAATAAAAATCTGATGTTTTCAATTCTGTATTCTCCATTTTATAATGCCGCATTCTTAAGGAATGCCACATATCCTCTTTTCGCTTCATATACATCGGCTTTGCTGGTTGCTTCCCATGGTGCATGCATGTTCATAACTGCTACGCCACTGTCGATTACATTCATACCGTACAGTGCAAGAATGTACGCAATTGTTCCGCCACCGCCAAGGTCAACCTTACCCAGTTCTGCCGTCTGGAAATTCACCTTTTCTTTCTCTAAAATGGCTCGGATATGAGCCAGATATTCTGCATTAGCATCATTGGAACCGGATTTTCCTCTAGACCCCGTGAATTTATTGAATACCATACCGCCACCGAGGAATGCCACATTTTTCTTATCGAAGCTTGCTGCAAAACTTGGATCATATGCACTACTTACATCAGAGGATAACATACAAGATTTTGCAAGGCATCTTCTGACATTCAGTTCGCTATATTCTCCGGTCAAGTTCATCACTTCTGCAACCGTATTCTCAAAGAATTTAGAACGCATACCAGTTGCACCAACGCTGCCGATTTCTTCTTTGTCAACAAGAATACAGCATGCCGTTCTGTCAGTTTTGTCAACTTCAAGCATTGCCTTCAAGGAAGAAAATGCACAAACTCTGTCGTCCTGTCCATAACCGAGAATCATACTTCTGTCAAAACCTGCTTCTCTTGCTTTTCCGGCAGGTACTACTTCCAGTTCAGCAGAAATGAAATCCTCTTCATCAATTTCATAGGTATCTTTTAAAATAGCAAGAACACCCTTTTTCACAGCATCTTTTTCTGCCTTGGCTTCTTCCTTTGTATCTTCATTTTTTCCGGTATCTGCTTCTTCCAGCTTTTTATCAATAATAAGCGGCTTATTTCCGATAACGATATCCAACGCTTCGCCTTCAATTACTTTGGCTGCTTTTTTCTCAAGCTGTTCCTGCGCTAAATGAATCAACAAATCAGAGATAAAGAATACCGGATCATCTTCGTTTTCACCAATATTGACTTCAACAGTTGTGCCATCTTTTTTCACAACAACACCATGAATTGCAAGAGGAATGGTCACCCATTGGTATTTCTTCACGCCACCATAATAGTGGGTATCCAGATAGGCAAAACCGCCATCCTCATATAATGGATTCTGTTTCACATCCAGACGAGGGGAATCGATATGCGCACCTAAAATGTTCATACCTTCGGTCATTGCCTTTTCTCCAATCTGGAACATAACGATTGATTTGTTCATCCATACGGAATAGACTTTATCACCGCATTTCAATGGTTTCTTTTTTTGAATCAGTGTTTCTAATTCCTGATAGCCCTCTTTTTCAATACGGTTCACAATTGTATCAATACATTCTCTTTCGGTTTTTCCGTTATCCAGAAACTCCATGTACTCTTTCGCAAAAGCATCCACTTCTTTCAACTGCTTTTCATCATAAGTCTGCCATGTATTTTTATGTTCCATTTTTACGCCTCATTTCTACATACATTTTTTTCGTACAACGAGTTTGTGTCAAGTGTGCGCAGGCACAAATCTCGCATGGAAAAAATCTTCCATATAAGGATTTTTTCCATTATTACAATTTCATTTTTACTCCAATAGTTTCCAGATTTGCCAGAATCTTATCAATATGGCTCTGTACTTCTTCACCGGTCAAAGTTCTGTCATCCAGACCAAATGAGAATCTGACAGTAATACTCTTAACGCCCTGAGCATCATAAATATCAATAACAGAAACTTCACGTAATTCTTTAATTCTCAGTTTCTTCCAACAGGTAGAAATCTCATCAAATCTGACTCCTTCCGGCATCAAAAGGGAGAGGTCATATTCCATGCTAGGGAATCTGGACGGCTCTGCAAATTCAAGACCGTTAAATTCTACGGCAAGAAGTTCATCCATATCAATTTCCACACATACAACAACTGCATTCTTCGCAATCTTAGACAGAGTTTTTGGATGTAATGTATTCAATACACCAATTCTCTTTCCATCTACCATAATCGCAGAAGTATTCTTTGGATGCTGCCATGTATGCTCTACTTCTATTTTGGTATATTCTACTTTTTTGTGTTTTAACTGGCTTACAATCGTATTGATTAACTGCACAGCGTTGATATACAGATTCTTTTCTGTTACTTCCTTGCTGTACATAGCAATACCTAGCATACGATGTTCATCTGCTGTCCCATCTTCTTTTTCTCCAAGAACCGTTCTTCCGATTTCAAAAATGCCAAAAGACGGCTTATAATTACGATTATTATAAACAATCGGTAAAAAGCTCTGGAATAAACTAGTTCTGAGAATACCGTTATCATCTGCATTGCCCAGAATGCGCACATTTTCTTCCGGCGCAAGTCCGAGGTTCTTGAGTGCATCCGGATCACACCATACTCTTGTGTGGATTTCATTCATAGCATATGTTTTAACTAACAAATCTTTAATCTGGTTCTCTTCTTTTCTACGCTCTGTTGTTTTCGCAGGAAGAAGCGGAGATAAAGTCGTCTTAATTTCAAAGTTATCATAGCCATAAATACGGGTAATTTCTTCAATAATGTCGGCCTTCATGCTGACATCCTTTGTTCCACGCCAGCTAGGAACCTTCGTCACAAAACTTTCACCATTCTGTGTTGTCTCGAAACCAAGCTGCTCTAAAGTAGTTTTGATTCGTTCACAGGAAATATCAATACCGGTATATCTGTCTACGAATGGTTTATCAAAGCTTACCTCAATTTCCGGATATTTATACTGATAAACATCGGTAATCTGGCTTGCACATTCGCAATCCGGATCAATGTCCTTAATCAATTTAATGAATCGTTTCACTGCCTGCATGGTCATTTCCGGATCAAGAGTCTTCTCATAACGTGCAGATGCATCGGTACGATGTGCCATTCTTGCAGCAGATTTTCTAATGCTGACAGCATCAAAGTTCGCAGATTCCAGTACAACAGAATTGGTATCATCTACGATTTCACTGTCAAGACCGCCCATAATACCAGCGATTGCTACCGGTGTATCGTTGTCATAAATCATCAAAGTATCTGTTGTAATATCACGCTCTACACCATCCAGTGTTGTGAATTTAATATCTTCCTTCGGTGTATCTACGACAATCTTGCCAATCTTATTGCCATCAAAAGCATGAGTCGGCTGTCCTAATTCCAGCATAATATAGTTTGTTAAGTCAGCAAGCAGATTGATGGCTCTTGTTCCACAGTAATACAGACGAATCTGCATTTCCATAGGACTTACTTTTTTGGTTACATTCTCAATACGAACGCTAGTGTAACGGTAAGCAAGTTCATTGCGAAGTTCAACTGCTACTTTGGCATCTCCTGTATACGGATTTTCCATAATCTCAAGCGGTTTAATCTGCTGACCTGTCAAAGCAGCAAATTCACGCGCCATACCATAGTGTCCCCATAAATCAGGTCTGTTAGTCAAAGACTTGTTATCTACTTCAAAAATAATATCCTCAATTGGGAAAATTTCTTTCAAATCCGTTCCGTTTATAAGTGCAGGGTCTAATTCCATGATACCGGAATGTTCCTCAGAAATACCAAGTTCTTTGGCAGAACAACACATACCGTTAGAAACCTGACCACGCAATTTAGCCGGTTTGATTTTAATTTCTCCTACCTGGCCACCTACTTTACAGAAAGCAGTCTTAATACCTGCTCTCGCATTCGGTGCACCGCAGACAACATCATAAATGGCATCTCCTCCATCTACTTTTAAAAGATGAAGATGATCAGAATCCGGATGTTCTTCGCAAGAAAGGATTTCACCAACAACGACATCTTTAATATCTTTTCCTTTATATTCAATTCCTTCCACTTCTGCTGTGGATAATGTAAATCTGTGTATTAATTTCTCAAGATCCTGACCTTCTAAGTCCACAAAATCTTTGATCCAATTCATTGATACGAACACGTTATCTACCTCCTATTTACTTACAAACTGGGATAATGCATTTAAATCACCCTCGTTGAATACACGAATATCTTTTACACCGTACTTCATCATAGCTAGTCGTGTAAGACCAAGACCAAATGCGAATCCTGTATATTTGTCAGGTTCTTCTTCTGTATTGATACCGCCATATTTCAATACATTCGGATGAATCATACCGCATGGACAAAGCTCAAGCCAACCGGAATTCTTACAGGATGGACAACCATCACCACCGCAGATAAGGCACTGGATATCTAACTCAAAGCCCGGTTCCACGAACGGGAAAAAGCCCGGACGAAGTCTTACGGTTACATCTCTTTCAAACACCTCAGACAACATTGTTTTCATAAAGTAAATCAAGTTAGAAATAGAAATATTTTTGTCAATCATAATACCTTCCATCTGGAAGAACGTATTTTCATGACAGGCATCAATTGCTTCATTACGGAAGCATCTTCCCGGAAATACCGCTCTGATAGGACGGTCTTTTTCCTTCAACGCCTTACCATATTTCATCATAATCGCATTCTGTGCTGCGGATGTATGACTCTTTAACAACTGATTTTTGCTGGATAAATAATAAGTATCCTGCATATCTCTTGCCGGATGAAATTTCGGAATATTTAAAGCTTCGAAACAGTGATAATCATCAACAATTTCATTATAATCTTCTACATCAAATCCCATAGATTCGAAAATATCTTCCAATTCTCTCTGCACCAAAGTAATCGGATGATAAGAACCACATGGGTTCTCTGTCGGAAGAGATTCGTCATAAGCTTCTGCCGCGTTAATCATTCTTTCTTCTTCTGCACGAACCAGTTCTTCTTTTTTGCTTTCAAAACGGGATGTTACATCCTGTTTAAAAGTATTAATCATCTGTCCTGCTTCTTTTTTCTGTTCTACCGGAATTTTGCCGAGTTCTTTCATTAACTCTGCAATCTGACCTTTTTTGCCCATATAGTCAAGGCGCAATGTTTCTAAAGCTGTTAAATCGGTTACTTTAGAAAGGTCTTCTCCAAACTGTTCTGTGAGCTTTTGAATTTTCTCTTTCATTACTCTTTTTCCTCATCTTTCTTAATTAAAATACCTCTGGAATAACAAAGTGGACAAGTCCACTTCAACTCCCTAAATCCCTCATTCATGAGGGACTTGCTCCACTTTGCGAGCCGAGCACGGTCAGCTTTGCTGACATATCCTTTTCGTGCGAGTGTTCATCCTTAGCGGAGCGTTTTTTGTTGTATAGGTAAGTTCATAGAACTTTCCTATACAACAAAAAAAATCCCATGTGTCTAAACACATGGGACGAAATCTTCCGCGGTACCACCCAAGTTCCTGCTATTTTGATTGCTCACCCTAGAAATTTCTGCAATGAATCAAAACAACAGACTCTCATTTTGCGTAACGTGCTTCTGCGTCTTAAACTACTCAACCCTTAGGTCTTTCCTCTAAGCAGCTCCGGTGGGAAATTCAAATCATTATCTGAACTTAAGGAAGCTTACAGCCGATGACTTCCTCTCTCTGCAAGAAAACAATGCTCTACTGACACCATCTATGCCTTTTTCTATAAAACATCAATCTTTTCATCACGACAAAGATTGACTATTACTTGATATTTTAGTGATTTTTGCCGGACTTGTCAAGCCATCCAAACAGGAATTTGTACACCGGGCCAAAATAACGATTGATATGTGCTCCTATCATAAGAATATACATCATCAGGTAAAACCAGAACATCATAATGACAACCGTTGTAAGATTCCCGTAAGTCCCAAACCCATTATAATGATCCACATAAATGGAAAAAGCGTAAGAGGCCGCACTCCACACTACCGCTGCAAAAGCCGCACCGGGAAGTTGTCTTTTAAACCTAAGCTTAATTCCCGGAACAAACGCATAAATCATACCAAAAATCAAAGTTAACAATATCCATGAAAACAAAAAACGAAAATGCATAATGAATTGTACCAGTATCTGCAATTGCGGAAAATCATGTAATGCAATGTTTACGATAACATTCCCAAATACCATAATAATCATGGAAATAATAATTGCCACTAACATAATGACGGTGTAAAAACAGGCAATCGTCCGAAGTAACAAATATCCTCTTTTTTCTTCGAAATCATTTACCTCATTCAATCCCTGTATCAAAGCAAGCATTGCTTTTCCTGCCGACCAAATCGTTACAATTACAAATACGGTAATCGTTCCTGCTGACCGTTCATACACATCATGCACTACCTGTTCGACAAATCCATTCATCGCATTAGGTGTCACCTGCATAATCATCGTAATCAAATTTTCTGCGGTAAGCGGTGTATATGGCAAGATAGCGCAAAGTGCCATCAATAACGGAATAATCGACAAAAACAAGAAAAATGCCGCGCTGGCCGCAAAAGAACTGATGTTTTTCCTTGTCATTTGTCTGGAAAAATCTCTGAATATATAATACAATCTGGTTGCTGTTCTCATTCCTGCACCTCGCAATCCGCAAAAAAGGTTCCTAATATCTCTTGGTAACGATACCCTAATTTTCCCATGGCTTTTGCCCCATTTTGTGACATACCTACTCCATGACCATATCCACCACCAAGTAATTTATATCCTATCACTTCTTCACCGGATTTTCCAGTTTCTATGATAAAGAAACCGCTCGGCAACAGAGTTCCCGGTACAGTAATACTTCCATCCTGTCTGATTACTTCACTATCTCCGTCACACAAAACACTTCGGATATTGTATTCGGAAATTACTTTAATCGTTGCCCTGCTACCTGTAATCACCAATTCGTCTGCCACACCGCCTACGCCTCTTTTTTCTATCTGAATATTTTTTATTTCTCCGATTTCTTCAATCGGTTCCGAGACATAATAGGCACTTTCACCTTCTCCTACTTGTTTCAAAATAAGGCTTGCATTGGCCTGATAGCGACTTTGTATTCTGGAAAGTATCTTTTTTGCATCAAGCTCTTTTATTTCATAAGTCCAACGATACCACGGCTCATCTTTCTCAAAATCCAACTCATCTACTGTTTGAATGAAAGCTGCAAAATTCTCCTCCTGTGTCATGTCCTGCGCCGACAATGTATTATTACTTTCCATTCCTTGCTCGTTATCCGCCACAGTGATATCTGCTGCATTATTCTCCTCACCTGCCAACTGTTTCGCATATTTTCCCGCGAGGATATAAGAAACATCCTGCTCACTTCCACTTTTCCAAACATTCGCATCTGTCCCATACCCACAAGAAGTAGAATAATAATAATTTTGCGCAAGTTCCTCTCCGTAGTACAACATCATTCCTGTCGTTTCTTTTACGGCAGTTGTCGTTGCTGCATTCTCGGAAATATTATGGTATACCTGATATGCTGTCGTATCATCCAAATGCGCACCATATTCGCCAAGTCCCGCCTGCAAAATATAACGATAGGCATAGGTTCTGGCACAAACCGCTTGCGCTTTTAAAGCTTCCAGCGGATAAGATGCCGGCATTTCACTCGGCACTACCGCATACAAATATTCTTCTAATGGTAATTCATTCACAATAATCATACCCTGTTTTGTTTTACAAAATTCCAGTTTTCCACGGAAAGCATTATCCGCCTTATCCACACCATCAATTTGAAGCATCACTTTATCCGTTAATGCCTGTGCCTGAAAAGAAATTCGCTCTCCTTCCTCTAATCCTCTTGCCGTAACAGTAATTTCTTCTCCATCTGCCAAAACCGTTGCTTCTTCATAGTAATACGTTCCGTCTGCCGTATTTTTCAGCAAAACACGTATCTGGTCAAGTTCTCCTTCTCGTGCTACAAGTGCAGCACATATTTTATCTTTCCAGATAACAAAATCGGTATAATCATAACCTAACATCAGATCCTCTTTGCCTTGATTTTCCAAAGTCCCAAACAACTTATACACTTCCAGATTATCTGCTATTTCATAAGTACCATACCCCTCTACTTCTATTTCGTTATCCGACACACTGAGTAACTTGCCACGAATTTTATCTGATTTTACCTGCACTTCAATAAGCTTTCCATTTTCAAAAGTCAAATCCGCTATCTGTTCCCGTTCTGCCGGGTTCTCCCCATTCACTTGAAACATCACATGATGATAAAAACAATCCATGACTCCTTCCGTAGACTCCATAACCCATACGTTTTCCAGAATCGTTCTCTCATCAAGCTTACGCACACTTGTTAAAAGCTGTCCTCCCTTTACATACACTTCTTCTTTGCAAAAAAAGGAATGTTCAAAGGAAGACGAGCAATAGCTATACTCACTATTTTGAGTATATAGTTTCTTTTCCTGCTCATCGACTTGCAAAATAAATATAGTAGTTTTCCAAATAGAAGAATCTGTATCATAATGCGCAAGTATGAATTGATATGCCGCATACCAATCTTCTTTTAACATGGCAAAAGAACCTTCATATTTCTCTGCAAAATCCGGAATTCCTTTTTCTGTACCACCAATTTGTTCATAAAGAGCCTTATATTGATTATATGTAAAATATGTTTCTTGCTCTGTCTCATCATTGGTAGTCATCTCTTGATTACTTTCAGCAAAAATCATTTCCACATCCACTGGCATCTCCAATGCTTCCAGCAAAATCCGCACATCTTCTACTGTAATTTTTTCTCCTTCCGGTACTTCTTTTCTACTTTCCTGCTGATGCAGCCACAGACAAAAAAGAAATACCAGTCCTGCCAAAATACAAAACAGCTTCCCGATATTACGAAACTTTTCATTCATTCAATTTACTCCCCACATAAATATACTTCTCTAGGTAATTGCGAAACTCATATTTACTTTGTAGAAATTGTACATAATTAACAAACCACCGCAGGCACGCTTGTTTTATCAGAAAAGAAAAAGCAGCCAAAACTGACTGCTTTTTCTTTCGTATATCCCCAAAATGCCGGATCTTGTATTTTGACTCCTAGCTATAGCTAGGTGGGTAACCGCAACCATATTTCTGCCTTCCACTGCATAAGGTTCTAAGACCGGAGGCCTGACATCCACATGGAAATATAGGAATCCCGTTTAAAGTAACTGTAGGTTCAAAATAACAAGAATTGTCGTACATTTCAGGTTACTTATATTATATCCGAGGATGACATAAAATACAACAAAATTTTATGTTATCAACTAGCAAATTATGGGTTCCATTTTATTCCTCATTCAACATCTCAATCGGTTTCAGTTTCCGTACTTTAAATGAGCATGAAAAAGATACAATTGCCGCTACTGTCACTATAATTATTACGCTGGTCAAAAACCATATTGGCTGAATACTCAAATCGCACTCAAAAATACCACAGGTGCTTAAGCAAAATCCAACGAACGGATTCAATATATAAATAGATAAAATACCTCCTGTAATTGCTCCTGCTGTAATCACCGGCAGATTACTCATCATGGTCTGTACAATAAGTTGTTTTGTCGTAAAACCTAATGCCTTGTAAATTCCATACTGTCTCCACTCGCTTATCATCTTGGTTTTTACAAGCAAATTCACAACTAAGAAAACAATGAAAACCGTAATACCTACGAAAACCAAACAGATTAAAAACATTCCCCCACTTAATGTCGAAGTAATATTAGCAGCCGTTGCTTTACTGTCCAAAATGGTAACATTCGGAAACTTCTGTAATATTTTTTCTTCCAAATCCCCAAAGGAATAACCATCCTTTAAATAAGCATAAATCTTCATCGTAGGACTTTCTCCATTGAGACGCCTTCCGGCTTCCATCGTCATTAGGGTTCCTCTTCCCAGTCCTGCCATTCTCTGGTTAAATCCACATACAACGAAATCCTCTTTTTCCTGCTGTCCTTCTACATAAACAACATCTCCAAGTTCTATTCCAAGCTCTCTTTTTAGTGTCATACTAACTACTATCTCATTATCATATTCGGGAAGTTTTCCTTCTATCATAGACATATTATCAATCTTTTCCGGTGTATCCCAAAATTCGCATGCAACCGTTGTTTTTTCCTCTTCGGTATAGATTGTAATCTTATCATTATTATAAGAATTCACTTTGGAAATCATTTCTAGGTCTTCTATTTCTTCTCTTTTTTCTTCAATATTATCTCCGCTTATGATTGCATCCCCTAATTCTAAACTAATCATCTTAAATAACACATCCGTATTTTTTCCAAAATTCTGATATAGGGCAAAACCTGTACTGCTTGCAATACTTAATAGTATTGTAATACAAAAAATTGCAATATACTTTGCCTTTTCCTCCAGAATACTTTTACAGCCAAGTGTCAGCCCTTGGGGCAAAGGACATTTTTCCAGCGGAAGGGAACTCTTATGAAAATTGTGTGTTGCGAGCCCTCCTCTCATGGCCTCCAATACACTTATCTTTCTATAAATATGACTGGCAAAATAAGTAACTGCCCAAATTACTATGCAAACGATGATACCAACGATAAATGCCGCTTTTGCATCAAACGCCGGATTCCAGCTTAATCCGATAAAAGAAGCCTCCATATTACCAACCGGTTTGCTTAAGATATTTCCTAAAAGAATTGCTATAATCGAGCCAAAAAAAGCAATACTAAGCATTTCAACCATAGAAACAAAGATTAGCTGTTTCGCCGTATATCCAATTGCCATTAGAATACCAATATTTTTCAAATTTCCTTTGATAAAATTTTTTACACTAAAACGTACGATAATCAATGCAACCGCAATAAGCACCAGTGAAAAAGCTAAAATAATGCCCATGATGATATTTGACATCATAGCATTTCCAACCTTCATGCTATCCATATCCATCATCATGTTCATATAGAAGGCATACTCCGGTATTTCTTTATTCAAAATGACAGATACCTTTTCTTCAAAGTCCATTGTATCTGTTCCCTCTTGTAATATCACCCGGTAAACAGTAACTTGTCCGGAAGACGCTACACTTTCTTCCTCTACCAGTTTCTGATATTCTTCATCCGTAATATAGCACTGTATGCAATCAATATTTAACAAGGTAGAAAAGAATATATCTTCCACAAACCCACTTTCCGTATAATCTTTTTCTGTTTCTCCTATTGATAAATGGATGGTATCTCCTATGCGGTATCCGCTTGATGCTTTCATATGATAAGGAAGTAAAATGGAATCCGCCTGCAAATTCTCTATCTCAGGAATGGTATTCATTTTCTGTTCTTTCTTGATTGGCTGAATCAGAAAACTATTTCCCTTTTCTTCGTTTCGTTCTGCACCTTTATAATAATCAAGAGATAGCAAATAAATCCCTTTTCCTTTTTCCAGTTCCACCACTTCCGGCTGTTCTTCCAGCACAGAAGTTATTTCTTCCACCTTCTCACATCCGGATGAAAGGAAGAAATCTGCTGAATTTGTTTTGTCATACACATTCTGAATGATATCTTTCGTATGGGTCAATACCGAAATACTCACATACAACAAAAGTGCTGCTAACATAATTAAGAAAAATAATACGGCAACATCACTTTTCTTTTTTTTCAAATTATTCTTTGCAATGAAAATAAGACGATACATATTACCACCCCATTTCCTGCAAAAAGCTTCTTAAATCATCGTGGCGTTTTCTATCTCCGCTTATATACTTTCCAAGATTTAACTCTCCGGTAATCACACCATCCTTCAGATACAAAATCCGGTTACCTCTTCTGGCTGAACGCATGTCATGTGTTACCATAACAATTGTCTGTCCTTCTTCATGGAACTTTGTCATAACATCCAATACATGTTCTGTATTCTGGGAATTCAATGCACCTGTGGGTTCATCCGCAAATAAAATTTGTGGAGTATTTATCATACCTCTTACAATTGCCACTCTTTGCGCTTCCCCTCCGGATAATTGTGTCGGGAATTTATGAAAAGCTTCTTCATTCAATCCAACCTGTTTCAATAACTCCTTGGCTCTTGCCGCAATCTGCTTACGATTTTTGCTAACAAGAAGACCACTTACCATAATATTATCAAGCACATCCATTGTATCATTTAAGAA
Source organism: Lachnospiraceae bacterium (assembly GCA_017440375.1). Classification (GTDB taxonomy): domain Bacteria; phylum Bacillota; class Clostridia; order Lachnospirales; family Lachnospiraceae; genus UBA3282. The sequence goes on from JAFSHK010000025.1 coordinate 12,675, forward strand.
ATTCTGCTGAAAAACAAATCCACAATGATTTCTCCGAAAAACAGCTAATTTATCATTGTTATATTTTGAGATATCTTCTCCTTCAAATAACACCTTACCAAGAGTCGGTCTGTCAATACCTGACAAGGAATATAACATAGTACTTTTGCCGGAACCCGAACTTCCCATGATAACAACAAAATCACCCTTGTTAATTTCTAAATTCAAGTTTCTAAGTACATGCTGTTGCACCCCGCCGTTAGAAAAAGATTTGCATAGGTCCTTTGCCTGTAAAATAGTTTCCATTATAAAATTATCCTCCATCTTCTTTCTCTCAGAAAAATGCCTCTGTCACTCTTCTTACAAGATTTATTATAGAAACTTTCCTGCCGGAAATCTTTTCCCAATCCCTGTCTATTTCTTAACTGATTCTTAAATTTTCTATCTTATCCATATTTTCTTTCTCTCCAAAATAACAAAGAACCTATTTATACTTTGGCAAGAAACAACGATACTACAAATCCTTTCTCATTGTAATACTCCATACCACCGCCCATCTGCTCCATAAAATTACTCGCAAGATATAGTCCAAGTCCTGAACCGGACTTTCCGCCGGTATTACTGCCCCGATAAAACTTCTCTCGTATCAATGCCATTTCTTCTTCGGAAACACCCGCGCCAAAATCCCGAATCTCAATGAAAACTCCTTCTTTTTCTTCTCGAAAACGAACTTTTACAACGGTTCCTGCATATTTATAGGAATTATTTAAAATATTATCAAGCACCTGTTGTAAACGTAATTTGTCATATAATAACAAACATTCCGGTATCTCATTTTCCAGAACAATCTGCCCATAGTAACGAAAATCTTGAAACATCTGTGGTATCAGAAGTGAGCTTTCTTCCGCCACATCTACTTTCAAGACTTCCAGTTCTTCTAAGGTAGCATGAAACATATTGCCAATCAAATTATCAATCATTTCTGCCTTACTTGCGATAACACCAACTTTATCAAGTGTCTCCTGTTTCGTTTCTACTACCTGCATCACCTCACATGTGGCTTTAATGGTAGCAATTGGGGTTTTGATATCATGTGATAATTCTGCAATCAATTCCTTTTTACTAATATTCGCCTGATATTCACTTTCTCGTGCTCGTTTCAATTCCTGTCGCATCAAATCAAAGCTTTCCGTAAATACACCGAAAAAATTATGCTTCTCAATCGGTAATGCCAGCTCCAGATTCCCTTTGGCAATTTCTGCTGAAAATTCCTGCAAGGTTCGAAATGGCTTCACATAATATCTGTAAACCAGAAAAAGAATAGCATAAACCGTCAGTAATATAATCACGCAGGTACAAATCATCTGCACTTGTAGCCTTTCTCGCAGTGCATCATATTTACTGCTTTTCTCATGCCAGATAAACTTTCCGACTATTTCGCCATCCTTCTCATAGTCTAAAATAATGCTTTCATTTTCCAAGCATTGGCTCAGTCTTCTGGAATAATCTTCGTCTGTGCAAAGCAACATTTCACATTCATGCCTCTGCTCAACAGCCTCTCTTGTCTCTCCAAAAGCCAATTCTTCCTCTATCTGTTTTAATTCTCCATTATAGAAAACCATGTCTATGGTACTTTTTTCATCTTTCCTAATCTGCATATTTATTAGCAGCATCAAAGCCACCATTATAATCGTAAATACTACAGCTATTTGCTTCAGCTTCATATCTTTCCTCACAAAATGTTTCTTATTTCGTATGAATCTCTAAAATATATCCGGTCCCCCACACTGTTTTGATCAACTTAGGTTCATTTGGATTTTCTTCTAATTTCTCACGCAGCTTTCGAATATGTACATTCAACGTTCCGTCACTAAAAAAGGTATCTCCCCATACTGTATCAAATAACACTTCTTTTGTTACAATCGTATTGCGGTGTTCAAACAAGCAGGAAAGTAACTTAAACTCTTTTGCTTTTAACTGCACTTCCTTTTCTCCAACTCCTACCCTCATCGTGCTTTCATCCAACCAGAAATTACCACTATTCTGTTGCATCACATTATTTTGAGAAATGTTAACACGTTTTAACATGGCCTTTACTTTTGCTAATAAAATATTTAAGGAAAAAGGCTTCTTAATATAGTCATCTCCACCAATATTTAGTGCAACCAAAATATCTTCATCACTCTGTCTTGCACTGATAAACAAAATCGGTATATCGGAAGTGTCTCTAATTTTTTTACATAAGGCAAATCCGCTTTCTTCCTGCAAATTAATATCTAACAAAAGAATATCTACCGTATGCTCTGCCAGAAGTTCTTCACAGCCTTTAACCGAATCTGTCCAGATACTTGCTACGTCAAAAAGATTAAAATATTCACAGGTCATTTGTGCCAGTTCTTTTTCATCATCTACTATCAGGCAATTATAGTGCATTTTCCTTCTCCCAATTTTATTATTTTTACAAAATGTTTATTTGCATAGTTTTTTATACAGAAAAAGGGATATATGAAATCATATATCCCTCTCTATCATTCATCAGCTAAATGCTAATTAGTTAAGAGCATCAACTAATTTCTGAAGAGCTGCTAAAGCTTCATCAGGAAGTTTATCGTATCCTTCTTTGTTTGTTGCAAAGCCTTCAACTGCATTTACACGAGTCTGCATAGCAGCTTTCAACTGTGCTTTGTAATCAGCATCACTAACGTCAGCTTTGAAGTTCTTGAATCCTTCTGTCTGACCATCCCATGTGTTCATGATTTCGATATCATCGAAAGGTCCCCACTGTTCGAATTTAGCTTTACCTTCAACGATTGTTTCAAGAATTCCAAGAGTATCAGCAGGTTTAACCTTCTCACCCATGAAATCACCTGTATTAACGATGTAGCAGTCTACATTCTTCTCTTCTACTAACTTTTTGAACTTCTCATAGTCGTTAACTAATGGATATGTTCTGAATGGGTTAGCATATGGTACGATACGGATTGCATTTAAGTCTGTTCCTGCAGCAACACGTTCTGCTGTGGAAGTCTTAGTTGCAAGTGTAGCACCCATAACAGAAGCTAAAGCAGCACCTTTTAATTTAACTACTGGCGGAATGGTAGGATCTTTCATAATCCAGAAAATAGCGTTAACCGGAGCATCAATCTTATCTACACGGTTAGGAGACCATAATTTGGATTTGATAGCACGTCCATTACCATTTCTGATATCTTCTGTTACTAACTGAATCTTGCCTTCGCTGTCTAATGTACAAGAACAGTTCTGAGCAGATAATAAGTATTCATTATCAGGACATCCTGTAGGATAATCTGCTGTCTTATCAAAATATGTAGGCTCAAGAGCTACGGAAGAACATGTATCTGTGTTAATAATGAAAGCATCGTCATGAAGAACTTTGATTTCATATTTTCCACCATGTTTTGCATGTGTTAATGTGGATTTACCGGATCCTGATAAACCATAAACAGATGCAACGAATTTAGAACCATCAGCTAAGATGTATTCTTTCTGACCGCCGTGGCAGGATGCATAACCATTTCTGTTAGCAAGTGCCCAAGCCATTGTCAGAGTACCTTTTTTGTGCTCACCAAAGTATTTCATACCAAGGATAGCTGCACAGTTTTCATTTGTATCAAAATAGCAAAGTGTAAGAGGATCGCTTAAGCAGCTATAATCAACATCCGGAGCCTCGTGTGGAACCCACTGAGGATCAGAGAAGATGTAGATATCCGGCTCTTTGCCATCTCCAACCGGTTTGGAGTTTTTGTACATTTTTACATATTCATCAGACATATACTGGAAGTTAATCATCCAGTTGTAAAGTAAATTCTCTTCTCCTTCCGGAATTAAGAGATGAGCCTTTACCATAAATTCAGGATCAAGACCTACGAAACATTCTGCATGGTACATTGTTTTCCAACGTGTTTCATAAATAGCATCCATAACTACTTTATCAAGCTTAACTTCATCAACACCCGGTTCGCCTTTGATACGACGAGCTGTTGCATAACGACCTGTTACTGCACCATCGTTGAATAACAGAACTTTTGCATCACTGTCAAGACCAAATGTTTCACCATCTTTAATAGGCATATCTGTTACGACAGTACCCGGTGAATTTTTAGCTAAGTTGTAAGCTTCTTTCAGTGTGTTAACTTTTACTACGTTGTTTCCGTAGAAAGCTGCTTCGATAATGGAACGAGTCTTGGAAAATCCGACTTTACCTTTACCGATTTCGTCAATCTTGTAATTAGCCTTTGTTGACATGAGAAATCCTCCTTAAAAATTGTATTATTTAACGGAATCTCATATGATTTCCGCTATATTGCATTGTATGCACTGCTTGTCCAGCACATCGCATATATTATCTCAAACAAGCCCTTAAAAGTCAATATTTCTTAGCATAATTTTTATACGCCTTCACTTTTATTCTTTTATAAAAGCGGTCTTGTCGCATCTGCAAGCCATTCTTGCTCTTCCTCCTCCAGATACGGAGAAATTTTCTCATATACCGCTTTATGATATTCATTTAATCGCACGATATCCTTTGGCTGCATATATCTTACATCAATCGCTTCCAAATCAATCGGTACATAGGTTAACGTATCGAAATATAGAAACTGACCGTCTCCATTTTTCTCGCCATTTCGTACTACAATAATATTTTCCGTACGGATTCCATGACTGCCTTCGATATAAACACCGGGTTCATTAGACATTACCATGCCATCTTCCAACACAGCTTCTTTGGCACCTTCTGTATATCGCCAACGAATGTTCTGCGGTCCTTCATGAACATTCAGAATGTAGCCAATGCCATGTCCTGTGCCGCATTTATAATCAATTCCCATATCCCATAACGGCTGTCTTGCCAGAATGTCCAGATTTCTTCCGGTACATCCATGTAAGAAACGAGCATTTGACAAATTCAACATACCTACCGCTACTGCCGTAAAATGTTTCTTCACTTCTTCGCTGATTTCACCAAGTACAATCGTTCTTGTCACATCTGTTGTACCACCCAAATATTGTCCACCGGAATCTACAAGCAGCATTCCTTCGGGCTTTAATTCTTTGTAACTTTCCGCCGTTGCTTCATAGTGCATCATAGCCGCATTTTCTTTGTAGCCGCTTATGGTTGGAAAAGATAAATCCAAAAAGCCATCTATCTTTCTTCTTAAATCATCCAGATACATAGCTGCGGAATATTCGGTAATCGGCATTTTACCGACGTTCTTTTTCAGCCAGTATATAAATTTCGTCAGCACTGCGCTGTCTTTCAGATAGACTTCCTGCATCTTAGAAAGCTCTATCGGGTTTTTCTTGGCTTTCATAAGTTCGCTTGGATTTTCCCCTATCACGATTTCTACCCTATCCTTTATAATACGGTACAGCGTATAATTCACGTTTTTGTCATCTAACAAAACACCTTTATTATATACATTTCCCTGCTCTTCACCATAAAAATTTTGCAGAAATACTTCGATATCATTATAATCCTTTAATGTCACAGACCATTTCTCCGCATGTGCTCTAAGTTCCTCACTAATCGCTTTTTCCTGTATAAAAAGAAAACATTCATCCATTGTCAAAAAAACGTAAGAAAGTGCCACCGGATTACATGCTACATCACCGCCGCGAATATTAAGAAGCCACATCAAATCATCCAATTTACTCAGTAAATGCGCCTCGCATTTTTCTTTCTGCATGACTTCTCTAACTTTGACAAGCTTATCGCCTACTGTTTGTCCGCAAATATCTTCGGATAAAACCATGACAGGATTAGACGGCATATCCGGTCTTTCTTCCCATAAACTACCCGCAAGGTCTTTTTCATAACGAATAGTTATCCCGTTGTCTTTCAACACTTCTTCAAGCTTCTTACCATAGGCACTGTTAATTACCTTACCATCAAAGCCAAGCGTCTGCCCTTCCTTCATCTGTTTCTCCAGATATTCCTGAATGGTCGGCACACCCTCTTCCATCATGCGAAACAAGGTAATGTCACTTCCCGTAAGTTCCTTCTCTGCCTGAATAAAATATCTGCCGTCAGTCCAAAGTCCAGCTTCCTTCTGACTGATTACCAGACTGCCATTCGAGCCGGTAAACCCGGAAAAATATTCCCGCACTTTGAAATAATCACTGACATACTCCGAGTTGTGATAATCCGCAGTCGGAATCAGATAATAATCAATATTTTCTTCTGTCATCTTCTTACGAAGCAATTCAATTCTATCTTTTACCCTCATGGTCTGCTCCATTTGTTATGCATTCTTTAATAATCCAACTGCTCTGGAAGTTCCGATTCTGTCACAGCCTTCTGCCAGAAAAGCTTCCATTTCTTCTAATGTGGAAATACCACCGGCTGCTTTGATTTTCACATCCGGTCCAATATGTTTTTTAAACAATTTGATGTCTTCTATTGTTGCTCCATCTGTTCCGAAACCGGTAGAAGTTTTAATGTAATCTGCTTTTGCATTGGTTACTGCCTTACACATAGCAATTTTCTCTTCTTCCGTCAAATAACAGGTTTCAATAATTACTTTTAAAATATTCCCCTGACAAGCTTCTTTGATTGCTTTAATTTCTTCTTCCACTTTATCGAAAAGACCATTTTTTACATCGGCGATATTGACTACCATATCAATTTCTTTCGCGCCGTCTTTCACAGCCTGTTTCGTTTCTTCTACCTTCGCTTCTGTTACACTATAACCAAGAGGAAAGCCGATTACGGTACAAATATTCACCTTGTCCCCATAAGTATCATGAATCTGCTTAATATAAGCAGGTGGCACGCAAATGGATGCTGTCTGAAATTCAATTGCTTCCTCGCACAATGTTTTAATATCTTCCCATGTTGCAAATGCCTTTAACTGCGTGTGATCTACATGGCTTAACATTTCCTGTTTTGTCATAATTCCTCCGTTCTCATACGATTCCATATATTTTATAATAATCGTATTTTTATTATTTTTTGTTCATATCATATTTTAATACCTTTCTTTTTTCTTCGCAATAAAAAGCCTTCAAATTACTACTGTCAAATTTACTAATTCATACATTATGTACATTCTGTTAAAACTTTCTAAATTTTTTATTCTTTCTTGTCTTGCACATTTTTTTCATGGTATTATAGTAAAGTGACTCGCAATATGAAAAAGGAGGCAAATATTATGGATCAGAATAGTTTTTCCGAAATTACACCAGAAATTGTCCGGCTCGCTAATATGAGCCAGCAGGCCGATATTATAGATACAGAATTGTTCACAAAATATGATGTGAAACGAGGTCTCAGAGACTTGAACGGAAAGGGTGTCTTAGCAGGACTCACTCATATTTCCGACGTACGTGCCAACAAAATTGTGGATGGTGTGCAAGTTCCGACTCATGGTAAACTTTTTTATAGAGGTTATGATGTACAGGATTTAGTAAATGGATTTCCACAAGACAGTTGTTTTGGTTACGAAGAAGCTACCTATCTTCTTCTCTTCGATATACTTCCAACCAAAGCGGAATTAGAAGCATTTAAATCTCTTCTTGCACGATACCGGACTCTGCCCACAAGCTTTGTCCGTGACATTATCATGAAAGCACCCAGTAACGACATGATGAACACTTTGGCAAGAAGTGTCCTCACCTTATATTCCTATGATGATAGAGCGGATGACACCTCTCTTCCGAATGTTCTTCGTCAATGTTTACAACTTATAAGCCTTTTTCCTCTGCTTTCTATTTATGGTTATCAGGCATACAGCCATTATCACGATGGAAAAAGCTTATTTATTCATCAGCCGAAACCGGAATTATCAACTGCCGAAAATATTTTACATATTCTTCGTCCTGACAGTAAGTATACTCCGTTAGAAGCAAAAATTCTTGATATTGCATTGATTCTTCACATGGAGCATGGTGGTGGTAATAACTCTACCTTCACAACCCATGTTGTTAGTTCTTCACTGACGGATACTTATTCTGTTGTTGCTGCTGCTATCGGTTCATTAAAAGGACCAAGACACGGCGGTGCTAACATCAAGGTTGTAAAAATGTTTGAAGAAATGAAGCAGGAAATATCCGACTGGACAAACGAAGGTCAGGTTGCTGATTATCTTACAAGATTATTGCACAAGGATGCTTTCGACCATGCCGGTCTTATTTATGGTGTAGGTCATGCCGTCTATTCCAAGTCAGACCCAAGAGCTGTCATCTTTAAATCTTTCGTCGAAAAGCTATCTGTTGAAAAAGGATTACAGAATGAATTTGCTCTCTACTCTCTCGTAGAAAGACTGGCTCCGGAAGTAATCGCCAAAGAACGTCAGATGTATAAAGGTGTCAGCATTAACGTAGACTTCTATTCCGGCTTCGTTTATCACATGTTAAATCTTCCGTTAGAACTCTACACTCCGATTTTCGCTATTGCCAGAATCGCCGGCTGGAGTGCACATCGTATGGAAGAACTTGCAAATAACGGTAAAATTATTCGTCCGGCATATAAGCCAATCGGTGATGACAGAGATTACCTTTCACTTGAAAAAAGAAAATAATCAAAAAATTCAGGGATATCGTTTGAGTGATATCCCTGATTTCTTTTTACTTATCCATAATTTCTAAAATATAATTACATAAATTTTCGCATTGCCATATTGGTAACAATTCCATAGCCAATAATAGCTACCGCAAAAATGCAACAGGTTATTGTTGTTACAATTTCCGGACCTGCCATATGCGTATTGGCCAAATTGATTATGCCGCCAACCATAACCATAATACCAGCCAACAATACCTTACTAAAAAGGAACTTCACAAAGCCTTCTTTATCTTTAATGTCTTTCTCATCCGTTCCTTTCTTTAGCAACACATTTCCGATAATACGTCCTTTTGTCTTTAAAACAACTGCTGTATACACCAGATATGCGCCACATAAGATACATAAAATATCAATAAAATCGTACATACCTAATTCTCCTTATCTGTTTTGTTCTAAAACAGCCTGGATGCTTTCAAACAATGCAGAAGGCATAAACGGCTTCCTGATAAAATCTGCCGCACCTAATTCCCTGCCTTTCATTTCACTCTCAAGATTAGATTCCGCCGTAAGAAAAACAACAGGAATATTCGCTCCGTCTACATCGGCTTTTATTCGTTTCAAAACTTCATAACCATCCATATTCGGCATACAAATATCCAGAAGAATCAAATCAGGCTTTTCCTTCTTCATTAACATCAAAGCCTCTTCTCCCGATTTTGCTGTTATAAACTGGTATTTATCTTTTAAACTTTTGCTGACACATTTCAGATTCGTGGCAACATCATCAACTAATAAAATCTTTTCCATATGCTACGCAATTCCTAAAAAATCTTTTACGACCTTTTTCATCTCGCTCTTGTCACAAACAGTATCGTGTAATACCGGTGCTGTTCTAATTTCTTCAATTGCATTTGGTACTGTTACATTTGCTATCTTAGACAATTCATCTACTAATTCAAAATCAGTCATGCTGTCATATTTTGCATCAATAGCATTCATTACGCTTCTTGTAAACTTAAACGGGCTTGCTGTAGATGCAATAACAGTCTTCTTATCATCTCCGCATGCTGCCTTATATTTCTGGTAAACAACGCTTGCTACCGCGGTATGCGTATCAATAACATAGCCTGTCTTATCATATAATTCTTTGATTCTGTCTGCTGTTTCTTTTTCACTTGCATAATTACCATAGAAATCAGCTAACTCTTTCTTCATTTCATCAGTAATCTGATAATTACCTTCTTGGGACAACGCTGCCATAAAGTCTGCATTTTTCTTTGCATCATTTCCGGCAATACGATAAATCAAACGTTCCAGATTACTGGAAATCAAAATATCCATAGATGGTGAGCTTGTCAGCATAAATTCACGATTACGGTCATAGCTTCCTGTTTCAAAGAAATCATATAATACTTTGTTTTCATTGGAAGCACAAATTAACTTCGCAATCGGCACACCCATATTTTTTGCATAAAATGCTGCTAAAATATTACCAAAATTTCCGGTAGGAACAACAACATTGATTGCTTCCCCGTCACTAATCTTCTCTTCTTTTAATAATTTGGCATAAGAATATACATAATAAACACTCTGCGGAACCAGACGACCGATATTGATAGAGTTTGCAGATGAGAACTGGAAGCCTTTGTCTGCCATTTCTTTCTCTAACTCTTTGTCCGCAAAAATCTGTTTCACACCTGTCTGTGCATCATCAAAGTTTCCATGGATACCAACAACAAAAGTATTATCCCCCTTCTGTGTAACCATCTGTTTCTCTTGAATCGGGCTTACACCGTTCTTCGGATAAAATACAATGATTCTTGTTCCTTCTACACCCGCAAAACCAGCCAACGCTGCTTTTCCGGTATCGCCTGACGTTGCTGTTAAAATAACAATCTCATTCTCTACTTTATTCTTTCTTGCAGAAGTAATCATCAAATGCGGAAGAATGGATAATGCCATATCCTTAAACGCAATGGTTGCTCCGTGGAAAAGTTCCAAATAATATGTATTATCAGCCTCAACAAGTGGCGCAATTACTTCTGTGTCGAATTTAGAATCATATGCTCTTTCAATACATGTTTTCAATTCTTCTTCTGTAAAATCTGTCAGATACAATTTCATTACTTCATAAGCAACTTCCTTGTACTCCATCTCAGACAATTCCTTCAATGATTTCTCCAATGCCGGAATATGATCCGGTACGAACAGACCTCCATCATCTGATAAGCCTTTCAAAATAGCTTGTGAAGCCTGTATTTTTTTCTCGTCATTTCTTGTACTGCTATATAATACTTCCATTTCTTTAACCCTTTCTCTACCGTGCAGATTTCATGAGAATTATAGCACAAAGAAAATTTTTACGCAACTTACCCTATCAGAAGGTCTGTTTCTCCTATTATTTCTAAATAGATTAAAGGAAAAATTCATGATTTCCATAAGAAAAAAGCTTGGTTAACTTCTGGTCAAACCACTTCATATTGCTGGAATCTGCTTTTTCTCTGGCACAGAAATACAAAGCCCCCTGCGAGATATCCTCTCCATAAAGCGCCCGTTGTACCGCTTCATATGTTTCTTCACTCACTGTCACACTTTGGAAACGCCCGTCCACTGTTGGACTAAACTGTGCTACTCCATCTTCCCTCTGCATGACAACTTCTGTCACTGTATCCGGAAACTTATCACTATTTACCCGATTTAGAACTACATTCGCCACTAACAGTTTGCCATCGGCGTCCTCTCCTCCTGCTTCCGCTTCTACAATACGAAGCAAGGAATCATAATCCTGTGCAGACAACTGATACTTCATTTCCAGCTCCAGCACCTCGTAATCTACCACTCTTTGTCCCGATGAAACACATGCAACCACTTCAAAAAAGCTTTTCTTCTCTTCCGCAGCACTTGCACCCAGATATTCCATCTGAAATGCCTGCGTTGCCGCTATCCGATTAATTCTAAGCTCCTTTACACATAACCATGATGAAACAAACACCATATTCATCAAAAACAATACCGTAACAAATTTTTTATACATAATTTCTCCTCATTCTGAAGCACAGCTTCTTTGGAGAATTGTCTACAATTCTCCCGGACGAAACATAGAAATTCTTAGATATCGCTTTCAGATATCTTAGAATTTCTTTTCGTCCTTGTAATACTTCTGTAATATTTTATACAGAACCATAGAAAAATATGTTATACTTGTACCAATATTAAGAAATCTTTCTAAGAAATGGAGTTTGTTTGATGTCGCAATTACCCGGTGTTTACACGGCAAAAAAGAAAAACGGAGATACTTATTTTCGTGCTTCATTAACTTATCGCGCAAAGCACATAAGTCTTGGAAGTTATGAAGATGCGAATTCCGCTCATGCGGCCTATGTGCTTGGCGGTCAGATTTTGCAAGATTCCTCTTGGGATATCTCACACTTTCACTCTGACAGCATTTTGTCTTTTGAAAAATGGGTATCTTTAATTAACTTTCGCGATAATGGACTTTACATTGCAAACCCTATTTATATCCGTCCCAAATTTTTTTATTACTATTTTTCTCCATCGCACTTTTTTATTTTTGACAGGGATGATTTGTTTTACTACTCCTCTCACAAAATATCCAGAAGAGGTGGACACTATTTTGTTGCAGATTATGGAATGCAAGTAAATATTATGAGCCGGTATGGCATTAAGAATTATGCTGTATTAGATAAGGACTATCGTTTCATCAACGGTAACACACATGATTTCCGCTACGAAAATATTGAAATATTGAATGCTTATCATGGTGTTTCTTCCTTCTTTCGAAACGGAAAAATGTATTATAAAGCTAAAATCCACTTAAAAGGCAATTATATAATTGGCGTTTATGAAACAGAAACCGAAGCCGCCATTGCTTATAACAAAGCTATCGATTACTTCAAAAAAGCCGGCGTAGACAAAGCATATACCCCCAACTACATGGAAGGTATTTCTCCGCTTGCCTACGCCAACCTCTATTCTTCTATTAAAATTTCACCCAAAATTGAGCATTACCGATCTGAATAGCTGACAAAACAGATATTCAGATTGGCATCTCCCTTGATGCCATTCAATACTCCGGTAGTCGTATACTGCCACATGGTATACTGATATGGATAATCCGGTATTTCCTCCTCCTGTGAAAGCCAGACATCATAATTTTGCAATTGTGTTAAATCCACACTCTTAATCAGATATTCTTTGTTTCCATAAAGCATGGGGACATAACCGGCTGCCTGAATACCACCTAAGAAAGTATTCGCTATCGTTGTCTTATTCTCTCTTGTAAGTGTATCTGTCCTTGCCTGGTCATTAGAAATCTTCTCCATCGCAAATGCTACCGGATACTTTATATGCGCTCTGTACGGTTCCAAATTCTGCACAACAAAATTTGCCTCCTGATTCGCCTCTTCCTGACTGATTGCCTGCGAATAAAAATAAACACCTATATCCAGTTCTGCCTCAATGGCAGCTTCCATATTCTCTACAAAATACTCATCCAAAGTAAGCTGACCCGTCGCATATCCTCTTGCACCCAGACGGATAATAACAAAGTCCACCCCAGTGGCTTTCAAACTATTGAAATTAACATTTCCGTCATGCTTGGAAATATCTGCACCAATATAAGAAATTTTCTTTCCGTTCTCTGTATATTTTCTTATATTAGCTGATTCTGATAAATTCGTAAAATCGTACGTATTTTTCGGCAAATAGGGATTGATTAAAACCCATTCCTCTGTTCCGTCGGCAGACTTTACCAACGTATGCTTTCCATCTCTAGATGGGTCATTTTGCACGTTTTCCTCTTTTCCCTTATCGGAATCCTCTTTTTTATTATTGGATTTATTATCTTCTTCGTCCTCTTCATCCTCCTCACTTTTTTCCGAAGATGAATTTGCTTTGGTTCCGGAATTGCTGTTGCTTTCTTCCACTTCTTCTCCCTCCACAGGATACATATCCCAGAAGTCCAAATCCTCTGCGCGAAGTTTTTTCTCTGTTCCCGCTTCGGTTTCCTCGTCTACAGCATCTTCCTCCAATGCCTGCTGTGCTGCCGCCTGCTCCTGTTGTTGCTGTAAGGACTGCTTTACGTACTCACTCGAACCACCGTCTTTATCATTACTTTTCATAACGACAAACAGCATAATCAAAACAAATGCTGATATGCCGATTACTGTATATATTACAGAAAATCCCATTGGTCTTTGTTCATCTTCACCCGGTAATTTCATTCTTTTCTCCATTCTGTCATACAACACTTACATCTTACCATGTAGCATGATATAATATATCACGAATCAACGAAAAAAACAACTTTCGAGCTTTTCGAATACATATGGAAAAGGAAATTATATTATGCTCTATATGTTTTATAAAAAAATACGGATACGACATTTCAGTTTTCTCTGTTCGGTGCTGCTTCTGACGCTGTTTCTGACAAGCTGTTCCCATGTTTATTCACCCATTTCCAAAACCGGACTTTATTTTGATACCGTAATTACTATTACAATTTATGACAAAGAAAAAGAAGCTTGTCTGGATGAATGTATGCGCTTGGCGCAAAAATATGAGAATATATTCAGTCCTACGCTGAAAGGATCCGATATCTGGAATATCAATCACAGTAACGGACAGCCGGTTCCCGTATCCGACGAAACCATTTATTTAATAGAAACTGCACTATCCTATTGTGAACTGACAGATGGTGCTATTGACCTGACAATCAATACTGTTAGTGAGTTATGGGATTTTCATGGAACCAAAACAACTTCCTCTACAAATTCCCCAAAAGACTCCATAAGCCGTGTTCCTGAAAAAGCTTCTATTGCAGAAGCACTAAGCCATGTTGATTATCATAACCTGATAATCGAAGGAAACACAGTTACACTAACTGACCCAAATGCCTCTATTAGTCTCGGTTTTATTGCAAAAGGCTACATTGCAGATAAAATGAAAGAATACCTCGTTTCACAAAAGGTAGAAAGTGCCATTATAAATCTGGGTGGCAACCTGTTAGCGGTAGGTTCCAAACCAGACAATAGCCCTTTTCAATTTGGTATCCAGAAACCTTTCGATGAACAAGGTGCTCTGATTACCAAAGTATCTGTCTCAGATATATCCGCTGTTTCCTCTGGTGTATACGAACGGTATTTTTATGAAAATGATGTTCTTTACCATCATATTCTAAATCCGAAAACAGGCTATCCGGTACAAAGTGAGTTGCTAGGTGTCACTATTCTTTCTGATTCTTCAACGACTGGGGATGCTTTGTCGACTACCTGTCTCGTACTTGGACTTGAAGACGGTATGCTACTAATTGAATCACTAGATGGTATAGAAGCAATATTTATTACGGATGATTATTCCTTACATTACACAACAGGCATAGAACCATAACGATTCTATGCCGTTCTCCAAAATTTTACATCATATTTTTTCTTATAAACAATTATACAATAGCTTTTTTCGGACATTTCTCTTTACAAACACCACAACCGATACATTTTTCCTGATCAATGGTTGCATTGAAGTTTTCAATTGTAATAGCATCTGCCGGACAATTCTTCTTACATAACTGGCAGCCAATACAACCAACTTCACAAGCTTTCATCGTATCCGGTCCTTTATCTTGAGAACTACATGCTACTACATGCTTTGCATCATAAGGAATCAGTGAAATCAAGTTCTTTGGACAAACAGCAATACATTTACCACAGGCTTTACATTGCTCTTTATCAACAACTGCTACTCCATTGACAACATGAATTGCATCAAACGGGCAAACCTTCACGCAACTACCGAATCCAAGACAACCGTAATTACAGGCTTTGGGACCACCGTTTGGCACGAAAGAAAGCATTCTACAATCCTCAATGCCGGTATAATCGTAATCCAGCTTTGTCTTGTCACAATCTCCCTGACATTGTACAAATGCCACCTGTTTTACACTTTCTCCTGCCTCAACACCCATAATATCCGCAATCAGTTTACCAACTTTCTCACCACCAACCGGACAAGCATTGACCGGAGCCTCGCCTTTGGCAATCGCTGCCGCCAGATTAGAACATCCGGCATAACCGCAACCACCACAGTTATTGCTCGGCAGTACCTCAAGTATTGCTTCTTCTTTTTCATCTACTTCTACTTTAAACTTAATTGCTGCAACACCAAGAAACAGACCTACAAAAAGTCCGACTGCACCTACAATCAATGTTGCAATCAAAATTCCTGTCATATTCATACTGGATAACCGCTCCTTTCTATAACAATCCTGAGAAGCCACAGAAGGCAATCGCCATAAGTCCTGCTGTAATCAGAACAATCGGCATACCCTTGAAGGATTCCGGTACATCATTATATTCCATTTTCTCGCGGATACCTGCCAGAATAATAATGGAAATGGTAAAACCAACCGCTGTTGCAAAACCATTTACAACGCCTGCCAGAATTCCATAATTTTTCTGCACATTTGTCAATGCCACTCCAAGCACAGCACAGTTCGTTGTAATAAGTGGTAAGTATACACCTAACGACTCATAGAGTGACGGAATAAACTTCTTCAAAAACATCTCTACAAACTGTACCAATGCCGCAATAACGAGAATGAATACTATCGTCTGCAAATAAGTAATATCAAGCGGAATAAGTACATATTTGTAAATAACTCCCGCTACCGCTGATGCTAGTGTAATAACGAAAATAACCGCTACGCCCATACCACTTGCCGTATTGGTTTTCTTGGAAACTCCGAGGAACGGGCAAAGACCGAGGAACTGGCTAAGTACAACGTTACTTACAAGAGAGGAACTAATAAGAATAATCAATAATTCTTTAATCATTTGTCTTTTCCTCCTCTCCTTTTATCTCTTCAATTTCTATGTCTGGTAATTTTTTTTCTGCTGTTTTCATTTCTTTTACAGCCTCTTTTGAATTCTCTTTTTTACTGTCTTTGGCATTTTCATCATAAAAACGATTCTTACAGCCGGTATCAGAACAATTCATACAATCACTGCCGCAACCGGACTGAATCTTGGACATATCTTTGCCCTTTTTCTCTCCTGCAATCTTGATTTTGTTCTGAATCGCAGTCAATGCTGCCAATACAAAAAATGCACCCGGTGCCATAATGAAAATACTACAAGGTATGTAACCTTCCGGCATAACATGAATACCAAATAAGGTTCCTGCACCAATTAATTCTCTGACTGCACCAATACATGTTAAAGCAAAAGAAAAACCAAGTCCCATACCGATACCATCAAACAAAGACGGAATCACCGGATTTTTGGACGCATATGCTTCTGCACGACCAAGAATAATACAGTTAACAACGATAAGCGGAATATAAATTCCAAGTGCATCATACAACGTCGGAATAAAGCCTTCCAACAGCAGTTCCACAATCGTTACAAACGATGCAATAATAACAATAAATGCCGGAATTCTTACTTTTCCCGGAATAATATTTCTAAGCAAAGAAATAAATGCATTACTCAGTGCCAAAACCACCATCGTTGTAAGTCCCATACCAAGACCATTGATAGCAGAAGTAGTAACTGCCAATGTCGGACACATACCAAGCATTAGAACAAAGGTCGGATTTTCTTTGATAAGTCCGTTTACAAGACGTTCTTTCACATTATTCATTTGTACTACCTCCCTTCAATTCTGTCTGGAAATAGTATAAGCCTGCATTTACACCATTAACTACCGCATTGGTTGTAATCGTAGCTCCGGAAATAGCATCCACCTGTGAATCCGATGTCGCACCGGATTTTGTATATTCAAATTTCTCTACTACTTTGTCTGTAAACTGCGGTTTCAATACCTCTTCTGCACGCATACCAAGACCTGCTGTTTCAGCAATCTCCAGAATGGAAATACCATTTACCGTTCCATCCTCTTTGATACCGATGGAAAAACGAATATTCCCGGAATAACCTTCCTTCGTGGTCACGGTGATAACATAACCTAATGTCTCACCCGCATCATTCTGCGCAGCCATAACTTCATCAATCGTTTCTTCTGCATAGCCTGCCTCAGCCCATATCTGTGCATCTAATTCTACAACCTCTATCGCACTAAAAGATGCTGCCTCTGCAAAAACCTCCTGACAAGCCTCCTGTTTTGCCTTTTCCTGCTGTGCTGCAATCGGTTCTTTTGTAATCTGATATACTAAACCGAGCAACAAACCCGAAATCAAGGTGATTACAAGCAGTATTACAGTATCTTTCATCATTCCGGCAATGTCAGAATTCTTATTTCCTGTTGTTTCTGCTACTTTCACTTTTTCAACTTTTTCAATTTCCTCTTGTTTTAAATCCTGACTCATGCTTTTGCTCCTCCTTTCCCAAATGCTTTTGGAAGAGTTGCCTTCTCAATTAACGGCACCAAAAGGTTGCCAATGATAATGGCATAGGATACGCCCTCTGCGGAAGCTCCAAAAATACGGAAAATACCGGTTAAGATGCCTAACAAAATACCATATACATACTGTCCCTTAATGGTAATTGGTCTTGTCACATAATCCGTTGCCATAAAGAACGTACCAAGCATCAGACCGCCACCCGCAAGATGTGCAGAAATATAAGCGAAATCTAATCCATGACCGCCAAAAATACTGATAAATACTGCAAAACTTACTATGTAGCTTCCCGGAATCCGAAGATCTATGATACCTGTCAGAATTAAGAAACAAGCACCAATAACAATGGCAATCATAGAGGTTTCACCAATCGTTCCCGCCGTTTTACCGACAACCATACTGAAAATGTCAACACTCTCTCCTGCTTTCAATGCCGCAAGCGGTGTTGCTCCTGTATACGCATCACAATCAAAATTCGTCATAATTGATGTAAAGGAAATAAGGAGAAAACATCTTGCCCCCAGTGCCGGGTTCATAAAATTCTGTCCTAATCCACCGAATACCATTTTTACTACTAAAATAGCAAACACACCACCAATAACCCCAATCCACCACGGTGCTTTTGGCGGTAAGTTAAGTGCCAGTAAAAGACCTGTTACAACTGCTGAATAGTCACCTATTGTAACTTTCTTTTTCAGAAGTTTTTCAAAAATATATTCTGTTAATACGGTTGTTAGAACTGTCACCAGAATTAAAACCAGTGCATCCAGTCCAAAATTATAAATACCAAATCCCGCAGTCGGAAGTAATGCAATCACAACTGCCAGCATAATACTGCTTGTAGATGCTTTCGATCTAATATGGGGATTGGATGATACTTTCATCAAATCACTCATCCTGCTTACCTCCTACTTTTTCCTCTTTGCAAGTTGCATTTTACGCATAGATTTAATGGTCTGTGTCAACGGTCTCTTTGCAGGACATACATAACTGCAACAGCCACATTCACAACATTCCATACCATCATGTGCAAGGAATGCTTCTTCGTTGTAATTCTCTGCATAGTCTGCCAACAGACGCGGTACAACACGCCCCGGACACACATCTACACAACGTCCGCAATTGATGCAGGCACTTGGTTCCATTTTGGAAACATCGTCTTCTGTCAGACAAAGAAGTGCTGAAGCTGTCTTAGTCGTTGGCACATCCAAATCAAAAATACCAAATCCCATCATCGGACCACCGGAAATAATCTTCACCGGGTCTTTCTTAAAACCACCCGCTTCTTCAATCAATTCATGATAATTGGTGCCAATTCTGACAATAAAATTTCTAGGATCTGCCACCGCATCACCGGTCACGGTAACAATACGGTTCATCAATGGTTTTCCTTCGATTACAGCGTGATAAATTGCCACAATTGTATCTACGTTGTTTACAACGCAACCCGCATCTGCCGGTAACATGGAAGAATTGATTTTACGTCCCGTTGTTGCATAAATAAGCTGTCTTTCCGCTCCCTGCGGATACTTTGTTTTCAATGCCTTCACACTGATTCTCGGCTCATCTTTCGTAAGCTTTTTCAAGATTTCAACACAATCTGGTTTGTTATCTTCTACTGCCAGAATACCTCTCGCATTATCAAACAATTTCAAAGAAACCTTCAAACCTTCCACTAACTTCTCCGTCTCCTCAATCATTCTACGATAATCGGATGTCAAATATGGTTCACATTCTGCACAGTTTGCAATAACATAATCTATCTTCTCCGGTTCCTTGGGAGAAAGTTTGATAAAGGTCGGAAAACCGGCGCCACCCATACCTACAACACCTGCATCTTTGACCCTTTCAATAATTTCTTCTTTTGTCATTTCATCAAGCGGTTTTACCGCAGGATATTCTACTTCCTCATACAACCCGTCATTCTCAATAATAATACTCATAACGTTATCACCGGTTACAACACGTCTTGGTTCAATTGCCTTAACCGTTCCGGAAACCGTTGCATAAATAGGTGCGGATACAAAACCTCCCGCCTCTGCAATCATCTGTCCTGTTAAAACATGATCTCCTTTTGCTACAATCGGCTTTGCCGGTGCACCAATATGCTGTGATAACGGATAAACCAAATCACCTTTTGGCAATACCGCTTTGATGGGTTTGTCTTTGGAAAGTTCTTTCCCATCATATGGATGAATTCCGCCCACAAATGTTAATTTTGCCATTAGCTGCCCCTCTTTCTTTTTATAAAATCAAATGAGCTGTAAAAATGATTCTCATTTGCAAAAACCCATATAATAAATATACTATTTTTCGACGTGATTTTAAACCTCTTTTTTGTCGAAAAATGAAAAAGTTATATGCTTGTAAAATTAATGTTTGCCTTCCTTGCCTGACTGCATAAATCACGAACATTCAACGTATAATTTACACCATCCTTAACAAAATGTGTTCCACATTGTCTGAATTCAAAACAAACATTATTCTTCACACACTGTTCCCTTATCTCCAATACCCAGTCATAATGAAGCGGACGGGCATTTTTATCTGACTCGCCGCCGACTACAACCAAATCAATATTGTTCAGATATGCTGAAATATCTATTTTTTCTATTAAGGGCTGACATACAATATTTTTATGTTTTATGGGAAGCTTCTCAAAGATTTTCAGCCGAAAATCTGCTCTATCCTGATTCTCAACGGTACAACTTACTACCACATTATCATACCCCTCTCCCCAATCAGCCGGAATGCATTCCATGAACCGCTCTATTCTCTTTGTCAGGAATAAAAAAGTCAAATCAGAACGTTCTTTTATCATTTCCCAGCATTCCTTACGCCACTCGTCTGCTTCTTCAATTAAGAAATCCGACGAAAAACACAAATATACTAATTGTCCGGCTTTCATTTTATATTCACCTTTTTTATTTTTTGCAATTGGCGCATAAAATTTATCTGTTTTAACTATTTTATTTGTATCAATCCCTCTTTTATAATCCCCTTTATGCGTATAGCAAAATTTGCAACCTCCACTGTATTTATGACATCCTCTCCACGGGTCCCATCTCGCCATCTCATCACCTCTCACAATTCAATTATATATGTATTCTCACATCATATCTTTTTTCGACGGAAAATACTACTGTTTCTTCAAAAAATATGTTATTATGTTCGTGTAAAAAAGAAAAAGAATGGATGTTGATGTATATGCGTACAGAAAAAATAAAATTAGAAAATTTCAAAATAAACTATCCTTTGGAAAAAATTGCTCCACTGGATAAATTTCTTTTTGTGGATATTGAGACTACAGGATTCACTGCCAAAAGTTCTTATCTTTATCTGATTGGCGCTGCATACTATACATCTGGTTGCTGGTTTGTAAAACAATGGTTTGCAGAAATCTATACGGAAGAAAAAGATGTTTTGGAGGCCTTCTTTACTTTTGCTGCTTCCTACGCACATCTAATTCATTTTAACGGCAACAATTTTGATTTGCCCTATTTATTACAAAAATGTGCGCAGTACAATCTTCCCTATAATTTTGATGCTTTCGAGGGAATTGATTTATACAAGAGAATATCACCTTACAAATTCTTCTTAAATGTTCCGAATTGCAAACAGAAAACATTAGAAACCTTTATGGGTATCCATCGCGAGGACACCTATAACGGTGGTGAACTTATCAGTATTTATCATCTCTATGTAAAGCAGCCTGACGAGCTTAATTATCGTCTGCTCTTACTGCACAACAGTGATGATATGAAGGGTATGTTAGAATTAACAGCACTTCTTGCTTACTACGACTTATTTAATGAGCCGATTCGGGCAAAAAAAGTACAGGCAAATTCTTATCAGGATTATCATGGCAATGACCGTCATGAGCTTTTAATGAAAATAGAATTACCGTCTTCACTCCTAAAACCACTTTCCACCTTTTCCAATGGCTGCTATTTCACTGCCGAGGGAAAAGAAGGCATTTTGAAAGTTCCGCTCTATGATGAGGAAATGAAGTATTTCTATTCCAATTATAAAGATTATTACTATCTTCCTATGGAGGATGTTGCTATTCATAAGTCCGTAGCCACTTTTGTTGACAAAGCACATCGTACGCAAGCTTGTGCTTCTAACTGCTATACCAGAAAGTATTCTTCTTATCTTCCGCAATGGGACGTTCTGGTTGAGCCGTTTTTCAAACGCGACTATAAGAGTAAAGAGCTTTTCTTTGAATTAACCGACGAACGCAAACAGGATCGGGAGCTTTTTGGCAAATATGCAAGTTATGTCCTGAATAAAATGGCAAATACCTATTAAAAAAGTTTCTCACTACTTACGAGCATTTTCCAATCATTAAAAAAGACAACCAAACGGTTGTCTTTTTTCATTTCTGCTAAGGTTTTGCATAGAAGAAAGAATTTCTTCTTTCATATCCAATCTCTTTATAATTGATAATCTGCTCTGTACTTCCGATGAACAGAAAACCACCTGATTTAATACTTTTCTGGAATTTACGAAATACTTCGTCTTTTGCTTCTTCTGTAAAGTAAATCAATACGTTACGACAAACAATCAAATGATAGTCTGTTTGATAAGTATCCTTCAACAGATTATGCTCTTTAAACTCTACTCTTGCCTTAATTTCCTCCGAAATCTGATAAGAAGGTCCAATCTTGGTAAAAAACTTCTTCTTCAAATCTTCTGGTACATTAGCAACACTTTTCTCTGCATATAAACCTGTTTTTGCTTTCGCAATAACCTGTTTATCTAAGTCAGTTGCATAAATCTTAATCTGATTTAAAGGCAAATGTCTGGACAATGCCATTACCAAAGAATAAGGTTCATCTCCCGTAGAGCAAGCGGCACTCCATATCTTCAAATTCTTACCAAAACGTTGAATCAATTCCGGAAAAATCTCTTTGTCCAAAATTTCCCACTGATCTGTATTTCGGTAAAACTCAGAAACGTTAATTGTAAGATAGTTAACAAACTCTTCAAACAATCTATTATCCGCCTTAAGCGCAGCAATATAATTATCATATCCAACAATTTTATTTTTGGCAATCAAGGTGTCGATACGGCGTTTCATCTGTTTTTCCTTATAAGCATTCAAGTCAATTTTGGTTAAATCATAAACCGCTCTTTTGAGATACTCATAATCATATGCCATATTCTTTTCCCACTCTCATTTTATTGGCTTCTTACGCCTCTTCTTCACTCTCGCTTGCAATAACTGCTTCGATATCTACAGATACAACATCTGCATCTTCCTCAGCCACTTCTTCCTTTGGTTCCGGCGCGAACATTGCTTTGATGCTCAAACTGATTTTCTTATCATCTTCGTTGAAATCAACTACCTTTGCAGTGACTTCTTCGCCAACCTTCAATACATCTGCCGGCTTCTCAATGTGATCTTTGGAAATCTGAGAAACATGAAGGAGTGCATCAATACCAGGTTCTAATTCCACGAATGCGCCAAAGTCTGTCATACGTGCAACCTTACCTGTTACTTCATTGCCAACTGCATATTTGCTTGCTGCATCTTTCCAAGGATTTGCATCATCAAATTTAAGGCTGAGTGCAATTTTGTTACCGGAAATTTCTTTGATAAGAACTTTCACATTATCGCCAACTTTAAATACTTTCTTAGGATTCTCTACTCTGCCCCAAGACATTTCTGAAATATGAAGCAAACCATCAGCTCCGCCTAAATCAATGAAAGCACCAAAGTCTGTTACATTCTTAACAGTACCTTCTACGGTATCGCCTTCTTTAATTGTTTCAAATAATTTCTTCTGTAATTCAGCTTTCTCAGCTACTAATAACTGCTTACGATCGCCGATATATCTTCTTCTCTTAGGATTATATTCACTGATGACGAACTGAATTTCCTGTCCGGCATATTTTGTTAAGTCTTTCTCGTAACTATCAGATACAAGACTTGCCGGAATGAAGATTCTAACCTCTTCTACAACAACACTTAAGCCGCCTTCTAATACCTGCGCAACTTTTGCTGTTAAAACTTCTTTGTTATTAAATGCTTCTTCGATTCTCTTATTGCCCCTGTCAGCAGCAAGACGTTTGTAAGTGAGAAGTACCTGTCCTTCTCCATCGTTTACTTTCAGGACCTTTACTTCCATTGTGTCACCAGGTTTTACAACAGTTGTCAAATCTACATTTGGTTCATTTGTATATTCATTTCTTGTAAGAATACCATCAGACTTATAGCCGATATTGAGAACAATCTCTTCGGGTTTCACATCAATGACTGTACCTTCAACAACCTCTCCTGTGTGTATTGTCTTTAAAGACTCTTCTAACATTTGTTCAAAAGTTAATTCTGACATAATTTTGAACCTCCTCGATAATATTATTTGGGGTAGATGCCCCTGCTGTAATACCCACCAGGCGGACAGATTTAGGTAACTCTAAATGCAAGTCTTCCAGTGTCTGTATAAAATAAGTGTCTTCACACTCCTGCAAACAGATTTCATAAAGCTTCCGTGTGTTAGAACTATGATTTCCACCTATTACTATCATAACATCGACCTGAGCAGCTATCTTCCTAGCTTCAGTTTGTCTTTCTTCCGTAGCGTTACATATAGTATTCACAACACTAACATTGTAACCTTTTTGTTTAAAAATTTCAACTATATCTTGAAATTTATTGTAGTTATATGTCGTCTGAGAAACAATACAGATTTCTTTCGCCTCATCATATCGAAATTCTTCGGCTTCTTCCATGGATTCTATTACAATCGCATCGCTCTCACACCACCCCATAATTCCTTCTACTTCCGGGTGTCCTGCATTGCCGATAATAATAATCTGCTTACCAGCCATACTTTCCTTTTCTACGATATTATGAATTCTTTTTACAAAGGGACATGTTGCATCCACACATTTAAGCCCCTGCTTCTCTATCTGCTCATAAATCTCTTTGGAAACACCATGTGAACGAATCACTATGGTTCCTTCTTCTATCTGCGCAAGCTCTTCTTTCGTTTCAATAACCTGAACACCTTTTTTCTCCAGATCCTTCACCACTTCCTCATTATGGATAATCGGACCGAAGGTATATATTCTATCACCGGCTTCTGCCTGCTCATAAACGGTATCTACCGCTCTCTTTACTCCAAAGCAAAAACCCGCTTTTTCAGCCAAAATTACTTCCATCAAATTTCTCCTGTTACCGTCATTTTCATAATCGTCTCTACCACTTCCTCAATTGTCATATCGGAAGAATCTACAAGTACCGCATCTTCTGCCTGTTTCAGTGGCGAAATCTCTCTTGTCATATCCTGATGATCTCTTTCAATAATATCTTTCTCAATCACAGCAATGTCACAAACTTCTCCTTTGGCAGTCAGTTCATCATATCTTCTCTGTGCACGTACCTTACTGCTCGCTGTCAAATATACTTTCACTTCTGCATCAGGAAGCACACACGTACCAATATCTCTTCCGTCCATAACAACATCTGCGTTTGCTGCTAATTTCTGTTGTAATTCCACTAGTTTCTTACGGACATTCGAATTCGCACTTGTTACGGATGCCATATTTCCCACCTGTTCCGTTCGAAGAAAAGCATTTACATTTTCCCCGTTTAAATATACAACCTGCTCTTCCTTTTCATAACGAATTGTAATGTCGGCTTCTTTGCACTTTTCATTAACAACTTCGGTATTTTCGGGGTCAACACCTTCCCTTAACAGAAAAAGTGCCATAGCCCGGTACATTGCTCCGGTATCCACATAAATATACCCCAGTTTCTTTGCAACTTTTTTGGCTATTGTACTTTTTCCTGCTCCGGCAGGTCCATCAATCGCTATATTAAATCCCATTGTTTTGTCTCCTGTTTTATCATTTTTATTATTTTATCATTCTAAAATGCTTATTATTTTCTCATACACTTCATATGGATTAGATACTGCTACCTGCCAGATATCCGGTAGACCATGCTATCTGTAAATTGAAACCGCCCGTCAACGCATCCAAATCCAATACCTCACCTGCAAAATAAAGCCCTTCTACAAGCTTTGATTCCATGGTAGAAGGATTCACTTCTTTCACATGAATACCGCCTCTGGTAATAATTGCTTCATTAAAATCCCTTGTGCCACTCACCTGCATGGTTAAATGCTTTGTCAAATGCACCAGACTTTTTCTTTCTTCTTTGGTTATTTCATTCACTTTTTTCTCCGGTTCAATTCCGGAAAGCTTTATCATAACCGGCACTAATTTCGCCGGAAATAATCCGTTTAAAGCATTTTTAAACTGCTTATTCTGTGCTTCCTCAAAATCCCGCAACACTCTTTTGTCCAGGTGTTCTTCGCTCAATGCCGGTTTTAAATCAAGCACCAATGTTACATCCTCTTTCTTCTTACATTTACCGTAAAAACTGCTGGCACTCAATACAAGTGGCCCACTAACACCAAAATGTGTAAAAAGCATTTCGCCAAAACCTTGATAAACTACTTTTTTACCATCGTACATAGTCAAATCAACATTCTTTAGGGATAACCCCTGTAACTCTCTGCACCAACCTTCTACGGTTTCAAAAGGGACTAAAGAAGGTTGACATTCTTTCACAGTATGCCCCACCTCTTGCGCCATCCGATAACCATCACCAGTCGCACCGGTTGTAGGATAGGACAAGCCACCGGTTGCAATAACGACCGCATCCGCGGCTTCTTTCTGTCCGTTACCTAAAACCACGCCACAAATATGCTTTTCTTCTATCCAAAGTTTTTTCACTTTGGTGTGCAGACGAATTTCTACTTGTTTCTTTTTCAAAATACGTTGTAACGCTGCAATCACATCGGAGGAATGGTCTGATATCGGGAAAACTCGTTCCCCACGTTCTATTTTAAGCGGACATCCTGCTTCTTCCAACAACGTCATGATTGCCGAATTATCAAATCCATATATGGCACTATACAAGAATTTCGGATTGGTTATCACATTCTCAAAAAGCTTCTCTACCTCACAGGCATTCGTCACATTGCATCTGCCTTTTCCGGTAATATAAATCTTTTTGCCTAATTTTTCATTCTGCTCTAGCAGCACAACCTTATGTCCTTTTTCTGCCGCCGCAATCGCTGCTAACATTCCGGCAGCGCCACCACCAACTACTATTACTTTACTCATCTTGCTATCCATTTCCTGTTGTATATCTATATATTTCCTATTTTTTTGCTTTTCGCAATGGATAATTCAACATAGGTTCTTCATCGATGAAGTTAATTTCATCATTCAAATATACCTGATAATTGTTCCATGCGTATTCCAGATTCTTCAAATTCTGTTTCACTTCTTCCGGTCGTTTCAAGCACATAGCAACCACAAGAGCATTGATTACGCTAAGCGGTGCCACTAACGAATCTACAATCGAAACCATATCACTTCTGGCAAGCAGATTACAGGATGAATACAGATTCATCGGCGAATGAACCGTATCCGTAATGGTAATTACTTTGGCATTTCTGTCGTTGGCAAATTCCATTGCTTTCAAGGTACGCATGGAATATCTCGGAAAACTGATGCCGATAATGGCATCATTCTCATCAATTCGTATCATTTGTTCAAACGTCTCTGATACGCTTGTTGTTCGAAGCAATGTCACATTGCCACGAATCATATTCAGATAAAAGTGTAAAAAGTCTGCCAAAGGTTCACAGCTACGAACACCCATTACATATACATTTTTAGCTTGCAAAATAATATCAACTGCGGTTTCAAATGCAACCGGATCTAAGTTATCTATGGTATCCTTGATTTTATCAATATCGGCATTTAATACGGAGGTCAGAATCTCTGACTGGGTACTTTGTCCATACTTGGCTCCGATTT
The DNA here is from genome assembly GCA_017440375.1 of Lachnospiraceae bacterium. Lineage (GTDB taxonomy): Bacteria > Bacillota > Clostridia > Lachnospirales > Lachnospiraceae > UBA3282. Next base: position 40,400 of record JAFSHK010000025.1, read on the forward strand.
TCTGTACCGAATTAATTTTATTCTGTACCCATTCTTCCAAATCCTTCTGAAACTCCGGATATCCGTTATATCCGACAAACGACGCAAAGCGAACCACCGTAGATTCACTTACTCCAACCGTATCTCCTAATTTTGCCGCCGTCATAAATACCGCTTTATCATAATGGTCGTAAATAAAAGCCGCTATTGCTTTCTGACTTTTACTCATTTTCCCATAATGTTCATTAATTCTTGTTATAATATCGTATCGATTCTCCACCGGAATCACCAATCCTTTCCCGCTCTTTATCTTATCGTTTTTCTATCGCATTGTCTCCATAAAAGCATGGTAGGATTCCTCTAACAGAGTAATCGTTTCATCTTCCTTCAAATCATAATCACCGGTTAAAGACATACAAGCAGCTCCATGTATAAAAATCCACATTTTCATAAACAACGCACTTGGATTCGTACATCCGTAAAATTTTGCATTATTTATTTCCTTCACCACTGCACCATTGGAACCATTTAAGATATCATATAAGCTACTTCCATGTCTTTTCTCAGATGCAAACAAAAGCTGGAACAACTTCGGATTATCTTGTGCAAAGCGAATATAGGCAAGTCCAAGATTTACAAACGGTGTATCATTCTTACGCGGAAAATTTGCATAATATGCTTCAAAATAGACAACTACCTGTTCAAACAATTCATTACCCAGCTCTTCCATATTTTTATATACACGAAAAATCGGCTGTGTGGAACAACCTGCTTTCGCCGCAAGTGTTCTTGCTGTTATATGTTCAAAGCCTTCCTCACTTGCCATTTCAAATGCTGCATTCAAAATATCCATTTTCGTAATTGTTTCTTTTCTTGCCATAATACACTTCCTTATCTCTTCGGTGAATACACTTTTAGTTAAAATTCTATTTTATGAATCATTTATAACATACGTTATTATAATATATTATGTAACCCTAGTCAACAGCGAAAAAAATGCCTCTGTCAAAAATGACAGAGGCACTTCAATCATATATTACCGGAAAGTTTTTTAGACTGGGTAAGCTGCATTCTTTGTATCAGCCTGAGTCATATCAACTTTCTCCTGCTGAGCCTGACGATATTTAAAGAAGTCAATTGCAACCTGTGGGAACAGTGCGTAAGACAATACGTCTTCATCCTGCTGTTTCCATTCTTTCATTTCAGATTCTAACTTATCAAGTTCGTTAGGAAGTAAATCAGCCGGACGGCATGTGATTACTTCTGCATCACCGATAACTTTCTTCTGAACTTCTGCATTGAAAGGTTTAACAGTCTCACCATATTTACCGCTTAACAAGTCTTTTGTCTGACCAGTAGCCATCTTATATGGTTCGCCCATTAATACGTTCATAACCGCCTGTGTACCAACAATCTGAGATGAAGGTGTAACAAGTGGTGGTTCACCAAAGTCTTTACGAACTCTTGGAATTTCTTTCAATACGTCATCATATTTATCTTCTGCATTCTGTTCTTTCAGCTGGCTAACCATGTTAGATAACATACCACCAGGTACCTGATATAACAGAGTCTTAATATTAACACCCATAACCTTAGGATCAAGAAGTCCGTTAGCCAGACATTCCTCTCTGAAAGGTTTGAAGTGATCTGCGATTTCAGCAAGTAAGTTCTGGTCATAACCACAATCATATGGAGTATCTTTGAAGGTTTCAACCATAACTTCTGTTGCAGGCTGTGATGTACCCATAGAGAACGGAGACATAGCACAGTCAATAACATCAACACCAGCTTCTACTGCTTTCAAGTATGTCATACTAGCAACACCAGAAGTATAATGTGTATGTAACTGAATTGGAAGGTCTGTTGCGCTCTTCATAGCTGTGATTAATTTCTCAGCTTTGTAAGGAACTAAAAGACCAGCCATATCTTTGATACAGATGGAATGTGCACCCATATCTTCAATTCTCTTAGCAATGTCCATCCAGTATTCATCTGTATAAGCATCACCTAATGTATAAGAGAGTGCAATCTGAGCATGTCCGCCTTCTTTGTTGCAGGCATCTACAGATGCTTTTAAGTTACGAAGGTCATTCAGACAGTCGAAAATACGGATGATATCAATACCGTTTGCAATAGATTTCTGTACGAAATATGCAACTACATCATCTGCATAATGACGGTAACCAAGTACGTTCTGTCCACGAAGTAACATCTGTAATTTAGTATTTTTAAATCCGTCTTTTAATTTTCTAAGTCTATCCCATGGATCTTCTTTTAAGAAACGAAGAGATGCATCAAATGTTGCACCACCCCAACATTCTACTGAGTGATAGCCAACTTTGTCCATTTTATCTACGATTGGAAGCATCAATTCGGTAGGCATTCTGGTTGCAATCAGAGACTGATGTGCATCACGCAGAATAGTTTCCGTAATTTTAATCGGTTTTTTAACGATTTCTGCCATTTTATTTTCCTCCTAATATTTGTAACTTTAGAATACGCCGAATACTGCCATGAAAGTACCGGCTGCTACTGCTGTACCGATAACGCCTGCTACGTTAGGACCCATAGCGTGCATCAACAGGAAGTTAGTAGGATCGGATTCTGCACCAACCTTCTGAGATACTCTGGCTGCCATTGGAACGGCAGATACACCTGCGGAACCAATAAGAGGGTTAACCGCACCTTTTGTAATGATACACATCAATTTACCAAACAACACACCCGCTGCAGTACCGAACGCAAACGCAATCAGACCAAGTACAACGATTTTCAGTGTATCGGCATTTAAGAATGCTTCGGCACTTGTTGTTGCACCAACGGAAGTACCAAGAATAATAACTACAATATACATAAGCGCATTGGAAGCAGTATCTGTTAACTGTCTTACAACACCGGATTCTCTGAATAAGTTACCAAGCATCAACATACCGATAAGTGGTGCTGTTGTCGGAAGAATCAGAGAAACTACAATTGTAACAATGATAGGGAAAAGAATCTTCTCTAACTTAGTAACAGGGCGAAGCTGTCCCATTTTGATTTTTCTTTCCTTCTCCGTTGTTAAAAGTTTCATAATCGGCGGCTGAATAATCGGCACCAATGACATATAAGAATATGCTGCCACCGCAATCGGACCGAGCAAAGATGTCTGCTGCAATTTTCCGGCAAGGAAAATAGAAGTAGGACCATCTGCACCACCGATAATAGAAATTGCTGCTGCTGCTTTATCATTGAATCCTAATGCAATCGCTCCAAAGTAAGCTGCGAAAATACCAAACTGTGCTGCTGCACCGAGCAAGAAGCTCTTCGGATTGGCAATCAATGGACCAAAGTCTGTCATCGCACCTACACCCATGAAAATAAGGGAAGGCAGGATTGCCCATTCATCCAGTTTGTAGAAATAGTATAGTAAACCGCCGCCGGCACCATCTTCACCATATGGAGCCATAATATCCGGATAGATATTAACAAGCAGCATACCAAAAGCTATCGGAACCAAAAGAAGCGGTTCGAACTCTTTGGCAATAGCCAGATATAGGAATACCAATGCTACCACAATCATGATATAGTTTCCCCAAGTCAAATTGAAGAAAGCTGTCTGATGAATCAGATTGGATAGCGTAGTTGATATGTAATCCATTTTTTTTACCTCCTGTAGTAATAAATGCAAATTTATGCCTGCAACCTAAACTTGTACAGGCCAACATGTACCTTAGTTCATTGTTGCAAGTAATGCACCTGCTTCAACAGGATCACCAACAGCTACATTGATGCTTGCTACTGTACCATCCTGAGGAGCAACTACAGGGATTTCCATCTTCATAGCCTCTAAGATAACAACTGCATCACCTTTCTTCACTGCCTGTCCAACAGTTGCTTCTACTTTAAACACTTTGCCTGCTGCACCTGCTTCAATTTTAACACTGCCTGCTGCACCTGTTGCTGCAGGAGCTGCTGCTGGAGCCGGAGCTGCTTTTGGTGCTGCTTTTGGTGCTACCGGAGCTGCTGCTACAGGAGCGCCACTTGTTGCACCTTCTTCTACTACTACATCATATACGTTTCCATTTACGGTAATTGTATAGTTTTTCATTTTATAATCCTCCTATGACTGTTAGGCATTCTGCCATTTACTCTTATTTGCTTTACGAATGGATCTAACAACAAATCCATCGGTAGAACCGGAACCTTCATATGCTGCAATTGCTGCTGAAATAACAGCTACCAACTCTAAATCATCTGAAAGTTCTTCTTTCTCAACAATCTGTGCAACTACATTATCCACTTTTTCTTCTTTCACTTCAGCAGGTTTCTTCTTGAAAGATTCCTGAAGCTTCGGAACCAAGCCAAATGCAGAAATAATTAAACTAATCAGGATCAAAACAACGAATACAGTTCCCATACCAAGCAAGGTATTTAAAGCTGCTTTCTGCATTTTTTCTCCTGTTGTATATGTTACATTCGTCGCAATGCTTGTATATGCCAATTCATCGTTCAACATAATTTCTACAACAGCATTATGTTTGGAACCGAGAACGTCGATATTGATAATAATTTCTTCATCTTTATATACTACACTGCCACTATTTGTACCCTGATAATCACCTATATCTTCCATTGCGTTTTTGTAATTGGTAAGACCGCCGTATACGACTTCATCGTCAGCATATTGCTCTTCTGCATTCTGGCTGACAATCTGCTGCATACTTGCAACAGTCTGCTCACCATATGCAATAATCTGTTCTTCACTATACGGAGTCGATGTTGTTTCCTCAGAAGAACCACATGCGGTCAGTCCAATCATACAGGTGATCATACCTAATACTGCGAATAGTTTTTTCATATTAAGTATCATCCTTTCTAAACTGTACCGTGTTTTTTCTCCGGACGGCCTTCACTCTTTGTAGCTAACATTTCGAAAGCACCGATAACATATTTTCTTGTGTCAACAGGCTCTACAATCTGATCTACATATCCTCTCTTAGCTGCACTAACTACGTTATTCTGAAGTGCCGCATATTCTTTTGCACATGCATCAATTGCATCTGCACCCTGTCCGTCACAGATAATCTTAGCTGCAAGGTTTGCATCCATAGCACCGATTTCTGCGTTTGGCCATGCAATTGTAATATCTGCACCAATTGCTTTAGAGTTCATAGCAACATATGCACTTCCGTAAGCTTTACCAATTACTACGTTTACTTTCGGAACAGTTGCATTAGCGAATGCATATGTAAGTTTTGCAACGGCTTTAGCCATTTTCTTCTCAGCACATTTTGTAGCTGCAAATCCTTTTACATTTGTTAAGGATAATACAGGGATGTCAAAAGCATCGCAGAAATTGATAAAGTCAGCTGCTTTCTCAGCGCCTCTTGCCGATAACACTGCATCAAATTTCTCTGTTACTTCGCCTTCTTCATTGTATACTTCTGTACGGTTTGCAACCGCGCCAACAGTTGCACCGTTTAATCTGATAAATCCTGCAACCATATCTTTTGCATAATTCTGCTTCACTTCTACGAAAATACCATTATCTGCAATCTGGGATAATGCGATAGATGTATCACCTACACAGTTAACAATTTCTGCACACGCTCTGTTCAAATCATCTGTACAATCATCTAATGCTAAATCTGCATTGTTTGCAGGAAGAATAGATACTAACTGTCTAATCTGTGCAAGAATAGAAGCTTCATCAGCAACAACGTCTACGATACCAGCTTCTTCGCTCTGGAATGCTGCTGCAGATGTATTACATTTAGAAATTTCATTTCCGTCAATTGCATTTGGTGAATTAACAAATAATTTAGCCTTGTCTGCTTCCATGAAAGTAAAATCTGTTAAAGTAGGAATCACAGCAAGTCCACCACCACAGGTTCCGAAAATAGCTGTAATCTGTGGAATCACACCGGAAGCCAATGTCTGTTTCATATAGATTTCACCAAATCCATTAAGAGCATCCGTTGCTTCCTGTAATCTAAGACCGGCAGAATCAATTAAACCGATAACAGGTGCGCCTGTTTTCATTGCCAGGTCATAGAGGTTTGCAATTTTCTTTGCATGCATTTCACCAATTGTTCCGTTTAATACGGACGCATCTTGACTGTATACATACACAAGATTGCCATCAATCACTCCATAGCCGGTAATAACACCGTCAGAAGGAGTTTCTGTCTGTTTCAAATTGAAATCTGTTGCTCTTGCAGTAACAAGACCACCGATTTCAACGAAACTGTTGTCATCGAGCAAAGCATTAATTCTTTGACTCGCTTGAGAAGTAGTACTCATTTTTCAGCCCTCCATTTATAATAATAAATAATAAAAACATTTTATTTCCGTGATTCGTACCATTACCAAACCACAGTCTGCGTGCATAGCACACGATTGTAGTATATCATAGATTATTTAAAACGACTAGCCAAAATTTAAAAAATATGTAAATTTAACACCTCATTAACCTTTACTTTTTCTTTATACATTAATTTGGCAAATAAAGCTGTACAATATAATGCAAAATCCAAGAAAAGTCAATCTCTTCCACATCTTCTGCAGTCACAATTGTATATTCCTCTATCAGTTCTCCATTCAGATAATAGGACACCTGACCTACCTTCTCTCCTGCTGTTACCGGAGCTGTCAATTCTTTCGCTACACTGGTTTTCACTTCCACCACATCTTCTTCACTTAACAGATACAGTAAACTCTCTTCTGTCGGACTTTCCAGTGTAACAGATGTGTAGGCTTCCTCATATGGTGTGCCCAACACTCCTGCAATTCCATTGTGTACTAAAATATCTTCAAACTGCTTCTTCTCATAAATATCCCGATAATTATAATGCTCCATTCCATAGGCAGACAGCTTCTTCATGTCACTCCATTTGTAGGTCTTGTTATTTGGCCATCCACAAGCAAGTAATGCCACCGTAAATGTTCTGCCTTCACTTTCAATGGCTCCTACATAGCAATACCCCGCCTGATTTGTAAAACCGGTTTTCCCGGAAATCGCTTCGTTCATCATATTCAGAAAACTGTTATGGTTACTGCAATGAAAATTTCTGTTCCCACTTACATCGCAAAAGCTGTATTCCATCGTCTGCGTAATCTGCAGAAACTGTTCTTTTGCAGAAGATTCCGTTACACAATATGCCATAATCCTCGCTAAATCTGTCGCTGTTGTAGAATGTTTCTGTCCGGTATCGTTAATTACCGCATCCAATCCATTCGGCGTAATAAAATAGGTATCAAAGCAACCAATATCTCGCGCTTTCTGATTCATCATCACCGCAAAGGCTTCTACGCTTCCTCCCACTGCTTCTGCAATGGCTACTGCCGAATCGTTGTGCGATTCTAACATCAACGAATAAAGCAAGTCACCCAGACGATATTTTTCCCCTTGCTTCATATATAGTTTAACCTTCGGCATACTGGCAGCATAAGAAGAGACTTCCACTTCCTGATCCAGATTTCCATATTCCAGTGCCAGAATGCAAGTCATTATTTTGGTAGTACTTGCCATAGGAAGCATCTCTTTTTCGTTTTTACCATACAAAACGCGCCCAGAATCCGCATCCATAAGCACTGCCGCCTGCGCGTATAGCTGAAGTGGTTCCTGTTCTTGCTGTCCATCTTTAGTCTCTGACACTATTACAATAGAAGGAGAAAAGCAAAATCCACATAATAATTCCGCTGTCAAAATAATTCCCAATAAGAAGGCGACACATTTTATCCCCCAACATTTGCCCATAAAAAAATTGCACATATATTAACCCATTTTTTTCTTCGTTAATATATATGCAATCTTATCATTCATATGACCTTGTTCCGTCAACTGTCTTCACATTCCGTCCCTAACCGTAAGC
>JAFSHK010000026.1 GCA_017440375.1 Lachnospiraceae bacterium
GACAAGTCCCATTGCGATGAAGGGCCGAATCAGTAGGAGTCTTTAGTATGACCGAGAAAGGAGGAATGACCAATAATGACAGAAAACATAAATAATGGCTGTTTGCAAAGGGATAGTGCGGAACATGAAGAGCATGCGAAAGCGTCTAGGTCATTCAATCGGATATGGAAAGAAAGAGACAGTGCACGGCCGAAACTCTTGGAGGCGATACTGTATAAAGACAACTTTAACAGAGCATATAAAAGAGTAAACTTGTAAAGAAACATTTAGAAAATTGTGATATTTGCAGAAACATGGAAAAAGAATTAGAAAATAATCAAAGTATATTGTCCATTTCTGCGGAGGCGGAAATGGTTTTGGAAAGGCATGCCAAAAATCAAAGGAGAAAATCTGTAACAATAGGAACCGTGGTTGCGGGAATTCTGATGATTCCGGTTATTGTATGTTTGATTTGCAACTTAGCAGTAGGTCATGCTCTTGATTGGTTTTTTATTGTGCTTGCATCATTGCTTGTCACGGCGTCTTTGACGGTGGTGCCTTTTATAGCCATTGAGAAGAAATTTTTATGGACATTAGGGACTTTTACCGCATCATTAGTACTATTGCTTGGTGTAATTAACGTTTATGTGGGTGGAAATTGGTTCTTTTTAGCAACAGTTCCGGTTTTGTTAGGGCTTTCGGTAATCTTTGCTCCATATGTAATCGCAAACATACCTCTTACGGATAAACTTTCGGATAAGAAAGGTATCTTGGTAATGTTATGGGATACTTTTTGGCTGTATGGGGTAATTGTTGTTTGCGGGTTACAGACAACTTATCCGGGGTATTGGAAAATGGCTCTTGTCATTACTACATTTTGTGCCCTGTTTGCATGGATAGTATTTGGAATTGTCAGATATGCAAAGATGTCATTTGCAAGACATCCTCAATTGATGAAGGCAGGTATTGTTACCATTTTATCTGGTATTTCCGTCATTCTGATAAAGGATATAGTGGATTTCATTTTGTATGGATATTATCGTTGTTCTTTAACAGGGCTGAACTGGGGTGTGTGGAATGAATCGACGATTAATGCCAATGTTTATATGATTATTCTTATTGTGTGTGTCATGGTAGGCGGAATGCTTATGACACTAGGAATGTGTTTGAAAAAAAGAGATGGAGATGAAATAAATGTGGAAAAGTAAAGAAAAAGCACCAATCAAAGAATTTCTGTTATGGGTCATTTTGATTTCAATTTTTTCAGAGGGAATTTGCATGTTGCTTGAGCGTTTTTCACTTCAATATGCAGAAGAAGGAGTAATTACGTTTGGGTACATAGCATATGCCCTTGTAGGTATCTTATTTTCGACGCCGGGACCGATGATAGCGATGTACATAGTTTTGAAAAGGAAAGAAAAATGTTCTATTAAGGAATTTATGAAACGAATTGTTGCAACAGATAATGTAGCGAAAAGTATGGTTGTTTTAAGTATGTTTTGTATTCCGGCATTGTTGCTGGCGGTATTTTGCGGAACAGCAACCGGTGCACCATGGTATTTGATGGTGCTTGCCCTGCCGCTTATGATTATCGGCGGAGGCGTAGAAGAAGTTGGTTGGCGTGGATTTTTGCAACCGGAAATGGAAAGAAGATTGTCTTATCCGTTTGCGACAATAGTAGTTGCTATTATTTGGGATTTATGGCATTTGCCATTATGGATCATGCCATCATCCAATCATTACGGTGACAGTTTCATAGGTTTTTCTATCAATATTTTTGTCTGGTCGTTTGCCTTGGCAGCTATTTATAAAGCAACGAAATCAGTTCTTACTTGTGTCTTGTATCATGCGTTTATCAATTCGATTGGTGCAATCTATGATTGGAATAGTTTGTTTGATGCATTTCCGGGAACAGTATGGATTAATTTGTATCGAATTATAATCTTGTTGGTATCCATATTGCTGTGGAGATGGAGTGACAGAAAAGAAAAAGCAAAAGAATGAAAGGAGACCGGAGTCTCCTTTTTTAAAAATAATCTGAAAAATATGGTTTCTCAACCGGTATCAAACGCTCTAACCATGTGAGCATGTAATACTCCGTCTGGAGTTTCTCATGCTCATAAAGGTAGGTAGGTCTTTTATATCCCATCAGCATCGTTGTCAATGTATTGATGGATAATTCTACTACATTGATAGACTGGTTCTTGTCTACTTTTTCACAGATGGTTTTGCCATCGTGCCAGGATACCATGTAATCCCCTTCGTTCCAAGGCGCAATTTCATCATGTACTAAGAAATGCAGCTTGAAATCTTCCGGTTGTACCTGGAACGGATATTCGGAAAGAAATTCTTTCACATCAATAATACGTGCCATAATGTAGGGTGAAATCGTTTCCGTAATTTCACTGTCTTCGAATAAATATGCCATCGGTTCACCGGAATAGTTATCACCCTGCACCTGTGTAATCATAGAAAAGTGAGCACTGATATAATTCCAGAGTCCGTAGTTGGCTTCGATGTTCAGATATACCATTTCTTTGATGTGGAAAATTTCATTGGCAATGTAATAAACAACATAGCCAAGTGGTTTGTGTTCTTTGCTGTAATAAACAGCCGCAATCATATCTTCGTTATCCCAGCGCCAGTATTCTTCCCAGGACAGAGCATCACGAATGAGTGCACCATGTCGTTGCAAAGCGAAATAGGAGTGTACGTTATGATAATCCTCCGAATCCAGACTGACACGTTCCACCATGCCGCTTACCGGACGTGGTTTCGGGAGCTGTGTATCTTTTACGGTAAAAGATAGCTTATCCGATACAATTTCCCAACCCATTTTGCGGTAAAAAGGAATGGAATACGGATAAAGGAAAGAGATTAACATTTCTTTTTTATGGATGTAATCCAAAGCATGCTTCATCAGAGAATGAATCAGACCTCTTCCTGTATATTCCGGATAGGTAGCAACGCCGGTAATGCCACCCATATCCATAATCGTGTCCTGAATATTGACTTTCATCGAGTATACAACAATCATCGAAGCCAATTTTTCTTGATAAAACCAACCAAGCACATAGGCTTCTTCTAAGATAGGACGTTTCGCATATTTGATTTCATCCTGCTGCCATCCGGTTTTAAATAAATCGTAGGACGTAACCTGAAAAGCGTACTGCAAAAGCGAGTTGAATTGCTCCAAATCGCCTTTGTCCAGTTCACGCATTTTAAATGGTCCGTTTACTTCGAGATAAGTATGTTCCTTTTGATATTCTTCCATAAATTTTGCCTCTTTTGGGAAATTTTCTGTTTAAGCCTGTCCCATTTGGTCTAAAAGTTCAATTTTAATATCGTACAATTTGCTGGACAAATCCACATAAACCTTGTGGGGATTTACGAGTCGTCTTGTTTCATCCCAAAGTGTATCCTGCTCTTTCTGACAGTAAGCACGAATATCCATTACCTTCGGAGATGTATAGCAACATTCGCCATTTCTAAATACCGGAACCATAAGTTCACGAAGCGTATAGCTGCCTCCTGCAAGTTTTGTTTTTTTCCAAGGTTCGATTGGGTCAAAAAGAAGCATTGGTTCGTTTTCGTCGAAGGTTTCATCGGCCAGACAAATCAAATCGGCTTTAATCTTACCGGATTCTTTTTCATATATACGATAAATAGTTTTGTTGCCCGGATTTGTCACTTTTTCTGAGTTTTCGGATAATTTAATCTTTGGAACAAATTTACCGTCTTTTCCCATAATGGCAGCCAGTTTATAAACACCACCGAAGGAGGGGCAATCTTTGGAAGTAATCAGGTGTGTACCGACACCCCAGGAGGTGATAGCAGCACCCTGCTCCTTCAAACTTTGAATCAAAAACTCGTCTAAATCATTAGATGCGGAAATAACGGCATCGGTAAATCCGGCGTTGTCTAACATTTTTCTGGCTTTTTTGGACAGATATGCCAAGTCGCCACTGTCTAAGCGAATGCCATAGAATGTAAGAGGAATTCCGGCTTCACGCATTTCGGTAAAAACACGGATGGCATTTGGTACACCGGACTTCAAAGTGTCATAAGTATCTACTAAGAGGATGCAAGCAGAAGGATACAAGTTTGCATAGGTTTTAAATGCGGTATATTCATCCGGAAAACTCATGATCCAGCTATGGGCATGAGTACCTTTCACCGGAACATCAAAAAGCTGTCCGCAAAGTACGTTGGAAGTTCCCACACAACCGCCAATCATGGCAGCTCTGGCACCGTAAGTACCTGCATCCGGTCCCTGCGCACGGCGTAAACCAAACTCCATAATACCGTCACCGTGAGCAGCATAACATACTCTTGCGGCTTTGGTTGCGATTAAGCTCTGGTGGTTAATAATATTCAAAATAGCCGTTTCCACTAACTGAGCCTGCATAATCGGTGCGATAACTTTTATCAACGGTTCACGTGGGAATACAACAGTTCCTTCCGGAATTGCATAAATATCCCCCGTAAATTTGAAGTCACGCAAATAATCCAGAAAATCCTTATCGAAGATACCGAGACTTGAAAGATACTCAATGTCTTCGTTATCAAAGCGAAGTTCCTTGATATATTGAATCAATTGTTCTAATCCTGCCGCGATAGCAAATCCACCGCCACAAGGATTGCTGCGGTAAAATGCATCGAAAACAACGGTTTCGTTCTGGTCTTTGTTTTTGAAATAACCCTGCATCATGGTTAATTCATAAAGGTCTGTGAGTAAGGTCAGGTTTTGTCTGTCCATGATTTCCTCCATTCCGAATAAGAAATATTATTCAAATGTTTTCTGTTTAAAATTATAGCTATTTTACACCCATTTTGGAAAATAGGGAAGTTTTTAATTTTCTTTTGCTTCTTCATATTCGGAAACAGAAATATCAAGAATTTTATCCATAAAATCACCTTGACAACCGCTTTTTTTTAATACTATAATATGCTCAGTATAAAATAAGCAAAGACATTGAAGAAGACAGTACCTTATTTTTCAAAGTAACAGCGAGCTGGTGATGGTGCAAGACCGGTACGAGTAGAGAATTTGGGAAAATCACTTCTGAGTTTCAGACTGAACGTTTACTTCTATTAAAAGAAGAAGGAAACCAGTAGGAACTGACGGCATTCCTCCGTTATTGGAAACCGTATTAATCATAGCAAAAGTTCTATGCGAGATGTAACGTAGACGGCAGCTACGATTCGTACGTTGTAACAGGTGGTATCACGAGAATTTTGACCTCGTCCTTTTACGGGACGGGGTCTTTTTAGTGAATAAAAGGAAGGAGAACACTATGTATCAAAAAGTTGACACCAACTTAAATTTTGTGGACAGAGAAAAAGTAACCTGTCAGTTCTGGAAAGACAATGATATTTTCCAGAAAAGTATGGATTCCCGTAAGGAAGGCCCAACTTATACGTTCTATGACGGACCGCCGACAGCAAACGGCAAGCCTCATATCGGACACGTACTTACCCGTGTAATCAAGGACATGATTCCAAGATACCGTACGATGAAAGGCTATATGGTTCCTCGTAAAGCAGGATGGGACACTCATGGTCTTCCGGTAGAATTGGAAGTAGAGAAATTATTAGGCTTAGATGGCAAAGAGCAGATTGAAGAATACGGCTTGGATCCATTCATCAGCAAATGTAAAGAATCTGTTTGGAAATATAAAGGTATGTGGGAAGATTTCTCCGGTACAGTTGGTTTCTGGGCAGATATGGATGACCCATATGTAACATATCATGATGATTTTATCGAGTCAGAGTGGTGGGCACTCAAACAGATTTGGGATAAAGGTCTTTTATACAAAGGATTTAAAATTGTACCTTATTGCCCTCGTTGTGGAACTCCTCTTTCTTCTCACGAAGTAGCGCAGGGTTACAAAGCAGTCAAAGAACGTTCAGCAGTAGTGCGTTTCAAAGTAGTTGGTGAAGATGCTTATTTCCTTGCATGGACAACAACACCGTGGACACTTCCATCTAACGTAGCACTTTGCGTAAACCCGAATGAAACTTATGTAAAAGTAAAAGCTGCTGACGGCTATACTTACTATATGGCACAGGCGCTTCTTGATAATGTACTTGGCAAGCTCTCTGAGGAAGATAAGCCTGCTTACGAAATCTTAGAGACTTATGTTGGAACTGATTTAGAATACAAAGAATATGAACCGTTATTTGCATGTGCAGGTGAAGCAGCAACCAAACAGCGTAAGAAAGCACACTTCGTAACATGTGATAACTATGTAACCATGACAGATGGTACCGGTATCGTTCATATCGCTCCGGCATTTGGTGAAGACGATGCGCAGGTAGGACGTAAATATGACCTTCCTTTTGTACAGTTTGTAGACGGCAAAGGTGAAATGACAGAAGAAACACCTTATGCAGGTTTGTTCGTGAAAAAAGCAGATCCGGAAGTATTAAAGGATTTGGATAAAGAAGGCAAATTATTTGATGCGCCTAAGTTTGAACATGACTATCCATTCTGCTGGAGATGTGATACACCACTTATTTACTATGCGCGTGAATCTTGGTTTATCAAAATGACAGCAGTCAGAGATGACCTTGTTCGTAATAATAAAACAGTTAACTGGATTCCGGAATCTATCGGTGAAGGACGTTTCGGTAACTGGCTTGAAAATATTCAGGACTGGGGTATTTCCCGTAACCGTTACTGGGGTACACCACTCAACGTATGGGAATGTGAAGGCTGTGGACATATGGAATCCATCGGTTCCCGTGAAGAGTTGGCAAAATTAAGCGGTAATCCGGATGCGAAAAATGTAGAACTTCATAGACCGTATATTGATGCAGTTACTTTTACTTGCCCGGATTGTGGTAAAACCATGAAACGTGTACCGGAAGTAATTGACTGTTGGTTTGACTCCGGTGCGATGCCTTTTGCACAGCATCATTATCCATTTGAAAATAAAGACCTGTTTGAACAGCAGTTCCCGGCTCAGTTTATTTCTGAGGCAGTTGACCAGACCCGTGGATGGTTCTACTCTTTGATGGCAGAATCTACTTTGCTGTTTAACAAAGCACCTTTTGAAAATGTTATTGTTTTGGGACACGTACAGGATGAGAACGGTCAGAAGATGAGTAAGTCCAAAGGAAATGCAGTAGATCCGTTTGAAGCATTAGAGACATACGGCGCAGATGCAATCCGTTGGTATTTTTACATTAACTCTGCACCATGGCTTCCAAACAGATTCCATGGTAAGGCAGTACAGGAAGGACAGCGTAAATTCTTAGGTACTTTATGGAATACTTATGCATTTTTTGTACTGTATGCAAATATTGATAATTTTGATGCAACAAAATATACATTGGATTATGAAAAACTTCCGGTTATGGATAAGTGGTTATTGTCCAAATTAAATACAGCAATTACACAGGTAGATGATAATTTAAATAACTATCGTATTCCGGAAGCAGCTCGTGTACTTGATAATTTCGTGGATGAGATGAGTAACTGGTATGTTAGAAGAAGCCGTGAACGTTTCTGGGCAAAAGGCATGGAGCAGGATAAGGTTAACGCTTACATGACGCTTTATACAGCACTTGTTACAATCTCTAAATGTGCGGCACCGATGATTCCGTTTATGACAGAAGAAATTTATCAGAATCTGGTAAGAAGCATCGATAAGAATGCTCCGGAAAGTATCCATTTGTGTGACTTCCCGGTTGCAGATGAGAAGATGGTAGACAAGAAACTGGAAGAAGATATGGAAGCAGTTCTGAAAATCGTTGTTATGGGACGTGCAGCACGTAACGCAGCAAATATCAAGAACCGTCAGCCTATCGGAACCATGTTTGTAAAAGCAGAAAATGCACTTGGTGAGTTCTATCAGGAAATCATCGAGGATGAATTAAATGTGAAGAAAGTTGCTTTCACAGATGATGTAAGAGACTTCACAAGCTACAGCTTCAAACCACAGCTTCGTACCGTTGGACCCAAATACGGCAAACAGCTTGGTGGCATCCAGAAGTTCTTAGGCGGTGTAGACGGCAATCAGGCAATGGATGAACTGAATGCGAACGGCGTGCTGAAATTCGATGTGGATGGCGTAGAAGTAGCTTTGTCAAAAGAAGACCTCCTGATTGAAATGGCACAGAAAGAAGGCTATGTTTCTGAGGCAGATAATACCGTTACTGTTGTACTTGATACAAACTTGTCCAAAGAACTGATTGAAGAAGGTTTCGTATACGAAGTTATCAGCAAAATCCAGACAATGCGTAAGGATGCTGATTTCGAAGTTATGGATCATATCAAGGTTTCTATTTGCGAGAATGACAAGGTGGCAGCAATTGTATCAAAGAACGAAGAAATGATTGCGGGCAAAGTGTTGGCAGATAGCATTGTAACAGGTGAAGCACTGGCTGTTTCCAAGGAATGGAACGTAAATGGTGAAAAAGTTGTTATTTCTATCGAAAAACAGTAAAAAGAGTGCTATAATAGTCTGGATAGTGTAATGCTGTCCAGACAAAAGTTAAGGATATTGGCTTTTACAGATAACTCAAAGCGGGGAGGAAAATATATGTCTAAAAAAGTATCAACATTCGATACGGAGCTTTTTAAGAGAAGTGTGCTTTACAACGTAAAGACTCTTTATCGTAAAACATTAGAAGAAGCAACGGATCAGCAGATTTTTCAAGCAGTATCTTATGCAATCAAAGATGCTATTGTAGACCAGTGGTTAGATACACAGAAAGAATACGACAAACAGGATCCGAAGATGGTTTACTATCTGTCCATGGAATTTTTGATGGGGCGTGCTCTTGGTAATAATATTATTAACTTACAGGCTTACAAAGATGTAGAGAAAGCGTTGAAAGAACTTGGTATTGATATCAATGTAGTAGAAGACCAGGAACCGGATGCAGCACTTGGTAACGGTGGTCTGGGAAGACTTGCAGCTTGTTTCTTAGATTCTCTTGCAACACTTGGATATGCAGCATATGGCTGTGGTATTCGTTATCGTTATGGTATGTTCAAACAGGAAATCAGAGATGGTTATCAGGTAGAAGCACCGGATAACTGGTTGCAGGATGGAAATCCCTTTGAACTTCGTAGACCGGAATATGCAAAGGAAGTGAAATTCGGTGGATACGTTAATGTATATGTAGATGAGAACGGAAGAAATAACTTCAAACAGGAAGGTTATCAGTCTGTTCGTGCGATTCCTTATGATATGCCGGTAGTTGGTTATGGCAATGGTATCGTAAATACACTTCGTATCTGGGATGCTGAACCGGTTGAGTGTTTCCAGCTTGATTCTTTTGATAAAGGTGATTATCAGAAAGCCGTAGAGCAGGAAAACCTTGCAAGAAACATTGTAGAAGTACTTTATCCGAACGATAATCATTATGCAGGTAAAGAATTACGTTTAAAACAGCAGTATTTCTTTATTTCGGCATCCGTACAGGAAGCAGTTGCAAAATATATGCGTAAGCATGATGATATTCGTAAATTCTATGAAAAAGTTACTTTCCAGTTGAACGATACGCATCCGACAGTAGCAATCGCTGAATTAATGCGTATTTTGATGGATGAATATTACTTGACATGGGATGAAGCATGGGAAGTTACAACCAAGACCTGTGCTTATACAAACCACACAATTATGGCAGAAGCATTGGAAAAATGGCCAATTGAGTTGTTCTCCAGACTGCTTCCTCGTGTATACCAGATTGTAGAAGAAATCAACCGCAGATTTGTGGCTCAGATTGAGAGAAAATATCCTGGCGATCAGGAGAAAATCCGTAAGATGGCAATTATCTATGACGGACAGGTTAAGATGGCACACCTTGCGATTGCAGCAGGCTATTCTGTAAATGGTGTTGCAAGATTACATACAGAAATCTTAAAGAATCAGGAATTAAAAGATTTCTACGAAATGATGCCGGAGAAATTCAACAACAAAACAAACGGTATCACACAGAGACGTTTCTTACTACATGCAAACCCATTGCTTGCTGACTGGGTAACAGCACATGTAGGAAATGACTGGATTACAGATCTTCCGAAGATTAATAAGTTAAAAGTTTATGCGGAGGATGAAAAAGCACAGCAGGAATTCATGAATATCAAATATCAGAACAAAGTACGTCTGGCTCAGTACATCTTAGAGCACAACGGAATCGAAGTAGATCCTCGTTCCATTTTCGACGTACAGGTTAAGCGATTGCATGAATACAAACGTCAGTTATTGAACATACTTCATGTTATGTATCTGTATAATGAATTAAAAGAGCATCCGGATATGAATTTCTACCCAAGAACATTTATCTTCGGTGCCAAAGCGGCAGCTGGCTACCGCAATGCGAAATTAACTATTAAGTTAATCAATGCTGTTGCAGACGTTATCAACAACGATGCAAGCATCAATGGTAAGATTAAAGTGGTATTTATTGAAAACTATCGTGTATCCAATGCAGAGATTATCTTTGCAGCATCCGATGTGTCTGAGCAGATTTCTACTGCAAGTAAGGAAGCATCCGGAACAGGTAATATGAAGTTTATGTTAAACGGTGCGCTTACTATCGGTACAATGGATGGTGCTAACGTAGAAATCGTAGAAGAGGTTGGAGAAGAGAACGCATTTATTTTCGGTTTAAGTTCTGATGAAGTTATTCGTTATGAGAATTACGGCGGATATGCTCCGATGGAAATTTTCAACAATGATCCAGATGTCAGAAAAGTTTTGATGCAGTTAATCAACGGAACTTATTCACCAAATGATCCTGATTTATTCAGACCATTATACAACTCTCTGTTAAATACACAGAGTACATCCAAAGCAGATACTTACTTCATCCTGAAAGACTTCAAGTCTTATGCAGAAGCACAGAAGAAGGTAGAACAGGCTTACAGAGATGAAAAAGGATGGGCAAGAAGTGCTATCCTCAATGTAGCTTGCTCCGGTAAATTTACTTCTGACAGAACCATTCAGGAGTATGTAGACGATATCTGGAAACTGGATAAGGTTGTCATTCCGAAGAAGGTAGTACCGGCAAAACCTACAAAATAGTAGTATGCAGTCAAGAGATTGAAGCAATTGTAATGAAACAATAACAAAGCAACAATAGAGGTCTGGACACAAAGGTGTGTAGACCTCTTTTTGCACAAGGAGAATATGGAAAGAGCATTATTAGTAGGAGTCAACTTAAATAACGGTGAGGACTATAAATTATCCTTAGATGAACTGGGCAGTCTGGCAGAGGCTTGTGAGATGGAAGTAGTAGGTTCTGTGGAGCAGAACTTAATTGATGTACACAAGGCTTTCTATATCGGAACCGGTAAAGTGGAAGAGGTCAAAGAAATCGCAGAGGAAAAAGAGGCCGATGTGGTGATTTTTGATAACTCTTTGTCGCCGATGCAGATGCGAAATCTGCAGGATAAAATCGGAAAGCCGATTTTGGACAGAAGTACTCTGATTCTGGATATTTTTGCAAGCAGAGCACGTTCCAGAGAAGCGAAACTGCAGGTGGAAGTAGCAAGATTACAGTATATGCTTCCACGACTGGTTGGTTTGCATGCAGCACTCAGCCGCCAGGGTGGTGGTAGTGGTTCCATGAGTAATAAAGGTGCCGGTGAGAAAAAGCTGGAGTTAGACAGACGAGTGTTAGAGCATCGTCTTGCAGAATACCGCAGGGAGTTAAAAGAAGTGGGAGCAGAAAGGCAGACACAGCGCAAGAAACGCGCCGCTTCGGGAATGCCGCGAGTGGCATTAGTTGGTTATACCAATGCCGGAAAATCCACTTTGATGAATACCATGCTAGATTTGTTTGGTGTAGACGAAATTGATGTGGAAGAGAAGAAGGTCATGGAAAAGGATATGCTTTTTGCCACATTGGATACAACCGTTCGCAAGATTGCACCGGAGAACCATCACGCTTTTTTATTATCTGATACGGTTGGTTTCATTCATAAGCTGCCACACAATTTAGTCGAAGCTTTTCATTCCACATTGGAAGAGGCAAAAGAAGCCGATATTTTGTTGCAGATAGTGGATTATAGTGATGAACATTATAAAGAGCAGATTGCGGTAACGAATCAAACATTGAAGGAACTGGGTGCAGAAGGTATTCCGATGGTCTATGTTTATAACAAGGCCGATAAGGTAGCACCGGAGAATTTGCCGGGGAAAATTCCGACAGTAACAGAAGACAGCATTTATCTGTCGGCAAAACAGAAAATCGGCATGGAAGAGCTGATTTGTCTGATTGAGAAGAAATTAGCCGGTGGTTATCGGGAATGCGAACTTATGATTCCTTATACGGATGGAAGGGCGGTTTCCTATCTGAATGAGAATGCCATAGTTGCCATGATGGAATATCAGGAAAATGGTGTCTACATGAAGGTAAATTGTAAGACAGAAGATTATAATTATTATGAGAAATATATTCTTTAAAATTCATTGCATACCTTGATTTTATCCTATATAATAAATAATTAGGTGTAGTATGTTTTACACTGGATAAATTTGGTTTCAATTGTTAGAAATCAGTTATTATGACTGACATATAAAGTAAATATGAATTTAACATACAGGAGGAGTCAACATGATTAAGTTAATGGACAGTGGTGCATATCTCATTAACGGTACAGAAATTGTTCCGGATCAGGAAGATGCCGCTGCATTGATTAAAAGCAAAACAGGAAAGGAAATTTCCAAACAGGAGGCAGCTCAAAATACAATGGCGTATGGTATTTTGAAAGAGCACAATACCTCCGGTAACATGGATAAGCTGAAAATCAAGTTTGATAAACTTACCTCTCACGATATTACATTCGTAGGAATTATTCAGACAGCAAGAGCTTCAGGACTGACCAAGTTCCCGATTCCTTACGTTTTAACAAACTGCCACAACTCTTTATGTGCGGTTGGTGGTACGATTAATGAAGATGATCACATGTTTGGTTTGACATGTGCGAAAAAATATGGTGGTGTATACGTTCCACCTCATCAGGCAGTTATTCATCAGTTTGCAAGAGAAATGCTTGCAGGCGGCGGAAAGATGATTCTTGGTTCCGACTCTCATACACGTTATGGTGCACTTGGTACTATGGCAATGGGTGAAGGAGGACCAGAGCTTGTAAAACAGCTTCTTTCTCAGACTTATGATATCAATATGCCGGGTGTTGTTGGTGTTTATTTAAAAGGTGCACCGATGAAGGGTGTAGGTCCTCAGGACGTTGCACTTGCGATTATCGGCGCTGTTTTCGGAAATGGTTATGTAAAGAATAAAGTCATGGAATTCGTTGGACCGGGTGTAGCATCTTTAAGTGCTGATTTTCGTATTGGCATTGATGTTATGACAACAGAGACAACTTGCCTTTCTTCTATCTGGACGACGGATGAACAGATTAAAGAGTTCTATGATATTCATGGAAGAAGTGAAGAATACAAAGAATTAAATCCGGGTGAAGTAGCATATTATGATGGTATGATAGAAGTAGATTTAACTGCTATCAAACCAATGATTGCTATGCCGTTCCATCCAAGTAATACTTATACAATCGAAGAATTAAATGCAAATCTGGCAGACATTCTTCATGATGTAGAAGAGAGAGCAAAAGTCAGCTTAGACGGTGCCGTTCCTTACTCTTTACAGGATAAGGTGGTAAACGGTAAGTTTATGGTAGATCAGGGTATTATCGCAGGTTGTGCCGGCGGTGGATTTGAAAATATTTGTGCGGCAGCCGATATTTTGAAAGGCTCCTACATAGGTTCTGACGGCTTTACTTTAAGCGTATACCCGGCTTCTATGCCTGTATATATGGAACTCATTAAGAATGGCTGTGCAGCAACTATCTTAGAGACAGGTGCCGTTATGAAAACAGCCTTCTGTGGACCTTGCTTTGGTGCAGGTGATACACCGGCTAATAACGCATTCAGTATCCGTCATTCCACAAGAAACTTCCCGAACAGAGAAGGTTCTAAGTTACAGAGTGGACAGATTTCTTCCGTTGCACTTATGGATGCACGCTCTATTGCAGCAACAGCAGCCAATAAAGGTGTGCTTACGGCAGCAACAGATTTTGATGGAGAAATCAATAAATATAAATATCATTATGATGCAAATATTTATGCGAACCGCGTATTCGATTCTAAGGGTGTTGCAGATGAAAGCGTAGAAATCCAGTTTGGTCCGAATATCAAAGACTGGCCGGCAATGGGAGCTTTACCGGAGAATATGGTGCTTCGTGTAGTATCTGAAATTCATGACCCTGTTACAACAACAGACGAATTGATTCCTTCCGGTGAAACATCTTCCTATCGTTCTAATCCGCTTGGACTCGCTGAATTTACGTTATCCAGAAAAGATCCGGAGTACGTTGGTCGTGCCAAAGATATTCAGAAAGCAGAAAAAGCGAGAATGGCAGGTGAAAACCCAGCAGATGTACACGCAGATGTAAAACCGGTTATGGATGTCATTCAGAAGACATTCGAAAATGCTGCTTATGAAAATACAGGATTCGGTTCTACCATTTTTGCAGTAAAACCGGGCGATGGTTCTGCTCGCGAGCAGGCTGCAAGCTGCCAGAAGGTACTTGGAGGATGGGCAAACATTGCGAATGAATATGCAACGAAGAGATATCGTTCTAATTTGATTAACTGGGGTATGCTTCCATTCATCATTGAAGAAGGCGATCTTCCATTCAAGAATCTGAATTATCTGTTTATTCCGGATATTAAGAAGGCGGTGGAAGAAAAATGGGATGTAATTAAGGCATATACAGTATCTTTAGAAAAAAATACATTAAGTGAATTTGATTTGAAGTTAGGGGAACTGACGGACGAAGAACGTCAGATTATTTTGAAAGGATGTCTGATCAATTATAACAGAGTAGATTAAAACTCTGAAATCAGAGACTTATGGGCGATTGGTATAGTGGTAAAAAAAGAAAATTAATAAAGACAGCTTTTTATTCTGTATTTCTGGCAGGTGTAGTGGGTGTTTGTGTGTTTGCAATGCAGGAAGGCGAAGAACAAACGGAACTGGCAGCAGTCAAGGCGGCCAGAAAACCGGTGGAAGTAGAGTTAGAAGATGTGCAAACCAATATACTGCTTGGGGAACAGGAAATTGAAGAACCTACAGAATGCACGATGGAAATTGTAAATGATACAATCTTAAGTAATGTGCCGGTGGCAGATTATTCCTATTCCTTTAATAAGCATATAAATGGTGCGAAACTGGTAACCAGAGAAGGCGATTACGGTGGTTTTAATGATGGAACGTATCCAACAGAAAATACGGAGAAGACCCCACTTTATACAGAAGGTATGGAAGGGGAAGCGATTTATCTGGATGGAACATACGGTTTGGAATTGTGTGATATGAAACCTCTGGCTGACTCTTATACCATTTCCTTCTGGATGAAAGCAGAGGAGTTGTATAACTGGTCTCCGTTTCTTATGATTGGTTCGAATCTGATGGATGTAAATGTGACGCAGAATTATATTGCATTTAACCAGAAGACAACCGAAGAAGGAGAAGTGGTAGTTCCGATTTTCAATACCATTAATGCGGTATTGCAGAATTCCTGTGAAGTGCGTCCGATTATTGAAGACAAACAGTGTATTGACTTAAATGAGTGGAACTATATTACGATTTGTGTGGATGCGACACAACCGACGGAAGCTGATCCGAACAAAGTGGCGGCATTTTTGTATGTAAACAGCGAATTGGTTGGACAGAGTGAAGTTTCTAAGATGAACTTTGATGAAACCAATATGAAAGCATATGTTGGAATAAGCTGTTATGACAAGATGTTCTGTGCGTGTTATGATGAAATCCACATCTGGAACAGATTGCTTAATGAGAGTCAGATTAGTTCTATGTATGTAGCATATTTGGAACAAGTATAAGTAATTCTGCTTTTATGTTTTTGCAGAAGGAAAACTTTATAAGAAAAGTAAAGAAAAAACCAAAACGTCCGATATATAAAGAGTAAGACAGATTGTATGGCCAAACAGTTTTATCTTAAATTTATATATGTGTTTAACCAAGGATGGTGCTTTTATGGAGATAGGATATCTCAATAGAAGTGCCATTTTTTGTTAAGCGCGCAAAGGAGGTTGTTAATTGCGAATTGATTCCAGCAGTATAGGAATGGAATCCGCCAGAAGTTATTCTTCTGCAATATTAAAATCTGCCTTCTCCTTTCGAGGCAGAACAGGAAGCTTGACGGCTGATGAGGGAAATGGATTTCTAGGAGGCTTTCTGGGAATGGGAGACGAAGCACAGGATATGAAAGAAAGCAGTAATGCGCAGACTACATTAGAAGATATTACGCTTCATTTTCAGAATCTGGCAAATACGACAAGAGTCACAGCAAGTAGTGAAGAACAAAGTGCCAAAGAAACAATCAGACAGCAATGTGTGAAATCTTTGATGTATCTGTTGTTTGGAGAGCACCAAAAGGTAACACTGGATGAATTATGGGAAGATGAATATTATAAGTCAGGATTTAAAACAAATTTGGGGAATCTCGTTCCACAGACTTTTAACATGAAACATTTTGTTTATCACAGCGAAACAGAGACGACAACTTTTTCAACAGCCGGTGTGGTAAAGACTGCAGATGGAAGAGAGATTAACTTTAATCTGGATTTGGAAATGAGTAGAAGCTTCACGAAATATTATGAAGAAAATTATACTTATACCATAGTAGATTATACGGATCCATTGGTGATTAATCTGGATACTAACATTGCAGAATTATCGGATCAGAAGTTTTTCTTTGATTTAGACTGTGATGGAGAGAAGGAAGAGATTTCTTCTTTGAAATCAGGAAGTGGTTATCTGGCACTGGATTTAAATGAAGATGGTGTGATTAATGATGGTGGTGAATTGTTTGGAGCAAGATCAGGCAATGGATTTGCAGACTTGGCACAATACGATGCAGATGGCAATGGATGGATTGATGAAAATGATTCTATCTGGAAGAAATTACTTATCTGGACCAAAGATGAAAATGGTAATGATAAGAAGTATCATTTGTCAGAAGCAGGAGTTGGTGCTATTTGCTTGAATAGTACCCAAACGGAATTTGCGTTGAATTCCATGAAAGATAATCACAACAATGGTGTTATCCGAAGAACAGGTATTTTTCTTTACGAAAACGGAAATGTCGGAACGGTGCAGCATTTAGATTTAGCACAATAGAATGAAATGGGACCCTTTTACATACAATGAAAAGAGGTGTCCTATGAACTTATTTAAAATTGTCCAAAATAGAACAAACAAAAGGAAACAGAATGACAATCCTTATCAGGATGTCGGTGCGGTACTTTTGTTTGTTTTTTTATTGCCTTATGTTATTTCCTGTTTGTGGGGACATATTGGGGAAGAAACAGAAGTGTTGATGGTAAATATGCAGAAGGAAACAAAATATCTTGATGATCAGTATGAGATTATACTTTCCGAAGAATGGGGAATGCGAACATTAACAATGGAAGAGTATTTGACACAGAAGTTGGCGCTTGTTATGCCACAGGCGGAAAACGGTACTTTATATGAGCAAGAGGCATTGAAGGCGCAGGCAATTTTACTTCGTACGGAACTTTGGACAATGATAGAAGATGATGAAACAATTTATTGTAATATAACCCAAAAAGCTGATACGAAAATACAAGAGGAGTATGAAACAGCGGTCCACGAAACGGACGGCATTATTTTGACCTATCAGGGAGAACCGATGAAAGCAGCATATTTTGCGGTCAGTAACGGACAGACAAGAGATGCAGGGCAAGTTTGGGGGAGTGACAGTTATCCTTATCTGAAAAAGGTGGAGTGCAAACAGGATATTCTGGCAAAGGATTATCAGAGTCGGGTGGAAGTAGAAAAGGAGAAATTCTATCATTTGGCAGGTGAAATACTTGAAATAGAAGGGGTAGAAGGAGGCGATTGGCAGGAGTTAGAATTTATTTATGATGAAAGCGGATATGTAACAAAAGTAGTGTTGAAGGAAGCTTCCTGCAGCGGAGAAGCCTTTCGATATGCTTTTGGATTAAACTCTGCCTGTTTTGAAATGGAGTGGGAGGATAGCAAAGTCATTTTTCAGGTGAAAGGCGTAGGGCATGGTTTTGGTATGAGCCAGTACGGTGCCAATCAGAGAGCGCTTTCAGGAGAGAACTTTGCTGAAATTTTGGAAAATTACTTTTTTCAGGCAGAATTAGTAAAAATTGAATAATGTGTCAGATTCGGGAAAGACTAAGCATCAGAATAATAATTTCTCAAAAAAGTCCGAATGGATATAGGAGGTAAAGTTTGAATTATGAGTATGAGAAGAAATAGAAATGGTGCAAGGAAAGAACGAATCATCATGCTGGCATCATCAGCTTTAGTATTAACAGCACTTACTGTTACCGGTGTTTTTGTCAGAAGTAATCGTACCAAGGAAGAAGAAAACAATGTGGTGGATTTCAGTGTTATTGAGGCGGAAACAGAAGAAAATGCAGAAATAAATGCAGAAGCTATTTCAGGAGAAGAAATGGGGACGCTTTTTACAGAAGTAGGAACCGATGATTTAGATTATGACCCATATTTTCAGGAAGCCAATTCCGGGCACGTTGAGAATACGGATTTAGCAAAAAAAGATACAGAAACAAATGCGGAAGAAAATGAGAAGGATTCAGAGGAACCACAGGAAGGTATGTTTGATGAAGACAAAGACGTGATGACAGAGGAAGAAATCGAAGAATCACTCGAGGAAACAATGACGGAAGAAGAAAGGGAAGATTTCGTAGAAGATGTTGTAGCCGAAGACGAGGAAGATACAGAAGCAATTGCAACTTCTGTTCAGCCGGTACTTGATTTTACAGAGGACGACACGCTGGTATGGCCGATTGTAGGAGATGTATTAATCAATTACAGTATGGACAAGACAGTTTATTTTCCTACTTTACAGCAGTATAAATATAATCCGGCAATTGTAATTTCTGCAACACAGGGAGAAACCATTACCGCAGCAGCCGATGGAAAAGTTATTTCAGTTGCATATGATCCACAGCTTGGAAATACGGTCGTAATGGATTTGGGTAATCAGTATGAAATCACTTACGGTCAACTTGAAAATGTTGTAGTATCCGAAGGTAGTTATGTTGCAACCGGTGATATTCTCGGTAATGTAGCAGCACCAACGAAATATTACAGTACAGAAGGTGCTAATGTTTATTTCAAGCTTACCAAAGATGGTGAGCCGGTTAATCCAATGAGCAAGTTAAATTAGGTATGTCGATGTTAACAATTATTCATGGAAAAATAAAAACAATGACAGGTACAGACTATGATGATGGTTTTGTGCAAATAGAAAACGGAAAAATAAAGGCACTCGGTAATATGCAAGATTGTCCTCATGAAAAGCGAGGCACAAAAGTAATTAATGCCAAAGGAAATCTGGTTATGCCGGGCATCATTGAAGCACATTGTCATATGGGCATTACTGAGGAGAAGAAGGGAATGGAAGGGGATGACTGCAATGAAAATGTCAATCCCATAACCCCTTACTTGCGGGCAATTGATGCTATTAATCCAATGGATGCAGCATTTGATGATGCTTTGCGTGCCGGAATCACTTCAGCAATGATTGGACCGGGCAGCTCGAATGTGGTTGGCGGACAGTTTGCATTTGTGAAAACGCATGGCAGATGTATAGACCAAATGATTGTAAAAGCACCCGCTGCCATGAAGGTTGCATTTGGTGAAAATCCTAAGGTGAATTTTTCGGGACAGAATACCTCACCGGCTACCAGAATGGCAATTGCGTCTATGCTTCGGGAAGAGCTTTTTAAGGCAAAAGAATATCAGCGAAAACGGCAAGAGGATGAAGAGCAGGAAGTGGATTTTCAGTATGAATGTTGGCTTCCTGTTCTGGAAGGAAAAATACCGTTAAAAGCACATGCACATCGAGCGGATGATATTCTGACTGCAATAAGAATTGCAAAGGAATTCGGGCTTTCTATGACGATAGACCATTGCAGTGAAGGACATTTGATTGCAGAGGAAATCAAAGAAAGCGGATTTCCCGCAATCGTAGGGCCGGATATGGCGAGTCGAAATAAAATCGAAGTGCAAAACATGGCATTTAAAACGGTAGGTATTCTAAACAAAGCAGGTATTCCTACGGCAATTACAACAGATCATCCGGTTTCTATGATACAATTTCTACCTATCTGCGCAGGACTGGCTGTAAAATCCGGATTACCGGAGGAAGAAGGTCTCCGTTCCATTACCATTCATGCGGCCAGAATTTGTGGTGTGGAAGAGCGAGTAGGAAGTCTGGAAGTCGGAAAAGACGGAGACATAGTAATTTTCGATGGAAATCCCATGGAAGTATTTACCAGAGTATTGTGTACAATTATTGAAGGAAAAATAGTATATCATGATGAACAAACGGATATTTTGTGATAATATATATGTATTATGGTAAAACACAAGGGAGAAAACATGAACAAACGATGTGTGTACAGCATCCTTGCAGTCTTGTTATGTAGCTGTATGTTATTTGGCTGTAGTTTACCTGATACGTTGCCGGTCAGCATGAATCAGAAGGATACCAAAGAAAATGAAATGACAACGTTAGGGCTGACACCTGAATTTAATTATGAAGTGCCGATAAGCCTGCCGAGTATTATGGTGGATCAGGTCGGCTACGCAGTAGACAGCAGTAAAGTAGCAGTGTTTCATGGAGAAATGCTGCCTCATACATATGACATTATTGATGCAGAGACAGAGAAAATTGTATATAAAGGAACCATTAAGGGAAAGAATAACGGAGAAATTGCAGACAACGAGTTTCGATATGGGGATTTTACGGATTTTGTAACACCGGGAACTTATTATATTCAGGCGGACATTATTGGACAATCCTATCCGTTTGTGATTGCACAAAATCCGTATGAGGATATTTTTAAAGCGGCTATTAAACAGTATTATTATAGTCGTTGTGGCTTTACCCTATCCACGGAATTGGCGGGGGACGCGGCGCACAATGCTTGTCATACGAATTTGGCACAGCTAAAGGAAGATGCGGCGATGCAATTGGATGTTTCCGGTGGCTGGCATATAGATGAAAACGGAAATCGTGATGTGATAGAAGGTTGTCAGGCTGTCAATAATTTGCTTCTTGCCTATGAATTGTATGGAAATGTTTTTACAGATGATGTTGGCATTCCGGAGAGTGGAAATGGGATTCCGGATTTAATGGATGAAGTGAAATATGAAGTTGATTGGTTATTAAAGATGCAGGATGTGACAAGCGGAGCTGTGTACGCGACGGTCAGCGTTATTGATAATCAAATGCCTTCCTACATTCTTTATACGGAAAATATTACGATGGATGCTACGATTCAATTTGCGGCTACGATGGCGAAATTCAGTTATCTTTATCAAGGATACGACAGAACTTTTGCAACCAAGTGTCTGCAAGCTGCCGATAGAGCCTATCGTTATGCCGGTCAGTATTTGAATGATGTATCGGAAGAAGCATATTTTTATGCAGCGGCAGAATTATATCGTGCTACCGGAAATTATGGATATCGTACAGTCGTACATGATTATTTGAATACAACGAAACAATTAGATATGGAAAATGATTCGATTTTTCTAGGGTGCATTACCTATCTGGATACAAAGCAGAGAGTAGACGTAGTCTTATGTGAGAAAGTGATTAAAATCTTGATGAAGGAAGTAGAAGAAATTGCCTATGGGGCAAAGTCATCAAATTTTCTTACCGAGGGAGATGAGGAGCAAAGTAATAACGATGAGTTGTTGCAGAAGATGGCAAGACTGACCGTAGTAGACCATATTATTATGAATCATGAATATGCGACGGTATTAGAAAACCATTTGCATTTTTTTCTTGGTAGAAATGAACAGTCCATTAGCTATATTGATGGAACCGGAAGTCGTAATTATGAGGAAATAGATAAGAAGCTTGGTATCATGAAACAGATTGATTTGAATGCGGAACTAATTCTGATTATGAGCGCAATTCAAGATGAGTTTATGACATAAAAAGTTTGACTTGGCAGAAAAGAACTGGTGCACGATTACACCAGTTCTTTGTTTTTGAAATATGTTTCCTTAATAATTTCCTGTACTTTGGAGCTAACACCTTTTTTCTCTTCACGAGTCATTTCATTCATGTAAATCGGTTTACCGTATTCCAGTACGACATGGGCTTTCTTGATTTTCGGAAGATGGTCTTCGAAAACACCTGCCGTATTATTTAACGTCATAGGAACAATAGCACATCCGGCTTTGTCTGCAATTTTAAAGCTGCCATCGTGGAAAGGAAGGAAAGTATCATTTATTTTGTTACGTGTTCCTTCCGGAAAAATACAAATGGAAATACCGGATTTCACTTTCTCAATACCTTCCATTATTGTTTTCATACCCTGTTTCAAATCGCTTCGGTCAAGAAACAGACAGTGCAGATAGCGCATCCAATCACGCAGGAGCGGATAGCGAAGCATTTCTTTTTTGGCAACATAGCCGGTAGGGCGCGGAACCCTGACATAAGTAATTAAAATATCAAAATAGCTTCTGTGATTGCCTACATATAAGACCGCTTCATCTTTTGGAACATTTTCCTCACCGATGACAGTTACTTTGACTCCCGATATAAAAAGACATACACGGAATGCCCAATTTACTATTGCAAGAGAACTGCGATTCTTAACATCCATATTCACTTTACCGATAAAATACTCCACAATCAAAATGGGAATGCTGCATATTAAAAAAATAAATACAAAAAGTGCCACCAGAATAAATCGAATCATATGAGCCTCCGAAAAATCTTTATTCTCGAATAGATTTATTATAGCCAAATTCTCTTTTTTAATCAATAGGAATCCCCCTTTTGATGAATAGACTTTAGGATTTCATAATAAATTAGTAACAATAGAAGTTTGCAAAGAAAAGGGGAAATTGCAATGAGCGAGTGGGAAAAGAGAGTATTGAGTGTTATGATGGTGTGTCTGCTTTGTATGAGTGTAGCTGCGTGTGGAATCAAACAGCAGGACCCGATGAAAAAAATCAAAGATTTGGAATTCTCGGTGATTGCAGAAGATAAATTGCCGGAGGAGCTTTTGACAGCCATTGAGGAGAAAAAGGGAAGTCCTTTTAAAGTAACCTTTCAGGATCAGGGCTTTCTCTATATTTGTATCGGATATGGACAGCAGGAAACGGGTGGTTACAGCATAGCAGTCAATGACTTGTATGAAACGGCCAATGCAATCTATGTGGATACAAACCTGATTGGACCGGGACCGGAAGAAAAGGGGAATTTGTCACCAAGCTATCCGTATGTAGTAATTAAGACGGAATATATTGAAAAGTCGGTAGTGTTTGATTAAAATTTGTGGTACACTATGTAGGAAAGTGAGTAATGCAGCCGATTTCAGGAATAGAAAGTTGGTTGTGAAAAAACATTAGAAGGAAGCGAATATGTTATATATTACTAACGGATATCTGATTGATCCAAAATCCGGTATGGAAGGATATTATGATATTCTGATAAAAGAAAATAAAATTCTGAGTATTGTAGAAAAAGGAATGCCGCTTGCAGATGTGTTGAAGCAAAAGGGGTTGGAACAAGAGAGTTTGCAATTAGGCGGCACGCGGATGCAGCAGATTGATGCGATTGGCAAAACAATTGTACCGGGACTTGTGGATGTGCATGTACATTTCCGTGACCCCGGGTTTACACATAAGGAAGATATTGAAACAGGTGCAGCAGCGGCAGCAAAAGGCGGTTTTACAACCGTGGTTTTAATGGCAAATACGAAGCCTGCAGTAGATACGGTAGAAACCTTGAATTATGTGTTAGAAAAAGGAAAGAAAACAGGAATTCATATTCATACCTGCGCCAATGTAACGATGGGGTTGCAGGGAAAGAACTTGGTTGAAATGGAAGCTTTGAGCGAGGCAGGAGCAGTTGGCTTCACAGATGATGGAATTCCACTTATGGATGAAGAACTTTTGCGAGAAGCATTGCGCAGAGCAGCTAAGCTAGGTAAGCCAATTAGTCTGCATGAAGAAAATCCAACATGGATTACCAACAATGGTGTTAATGCAGGTGCAGCAGCGAAATATTATGGAATTGGTGGTTCTCCGCGAGAAGCAGAAATCAGTATGGTAGAGCGGGATATCCAAATTGCTTTGACACAAGAAGCAGATATGTCCATTCAGCATATCAGTACCAAAGAGGCAGTAGAACTGGTGCGGCAGGCGAAGAAGCAGAGTTCACATATTTTTGCGGAAGCCACACCACATCATTTTACCTTAACAGAAGAAGCGGTTATCGAGCATGGAACTCTTGCCAAAATGAACCCACCGCTTCGCGAAGAAGCTGATAGAATGGCGATTATTATGGGCTTGCAGGATGGAACGATTGATATGATTGCGACTGACCATGCACCGCATAGTGTAGAGGAGAAAGCGAAACCGATTACCGAAGCACCAAGCGGTATTATCGGATTGGAAACATCCCTATCTTTGGGAATTCGGGAACTGGTAGAACCGGGCTATCTCACCATGAAACAGCTTGTGGAAAGAATGAGTCTTGCGCCGGCAAAGCTATATCATATAGATGCCGGTTATCTGGCAGAGAATGGTCCGGCAGATTTGGTGATTTTCGATGAAAAGGCACAGTGGATTGCAGGAGATTATGCTTCCAAAGCATCCAATACACCTTTTACCGGAGAAAAGATGCCAGGCGTAATTGCCTATACAATATGTGATGGAAAAATTGTTTATCAGGCATAAAATAAGCATTTCATTATGGAGGAGAACATGGCACAGAAGAAGAAAGTAACAGCGACCGTTGTGTCACAAAAAGAGATTGCAGAACAGATTTATGATTTGTGGTTGGAAACGGATTTGGCGAAGGATGCCAAACCGGGACAGTTTGTAGCGGTTTATCCGCAGGATGCCAGCACATTACTTCCGCGACCAATCAGCATTTGCGAAGCGGATAAGGAGAAGGGCAGACTTCGTCTGGTCTATCGAATTGCCGGAAAAGGAACGAAAGAATTCTCATCCTATCAGTCGGGTGACAAGGTTTCTGTTCTGGGGGTACTTGGAAATGGATTTCCATTGGAGAAAGCAGAAGGAAAGAAAGTTTTTCTGATGGGTGGCGGTATCGGTATTCCACCGATGTTACAGTTAGCCAAAGAGTTAAATGCGCAGAAACAGATTGTGGTAGGATATCGTAATCAGGATTTGTTTTTACGGGAAGATTTGAGTCGCAATGGTGAAGTTTATGTTGCAACCGAAGACGGCAGTGTAGGCAGCAAAGGAAATGTTATGGATGCCATTTTCGAAAACGACTTGCAGGCAGATGTGATTATGGCTTGTGGACCAATGCCGATGCTTCGTGCGATTAAGAAATATGCAGAGGAAAATGGAATCGAAGCTTACATTTCTCTGGAAGAAAGAATGGCATGTGGTGTGGGAGCCTGTCTTGGCTGTGTATGCAAAACAAAAGAAGTGGATCATCATTCCCATGTAAACAATGCTCGTATCTGTACGGATGGTCCGGTATTTGAAGCAAAAGAGGTGGATATCTAATGAATACAAAAGTAACAATCGCAGGTGTAACATTCAAAAACCCCGTTATGACAGCATCAGGAACTTTTGGTTCTGGTATGGAATATGGTGAATTTGTTGATTTGAATAAACTGGGTGCAGTCGTAGCCAAAGGTGTTGCAAATGTGCCGTGGCCGGGAAATCAGACTCCTCGCGTGGCAGAAGTTTACGGAGGTATGCTAAATGCTATCGGCTTACAGAATCCGGGTATCGATGTGTTTGCAAAGAGAGACATTCCATTCCTGAAGAAGTACGATACAAAAATCATCGTTAATGTATGTGGCAAAACAGTGGAAGATTACTTGGAGGTAGTGGAGAGACTTGGTGATGAGCCGGTGGATATGTTAGAGATTAACGTATCTTGTCCGAATGTAAAAGAAGGAGCCATTGCTTTTGGGCAGAAAGCAGATTGTCTGTATGACATTACATCCCAGATTAAGAAAAAGGCAAAACAGCCGATTATCATGAAACTCAGTCCGAACGTAACAGATATTACAGAGATGGCAAAAGCTGCAGAGGCAGCAGGCGCCGATGCGCTTTCCATGATTAACACACTTACCGGAATGAAGATTGATATTAACCGAAGAAAATTTGTGCTTGCAAACAAAACCGGGGGGATGTCCGGACCAGCGATTAAACCGGTGGCAGTACGTATGGTATATCAAGCAGCACAGGCAGTTAAAATTCCGATTATCGGTATGGGCGGTATTGCCACAGCCGATGATGCGATTGAATTTTTACTAGCAGGTGCAACAGCAGTAGCAGTTGGTGCCATGAACTTCGTCAATCCATACGCAACCGTAGAGGTGGTAGAGGGTATCGAAGCTTATATGAAGAAATACGGAGTGGAAGATATCAATGAATTGATTGGAGCAGTAGAAGCTTAGGAAATATTTAATATGAATATAATACCTCCACGCGGCATACAATACAGTAAGTATACGCATGGAGGTATTTTTGTGGAATTAGTTAAGAAAAAAATACATATGGATCGTATTGCGAACAAAGCCGGAACCCAGATGGTGTTGGAAGAGGATGTAAATATATCGGATAACAGACCGGATGCAAGTCATCTGATTGGTGCCAAAGGGAATGTGGTTTTAGAAGAAGTCCGTGTCGGTGAGGATCGTGTTAATTTAAAAGGTAAGCTACAAGTACAGATGCTATATCTGACAGAAGAGGAAGGCTTGTGTGCCAGCATGAACGCGTCGATTCCGTTTGAGGAAAAAATCAATATGGAAGGGGTAAAAAACGGGGACACCGTAATTCCGGCGTGGACAGTAGAAGATTTGAGCGTTGGTTTAATAAACTCCAGAAAATTGAGTGTACAGGCGATGATTTCTTTTGTTCTGGAATTGGAAGAAAGAATGGAGCAGGAAGCTGCGGTTGATATTTACCATGAAGAACCCGTAGAATATCGGAAGCAAACCTATCCGGTTTTACAAGTGGCTGTCAATATTAAAGATATTTTCCGAATTAAGGAAGAAATGGAATTGCCGAGTCATTTGCCGAATGCTTTTCAGCTTGTATGGGACAGCATTACGCTAAATAATGTGGAATTCAAAGCATTGGATGAAAAAATTGTCTTACAGGGTGAAATGAAAGCTTTTTTCTTATATGAAGGCGAGGGGGATAATGATAAAACGCTTTGGTATGAGAATACAGTACCTTTTAACGGAATGATAGAATGTCACGGTTGTCGGGAAAATATGATACCGGATATTCGGTATACGGTTTCTCAGTGTAATGTGGAAATCCGACAAGACTTAGATGGGGAAGAAAGAGTATTCTGCATTGAAAATGTATTGGATTTAGACATTCGACTTTATGAAGAGGAAAATTTGGAAGTGCTGTCAGATATTTATGGTGTAGCCAAAGAAATTGAAGCTGTGACAACAGAAGTACCGTTAAAGCGTTTGCTTTTTCATAACAGTGGAAAATGTAAAGTGGCAGATCATGCGAAAATTCAGAATACAGAAATGCATATGTATCAGCTAATTCATAGTGAAGGTGAGGTTCAGATAGCGGAGCAGACGATTGTGGAAAATGGTATTTCAGTGACAGGAACTTTGTGCGTAACTACACTTTATCTTTGTACAAACGGAAAGAATACATTGTATGCCACAAAATCCACCCTGCCATTTCAACAAGTAATTGAGGTACCGGGAATTAGTGAAAACGGTATTTATCGTATTCAGTGGAATCTGGAACAATTGGTTGTTACGATGTTAGATAGTGATGAATTGGATATTAAGGCGGTATTAAGTTATCAAGTAATGGCTTTTACCTCGGATGAAGCGGACTTAATTACAGACATTAAAGTCAGCGATTTGGATATGAATAAAATCAGCGAATTGCCGGGAATGGTGATTTATATTGCGAGAGCGGGTGATACCCTTTGGGACATCGGCAAGCGATACTATGTGCCGATTGCACAACTGAAAGCAGTGAATGAACTAGCAGGCGAAGAAATAAAAATGGGTGATAAAATTCTTGTAATTAAAGGAATGAGTTAAGTTTGAGAAGAGATGTCGGAGTAGAAAACGGCATCTCTTTTTGAATTATGTGCAATTCAAGAGAACACTTGATGAGTTTTGTAAATAGATAAGGTTGTGGTATAATGACGAAGAGGTGTGAGAAATTTTTAAAGGAGAAAACAATGGACAAAATAGAGAAACTAGTTCATAAATTTTATTGGGAAAAAGATATAAACTGTGCCAGAACCATGTTGTTATGTTTAAGTGAACAGTTTGGTATTAAATTAGAAAAGCAGACAATTCATGCAGCAATAGGATTGCATGGTGCAGGCGGTTTTCGTGCACAATGTGGTTTGGTGGAAGGTGCATTAATGTTTATTGGCATATATTATAGTACACTTGGAAAGTCAGAAGAAGAAACAGTAGCTGCATGTTATCATTATGCAGATGCTTTTACTCAAAAGTTTAGTTCTTTAAGATGCTATGATTTGAGACCGAATGGTTTTACTGCACAAGACCCGCCTCATATGTGTGAAAAACTAACGTGCGAAGCGGTGAAATTTGCAATTCAATTTATAAAAGATAAAACAGCTCAATGAAGTTAAAGGGAATAAGTATAGACGTTTGCGAAACTCATATTTACTTTGTAGAAATTGTGCATAATTAACAAACCACCGCAGGCACGCTCCCGCTGCGTTCGTTTCGTAGCGGTACATAAGACGCTAAAAGACAGCGTCTAAGTACCGACGAACTCACAGCACCTGCTTATGGTAATTGTTAGTCATGCACAATATAATCATAGTAGTTTGCAGTTTCGCAATTGCCTAAGGGAATAAGTATATAATAGAGGAAAGTATGAAAAAGAATACCAAAATAATTATCATTGTTATCATTGCTGCGGTTGCAGTGTCTAATGTAGCTTTATTTTTAGGAGCATTTGGATTGTTAATATGGAGCTCTATGACTGCGGAAATAGAGGTTTATGAAGATGCCAGTGATTACAACCGCTATATGGGTGAAAATGCAGACGAGGAGTATCAAAATAAATGGGGCATGGATGAAAGCATTTTCCCACAGGCGCTTACAGAGGATATGAATGTGTTGGAATATAAGATGGTTTATTATAATCCGTGGGATGCTCAATATTTAAGCTATCTTACGGTAGAGTATGACGAAGCAGATTATGAGCAGGAAATGTTGCGTCTGAGTGAATATGAATCCACAGAATATGAAGGCTATTATGGTGCAACGGGATTTGACGCAAATTATGAGCTGGCAGCTATGAATGCGGATTCTTACCAAGGTTTCGTATATGCATTGACAGATGGAGAGGACACGATTACTTATGTAGAAATTATTTTCTGCAATTATTTTATGGACATTGCATATGAAGAGTATATTCCTAATGAATATTTACCGATTGGCTTTGATGCGACGAATGGTAACCCGTATGGAGAGCGAATTCGAGAAGAGCAATAAAAATGCACAATACAAGATGTTGTGGTTCGTTTTGATAAATCCGATTAAGTAATGTCTTATTTTGAGAATTGACATTGCTTAACGATTTTGCGTTTATTATTTTTCTACGTTAATAAATCTAGAAAAAAGTTTACACAGTATATGGTTTTATGTTATAAGTTCATCATAGCGATTAAATTCTACAGGAATCGGAGATTTCTGTCTTTAAATCTATTAGAACAAAAGTTCTATCTTGACATATGAAAGGCAATTTCTATGATGAACATAATTCATGCTTCCAATTCACACACAAAAAGGGTGAAGAAGAAAAAATCGCGTGTCAACTGGCACGAAGCAGCAACTTGTGCAATACAGATAGATTTACGTGATTATAAGCATATGCTGGATTTTCAATCCGAATATATATTAGGAAAAAATAATTATCGTATCGATTTGCTTGTATTAAGGAAATTATCGAAACAATCAATTCCCAAAAAGATTGCAAATATTTTCAGAACATATAATTTGTTTGAAATAAAAGGAAGTGGTTCCTCTGTTGGAACGGATTCCTATTATAAAACGGTTGGTTATGCAGGGCTTCTTATCAATCAGACAGGAGCCAAAAATCAATATACAAGTCTGGATATCAGTCTAACATTCTTAAGTTTACATTATCCGAGAAAATTAATTCACCATTTACAAAAAGAAAGAAAATTAGTAGTTGAAAAATATGCTCCGGGGATATATTATATCAATAAAGAGATATTTGATGCACAAATTATCGTTACAAAAGAATTGCTTCCAGATGAAAATCTGTATTTACGTTGCTTAACGGATACCTTGACAGAAAGGGAGCTTGTGAACCGGTTAGCAAATGATTGTGAGCAATATCAAGGACAGGAACTTTATACAAGGTATCTGGATCAGATTATGAAAGCCAATACAAAGAAGAAAGGAGAAACTGCTATGGTATGTGAAGGACTTTTAAATTATTTCGGAACCAGTTCCGAAGAAATTATTGAACGAACCAAGAAGGAACAGGAAGAATTTTATCTTCCGAAAATTGAGAATCTGACATCGCAAGTTGCTTATTTACAAGATTTGCTTACACAAAACAACATTGCATTTAATTTGGATTCCAAATAAATAAAAACAACCATACCCAAAGGAGTGAAATGGAAAGGCGGGTATGGTTGTTTTTTGGAGGTGCGCCTAGCAGCGCACATTTCTAAAGAGAATATAGAGATAACAATTTACAATTCTACTGTAATGGTATTAGCAGAAGGCGTAAGCACTGTATCGTTTCCGTCTATCTCCATGGTTGCGCCGGAAACAGAAGTTGCTTTTACATTGACAAGGCGGATGGTATATGCTTTGTCTGCTTTTGTGTTAATAGCAATCCGAGAACCATTTTTTTCGGCGGAAATGGTCAACTCTGCTTTCTGGTCCATACCATAAACAGTAGTGGATACTTCTTTTCCATCTACTAAAGCGTAGATACGAAGCTGAGCGTTGTCTGCATAATCGTAATCCGGTCTGTCATCTTGTGCTCCGAGAGCAACAATACTGTTTTCTTTTACCATCAAAGGCAGGTGCAGGTAGTCGTATTCTTTCTCAACCCAGCTTGCGCCTTCCATCACTTCACCTGTCAAGAAATCTGTCCAGGTTCCTTTTGGCAGATAGAAAATACCTTTGCTTTCATCGTTAAAGATTGGAGCAACCAAAAGATTGTCACCCAACATGTACTGTTTGTCTAAGTGAGAACAGCTTCTGTCTTCGGTAAATTCAAGTACCATACTGCGCATTGTCGGTACACCGGATTTGGATGTATCGATAGATGTCTTGTATAAATACGGCATCAAAGAAGCCTTCAATCTTGTGAAGGTTCTTACTACATCAACCGCTTCGTCATCGTAAACCCACGGAACACGATAAGAGCTGCTTCCGTGCAAACGACTGTGAGAAGATAACAAACCGAAGGCTACCCAACGTTTGTAAACATCAGCAGTGGAAGTGTTTTCAAAACCACCGATATCATGTGCCCAGAAACCGAAACCGGACATTAACAGGGATAAACCGCCACGCAAGCTTTCTTCCATAGATTCGTAGTCAGACCAGCAATCGCCGCCCCAGTGTACCGGGAATTTCTGACCGCCCACCGTAGCAGAACGTGCGAATAATACGGCTTCACCTTTGCCACGCCTTTTCTCTAATAATTCAAATACAACTTTGTTATAGACGTAAGTATAGTAGTTGTGCATTTTCTTCGGGTCGGAACCATCATGGTAAACACAATTTACCGGAATTCTTTCGCCAAAGTCTGTCTTGAAGCAGTCAACACCCATATCCAACAACACTTCTAATTTATCTTGGAACCATTTGCAGGCATCCGGATTGGTGAAGTCTACCAGAGCCATGCCCGGCTGCCACATATCCCACTGCCAAACATCGCCATTTGTTCGTTTGATGAAATAACCTTTTTCCATACCTTCTGCAAAAAGGGCGGATTCCTGACCAATGTAAGGGTTAATCCATACACAGATGTTTAAGCCTTTTGCCTTAATTCTCTGTAATAATCCTGCCGGATCCGGGAAAACATCTTCGTCCCAGATAAAGTCAGACCAGTGGAAGCCTTTCATCCAGAAGCAGTCAAAATGGAAAGTACGAAGCGGAATACCACGGTCTAACATTCCATCAATGAAACTCATAACAGTTGCTTCATCATAGTTGGTGGTAAAGGAAGTGGATAACCACAAACCAAATGTCCATGGAGCCGGAAGAGTAGGTTTACCGGACAAATCCGTATATCTGGTAAGAACTTCTTTCATGGTAGGACCATTGAAAAAGAAATAATCCAGACTGCCGCCTTCTACGCTGAATGCTGTTTTGGTAACATTTTCTGTTGCAAATTCAAAGGAAACGCGTTCCGGATGATTTACCAAAACACCATAGCCTTTGTTGGATACAAAGAACGGAATATTTTTATAAGATTGTTCGGTACTGGTGCCGCCGTCTTCGTTGTAAATTTCTACAGACTGTCCATTCTTTACAAAAGGAGTGAAGCGTTCACCTGTGCCGTATAAAAGTTCGCCGACACCGATGCTTAACTGTTCGCGCATATATGTATTCTCAAGGTCGCCGTTTAAATCATAGCAATCACCTTTCCAGTCTGTTTTCATCATAGCAAGATCTCTGTTGCCGCTCTGAGTAATGACTTTTCCATCACGCATATAGCGCATAGACCAGCTTTTCTTGTTAATTTCCAGAGAAAGAGAACCGCTTGTAATTGTCAGTGTTTCTTCGCAATCCGCTACCTGTAAGCTTTGCGGATTATCTAAATTTAATTCAAATGACGGTCTTTTGGGTAGAACGCCCATATAATGGTCAGTCTGCACACGAATGACGTCAGGCATCGGAGAGCTGATTCGGATTGTTAAGTTTGCACCGCCGAGGGTATCACCGCGGTGGTTGATTTTGTGTGTCGGTGCACACAAAGTAACCAATTTGTCTTCAATTTTTGTGTAATAAACTTCCTGTGGTGAGAAACATGCTGTTCCTTCTTTGAGTAACCAGCAGCCATTACTGAATTTCATAATTGTCCTCCATTCTTTTTAATAAATAATAAAAAAGTAATTAGTAACTGCATAGAAAGTCAAAAAGTTACTATATTAAATTCTTGAATTCTATACTATTATAAAAATTAAATCGAGGAAAGTATACCACTATTTTTGGAGTTGAAATACTGTAATTTGTAGTGATGCTAAAGTAGAGGGTAATGCATTAATAGTAGGAGGATAGTATGATGCAGGAAAAATATACATATCGTAATTTGCCGATTCCGGGTGGCGGTTATGTAACAGGATTTATTTTTCATAAGAAAAAAGAGGGAGTCTTTTATATTCGAACTGATATCGGTGGCGTATATCGATTTGCGCCGGAAAGTAAGCGATGGATAAGTTTGATTGACCATGTAACAATGGAAGATTTGAGCGAGACATTTCCGATTGCATTGGCGTTAGATGATAAGTATCCGGAACGGTTGTATATTGCGTGTGGTGTGAACAAAGAAGGGGCAGGTGTCATTGCGGTATCGGACGATTACGGAGAACATTTTTCTTATTATAAAATACCGATTCTGATTCACGGAAATTTAAACGGCAGAGGAACCGGTTATCGTTTGATTGTAGATAAAAAAGACAGTAACCGCCTGTTTTATGCAAGTCAACAGGAAGGATTATGGATTAGCAAGGACAGAGGTGCGCATTGGGAGAAAAAAGAAGCGTTTCCGGAGGACTATCTTACAATGGTTGGTCAGAGTGAGGACGGAACTGTATTATTTGTAGGATGTGCGGGTGTCACAGCAAAACGTGGTAAAAATTTGCGTGGACATAGCATGTATGTGTCCTATGACAACGGAGAAAGCTTTGAAAAATTATGGCAGCCACAAGATGGTGAAATGGAAGGTGTTAAGTTAGCCGGACTGGTAGCACAGCGTTATGCGCTGGATGAACAATATTTATATGTGACTTTTTCTGTTATGGGTAGGAATGCTTATGTTTTGGAAAATGGTTATAGCTGTGATGGAGGTAGCGTAATTGGTGGAAAAGTTGTTCGTTATCCGCTTCTGAAAACCGAGGAAGGAACTCGCTTCGGACAAGGCGAAGAAATTACACCGGATGGCAAGCAAAAGCGAACAGATTTGGCAGAACAGGAGAAGAATGCTGAACAAAGAGATACAGCAGAACAGAATACAGATATATTGGAGCATGGTTTTGGCGGTATTGATACAACGCCTTCCATCCCCGGACTTGTTATCTGCTCTACGATTAGCAAAGAAGATGGCGATTGCATTTTCCGTTCGCTTGATTATGGACAGACATGGAAACAGATTTTATATGATATGGAAGTAGGAAAACTGGATTTCCGTGCTTCTTATATGAAACCTTGTTACAATGGCGGGCATTCTTTGATTCACTGGATGACGGATGTAAAAATCAATCCGTTTAATGAAAATGAGGCATGGTTTAATACCGGAACAGGTGTATTTCGTACCAAGAATCTGTTGGATGCAAGGGAAGTTATTTTCAGTGATTGGTGTGATGGTCTGGAAGAAACGGTGCATTTGAATTTATATAGTCCGC
Organism: Lachnospiraceae bacterium; assembly: GCA_017440375.1. Taxonomy (GTDB): domain Bacteria; phylum Bacillota; class Clostridia; order Lachnospirales; family Lachnospiraceae; genus UBA3282. The sequence continues at coordinate 34,673 of JAFSHK010000026.1, forward strand.
CCAAAGGAGATGTTAAGTTAATTGATATATTAGGAGATTTGGGCGGCTTTGCTTTTCGGGATTTGAATATACCTTGTGATAATTCTTTTGCCGATGCAGAAGGAAATCGTTACATAACCTGTATCAATGCAGATTATTCCGATGAGAATCCCAATTTTGTAGTAGTGACACCAAGAGGAAACTGGAAAGGTAAGACGAAGGGCGGTTTGATTGTTTCCAAAGACCAGTGTCGGACGTTTGAAAGATTACCGATGCCTTTCGGAATTAGTGTCAGATTAGACGAAGCGTTACGTAGAATTGAGCAGCCGAATGTGAATAGTGGTTGGGTAGCGGTTGCACCGGATTGTCAGAAAATAGTCTGGTCAGTGGCAGAGAATATCAATCTTCCTATAGACATGGTGATTGTCAGTCAGAATGGTGGTGAAAGCTTTGAATCGGTACAGGCTTATGATTTGAACGGGATCAGAAAAGAGCAAGGAGGTTTCAAAGTTTTTTCAGACCGAATGAACAGTAATATTTTCTATGGTTTTGGAGACCATTCGGATTTTTATATCAGTTTAGATGGAGGTAAAATTTTCCGACAGAGAGCGTTGCCGATAGAAGCAAACTTCCCAGAAGTAGAGTTTTCCTTAATCGACTGTGCAAATAAGACAGAAGTACGTGGCGAAACCGGAAAGCAGGGCGTGTTCTATATGGCACTGAAGGAACACGGCCTATGGAAATTAAAGTATGATGTAGAAAAAGATGATATATGTGTTACAAAATTGAGCAGGAAAAAAGATATTTTCTATCGCTTGGGATTGGGAGTACTTCGACCGGATGGCAATTATTACAAAGAAGACAAAGCCATCTACACTTCGGCAGTGATTGATGGAGTTTATGGTTTTTATCGTTCTGTGGATGAGGGGAAAACATTTGTCCGTTTGAATGGAGAAAATCAGATGTTTGGGGAAATTAACAGCATGGAAGGTGATAGTCAGGTGTATGGGAGATTTTATGTGGCAACCGGAAGTCGAGGCGTGCTGTATGGAGAACAGGAGGATTAGCGATGCATTTGGAGCAGGATGGAAAGAGATTGTTAATAAAAGAAGGTATGGCGCAGGTGTGGATTGAGCCGTGGGGGCCGAATTCTTTGCGTGTGCGTATGACAAAAGAGGCACAGATGGATGCCAATGATTGGGCACTTACAGAGAAGATGCCGGAAACAGATGTGCAGATTTCTTTTGAGGAACTGGATGTTACAGACCCATGGTATAAGACTGAAGAATATGCGAAATATCATCAGAAGGGTATACAGGCAACCCTTGTAAATGGTAAAATTACAGCAAAGGTTTCCCATGAAGGTTGGATAAGTTTCTATAATCAGAAGGGGGAACTTCTGACAGAAGAATATTGGCGAAACCGCAATCGTATTAATCGTTACTGTGTACCGCTTCGCATCGATGGTAGAGAGTTAAAACCGATTCAGGGAAGTACTGATTATACATTAACAGCGCGTTTTGAGGCTTTTGATGACGAGAAAATCTTTGGTATGGGACAATATCAGGAGAAAAATATGAATAAGAAAGGCGCAATTCTGGAACTGGCACATCGCAACAGTCAGGCGAGCGTTCCTTTTATGGTATCGAGCAGAGGCTATGGTTTCTTGTGGAATAATCCGGCTATCGGTACAGCTATTTTCGGTGCGAACAAAACGGAATGGTATGCGCAGAGTACCAAGAAACTGGATTATTTCATTACCGCAGGCGATACACCGGCAGAAATTGAGGAACAGTATTCCCTTGCAACGGGAAGAACACCGATGATGCCGGAATATGGTATGGGTTATTGGCAGTGCAAATTACGTTATCGCAATCAGGAAGAACTTCTTACAGTTGCAAGAGAACATAAAAGAAGAGGTCTTCCGATGGATGCCATTGTAGTTGATTTCTTCCATTGGACCAGACAGGGTGATTTCAAATTTGAGCCAAGAGATTGGCCGGATCCGGATGCTATGGTTCAAGAGTTAAAAGAAATGGGAATTGAAACGGTTGTTTCGGTCTGGCCAACGATTGATGAACAGAGCGAAAACTTTGGCAAGATGGCAGAAAATGGTTATTTAGTAAATTGTGATAGAGGTAATTCCAATCATATGACTTGGATGGGCAATACGATTTTCTATGATGCAACGCATCCGGGAGCGCAGAAATTTGTGTGGGAGCGTTGCAAAGAAAATTATTATAAAAAAGGTATCCGTTGCTTTTGGTTAGATGAGGCGGAACCGGAATACGGACCGTATGATTTTGACAATTACCGTTATTATGAAGGAACGGCGTTGCAGTGTACAAATCGCTATCCGGTAGGCTATGCGAAAGGTTTCTATGAAGGCTTGCAAGCAGAAGGCGAAACGGAGATTATGAGTCTGGTACGTTGTGCATGGGCAGGTAGTCAGAAATATGGTGTATTGACCTGGTCCGGTGATATATATTCTTCTTTCCGTTCTATGCGTGAGCAGTTACAGGCAGGACTGAATATGGGAATGGCAGGAATACCGTGGTGGACTTCCGACATTGGTGGTTTCTTAGGCGGTGATATTTCTGATGAGCATTTCAAAGAACTTTTGGTGCGTTGGTTTGCATGGGGTGCTTTCTGTCCGGTCTTCCGTATGCATGGAGAGCGTTCGCCCTGGTATGAAAGAGAACAGGAATACATAAATGGTGTCAGACAGCTTACCAGTGGACAGGACAACGAAGTATGGAGTTTCGGTGAGGATAACTACCAGATTTTGTCGAAGTATTTGTTCATTCGTGAAAGACTTCGCCCGTACATTCGCGAGTGCATGAAAGCTGCCAGTGAAAAAGGTGCGCCGGTGATGCGCCCGATGTTCTATGACTTCCCAGAAGACAAGAAGGCATGGGAAATAGAAGATGCTTATATGTTTGGACCGGATTTACTGGTAGCTCCGGTGATGGAAGAAGGCCTTCGGGAAAGAACGATTTATTTGCCGATGGGCTGTAAATGGACCGATGCTTATACAAAGAAGGTATATGAAGGTGGACAGCAGGTAGTTGTTCCGGCGCCGCTTGATGTTATTCCGGTTATGATAAGAGAAGGAAAACAATACGAAATTTATGAGTAAAAAAGCAAAATTGACGAAGATATTTAATAAGGCAACTATTAAACAACAGCTATACACGGTATATGCTGTTGTTGTAGTTGTGCCGATTATTTTGATTGGTATGTTTCTATTAATCAATAACTATCGACTGATGACAGATTATCATAGAGATTTGCTGGAATCGGATAATCTTCGCGTACGTAATATTTTGTTTGAAATAACAACTCAGATTTATAATATTTCAGAGAATATTTCATTCGAACCAGATTTGCAGGGACTATTAATAGAGGATTTTGTAAGAGAGGAAGACTATCAGGAGACTGTTAATAATATTAGTGTTTTGGATGCTTTCGAGGGAAATTATACGGAAATCAGTGAGATTTCTATTTATACAGATAATCCGTCCCTTAATAATTATAAGCAGTTTGTGAAAGTGACGGATGAAGTTGCAAAGGAAGCATGGTATCAGAAGGCTATTTCGCAGTCAGGTGTTTTCTGGGAAGGTATGTCATGGAAGGATGAGCATGAAAATGAATATTGGAATTTATGTTTGATAAGAAAAATTCCGCTTGTAAATTCGCCTTATCATGCAGTGCTTGTGATTCGCATTAGCGATAACTATTTAAGAACCCGTATAGATAGTAGTGAATATATTAATATGGCTTCGGTAGATGAGGGAGTATTTTTTTACAGCTCGGACAGAAAACAATATGGTGCAAAACAAATGTTGCCGATTAATTACGATGAACCTTATTATCAATATATGGGAAATACAGATTGGGAAGGAAGCAGGTGCTTTGTAAATGTTTCTACCTTGCATACATATCAGTCGGATTCTAAAATTTATATTTGTACTTTAAACGAACAGGGCTATCAGAGTATAAAGCACATTTTGAGTATTTGTGTTACCATTATTCTGGTTGCGATTTTGGTACCCGGTATTATGATTCATATTTTTACCAACTATTTTACCGGTAGAGTGAATGTACTTCGTCAGGAAATGCACAAGGCCAGTAAACAGGATTATGAATTGATTCCTACTTTTCAAGGAAATGATGAACTTTCGGAAGCTTTTGCAGATTTACAGATTATGGTGCAGAATATCAAAGAACAGGAAGCGAAAGTATATGAAGCACAGATTAATGAAAAAGAGTTGATGATTCAGCAACAGGATATGGAATTTAAAATGTTGGCAAATCAGATTAATCCGCATTTCTTATATAACACTTTGGAAACAATTCGTATGAAAGCTTTTACGGCAGGGGATAAACAAGTTGCGACTGCAATTAAGTTGCTTGGTAAATCAATGCGCTATGTTTTGGAGAATACAGGAACAACGTTTACAACAATGGAAGAAGAGTTGAATCATGTAGAAATCTATATGAAGATACAAGAACTTCGTTTTGGTGACAGAATCCATTATGAGAAACAAGTAGAAGAAGGATTAGATTTGACACGGTATAAAATTTTACCACTTTTGCTTCAACCGGTTGCTGAGAACGCTATTGTGCATGGTTTGGATGAAATGGAGACAGGTGGAAAAATCGTATTATCTGTCTATAAAAAGAAGATGGATGAAAGAGAATTGTTATTTGTAGATGTAACAGACAATGGTTGTGGAATGGAAGAGGAGGAGCTTGAAAAGCTTCGTAAAGATATTGAGATCAAAGATATGAGTCGAAGTAAGAGTATTGGTATGTACAATATCAATCAGAGAATTAAGCTGAATTTTGGGGAGAATTACCGTATTCATGTTTATTCTGAACCAAGGAAAGGAACGACGGTACGATTGATATTTCCGATAGAAATGATGATGCAAGGATAAAAAAATGACTGTATTTTTAATCCATTATTTAAGGTATTTTAATTTTTTTCATTAAATTATAATAAGTACATCATAGGAAATATGAAATTTCCTGTGGTGTATTTTTCTTTATGGCGGATTAAGAAAGTGCTCGCAGGGATATTTTTTATTTCTGGTAGATTTGAGAAAGGATGAAATGATATGAGTGAAAGTAAAACTGCAAGAGAAAAAGTAGCGGATAAACTTTATATAATTATCCGAATTGCCATTCTCGTTTCCGTGGTATTCCTTTTCATTCCGGGGCTGAACCCGGCCAGAATCAGTGGACTGATTAACAGAAACCTGTCCTTATTTACATCAGGTCTTTCTTATTCCACATTGGTTGACGGTTTTGGTAGAGCTTTCAAAAAGGAATGGGTAGATCCGGCAACGATGAAATTGGTATATGCTTCTGCACTTTGTATGTGTCTTGGTATTGCGGCACAGGTAGCAGGTGGTTGTATGTCACTTGGTAACAGAAAATTTAAATGTCTTGGTAATTGGATTACACTAATCGGAAGTGCGATAGAAGTTGTTTGTATGAGTGGTATCTATATCGCATACGGACAGATTGCACAGACTCCGAAACCGAAAAAAGTGGAACCGATTTTTCCGGATGGTTTCTGGGTAATCTTTGCAGTTGGTATTACACTTTTAGTTCTTTCGTTAGTGCAGAGTTTTCTATTGCCGAAAGCAGCGAAAGAAGATAAATATGAAATGGAGTCAAAATATAAGTTGTTCTTGATGTTTATGCCATTCCTCGCATTGGTAGGAGTGTTCTCCTACCTTCCGTTGTGGGGATGGAGATATGCCTTCTTTGATTACAAAGTAGGTGATACCTTGAGCATGGATAACTTCGTAGGTTTTAAATGGTTTACAGAGTTGATTAAAAATCCGGCAACTGTCAGAGATATTGTTCGAGTATTAAAAAATACGCTGGCAATGAGTGGTTTGGGAATTTTAACAAGCTGGCTTCCAATGGCATTTGCAATTTTCTTATCTGAAATGAAGAATTTGCGTTTTAGAAGATTCGTACAGACCTTTACAACGGTACCGAACTTCATTAGCTGGGTACTTGTGTATGCGATTGCATTTTGTATTTTCTCTACTGATGGTTTTATTAGTAGCATTATGGTAAATCTTGGTATATGGGATCAAGGTGTCAATATGCTCATGAACGGTGACCATACATGGATTAAGATGCTTGCATGGGGATTATGGAAAGGAATCGGTTGGAGTGCCATTATTTACATAGCAGCAATTTCCGGCATTGATAAACAGCTTTATGAAGCGGCTACGGTAGATGGTGCAGGAAGATTTCAGAGAATGTGGCACATTACTGTACCGGGACTTATCCCGACCTTCTGTGTATTGCTTCTGATGTCGGTTGCAAATATTTTGAGTAATGGTATGGATCAGTACTTAGTATTTGAAAATGCAACCAATACAGATGCCATCATGGTATTGGATTTATATGTATACAAACTAGGTATTGGTAAAGGTTCTATTTCTCTTACAACTGTTATCAGTATGCTGAAGTCAATTATCAGTGTTGTATTGTTGTTCCTTGCTAACGGAGTTTCTAAAGCAGTCCGTGGCGAGAGTATTGTATAGGAGGTGGAAGTATGGCAAAGACAGCGCAGGAAAAAGCGGACTTAAAAGCAGAGAAGCTTTATAAAAAGGCGCATAAGCAAAAATTTAAAGCGACACCGGGCGATATTGTATTTAATGTCATTAATTATCTGGTGTTTGGATTGTTTACTTTAGCTTGTATTTTCCCTTTCTACTATTTGTTTATCAATACAATTAGTGATAATGATTTGGTAATTAAAGGTTTGATTAACTTTGTACCAAGAGGAATTAATCTGGATAATTACAAAGCATTATTGAATGTAAGTGATTTGTCCAATGCCTTCATTGTATCTGTCAGCAGAACTATTATTGGTACTGCACTGATGGTATTAGCATCCGGATTTGTGGGTTATCTGGTAACGAAACATGAGATGTGGGGCAGAAAGTTCTGGTATCGTTTTTTGGTTATTACCATGTACTTCAATGCAGGTCTTATTCCTTGGTTTATGAATATGCAGATGTTAGGTTTGACCAATACATTTATGGCATATATCATTCCCGGTATTGTAGCACCTTATAATATTATTCTTGTAAAAACGTACATTGAGTCCATTCCGGCTGAGTTGGAAGAAAGTGCTCAGATGGACGGAGCAACTTACATGACAGTATTTCGTAAGATTATCTGGCCGCTTAGTAAACCGATTTTGGCAACCATTGCTATCTTTGGTGCGGTAGCTAACTGGAACTCCTTTACAGATTCTTTGATGCTGATGCAGTCAGCACCAGAGCTGTACACTTTACAGCATCGATTGTATATCTATTTGAATCAGTCATCTAATTTAAGTGCTCTTATGGAATCTGGCGGACAGGTCAGCGATGCGGCTCTTAAGTCAGCACTGAGTGGCAAGGTAATTAAATACACTATTTCGATGGTAACGGTTATTCCTATTTTAGTAGTATATCCGTTTATGCAGCGGTATTTTGAAGAAGGTATTATGTTAGGCGCAGTGAAAGGTTAGGTGTTAATCCGCAGAGCGGTTTTTATTAAACACAATGATTAAGGAGGAAGAAAAAGGTATGAAAGCAAAGAAAATTGTTGCATTGTTAATGGCAGCCACTATGGTTGCATCTTTAACAGGTTGTGGCGGTAGCGATTCTGCTGCAACAAATGCTTCTACAGACACAGCAGAAGAGGCTGTAGAGGAAGCGGAAGATGATGCAGAGGCGGCAGATGCAGAAGGAGAAACTGAAGCAGAAGCATCCGATGAGGAGTATGAGGAATTATTGGAAGAAATTATTCCGGAAGAGACAGTAACTCTGGACGTATTTTCTCAGTTAGCAAACTACTCTGGTGAGCAGATTGGTTGGTTTGGTCAGATTATGTTAGAGAAATTCAACGTTAAGTTGAATATCATTCCGGATCCAGATGGTGTATATGAAACACGTATGGAATCAGGAGACCTTGGTGATATCGTTATCTGGGGTAGTGATGGAGATGAGTATCTTCAGGCAGTAGAGAAAGGTATGCTTTATGACTGGAATGAAGATGATCTGCTTGTTGATTATGGTCCATATATTGCAGAAAATATGGGGGCAGCATTACAGAAAAATACGGATCTTTCCGGTGGTGTAACATATGGTGTTGGTCATGATGTAGCAGTTGATGCAAGCGCACGTCAGGATATCATGTATACATGGGATCTTCGTTGGGATCTTTACAAAGAATTAGGTTATCCGGAAATCAAAAACTTAGATGACATGGTAACAGTATTAGAGCAGATGAAAGAAATCTGCCCAACAGATGACAATGGTAAAACAACATATGGTGTATCCCTTTTCAACGACTGGGACGGTGATATGGTTATGTTCGTTAAATCTACAGCTTCTGCTTACTACGGATATGATGAATTCGGTTTCGGTTTATATGATTCCGTAGAACAGAAATATTATCCTTGTCTTGAGAAAGACGGTCCTTACCTTGAATGTTTGAAATTCTACAACACATTATATCAGAAAGGTTTATTAGATCCAGACTCTCAGACCCAGAAATATGATGGTATGGTAGAAGATTACCAGAATGGTACAGCATTCTTAAATGTATTCAACTTCTTAGGTTCTGCTATGTACAATTCTGAAGCACATGCAGCAGAAGGCAAAGCTATGTATCCTTGCCCACCTGCAGAAGCACAGCCAATCGCATATGGTCAGAACATCTATGGTGGTAACAGACCTTGGACAATTGGTGCAAAAACAGAATATCCGGAACTTTGTATGGCAATTATCAACTGGCTTGCAACTCCGGAAGGACGTATGACAATAGAATATGGTCCGAAAGATGTATGTTGGTACTATGATGAAAATGGTAAAACATGCTTCACAGAACTTGGTAAGACAGTTAAACTTGACATGACAGCAGAAATGTCAGACGGTTATACAGGAACATTTGAAGATGGTTCCTTCAAGATTAACAACACTACATGGGGAATTGATGCTCTTAATCCAGATTCTAACGGTGATTCTTATAACTACAAGAAATGGGAAAGTTACAATGCAGAACCGGGTTCTGATATCGAAGCTGACTGGAGAGAGGTAACAGGATGTAATACACCGGATGATCGTCTTGGTCAGACTGATTATAGACTTGCTCCTGGTACAACATATACTGCAGGTGTTCGTTCTGACGAATTACAGGTTGTATGGAATCAGGTTGCTGAATGTATTAAGATGAATTCATGGGCAGCTATCTATGCTGAAACAGATGAGGAATTTGAGCAGATTGTTGATGCAATGATTTCTGAAGCTGTGTCTTATGGCTATGCTGATTGTGTTGCATTCCAGGAGAACGAAGTTAAAATCAGAATTGAAAAAGAAAATGCAGCTATGAATCAGTAAAAAATATGCTATAATAATGGGGCTGTTCCTTGCGAGCAGCCTCATTCTACTAACAGACAATGTGATTCGTTTATCAGGAGGCAAAAATGAAATTTTTTAGTGTTGATAGCTCGCTTTACCGTTTTTTAACTCGATTATGGGATATAATACAGGTGAATTTTTTCTGGTTGGTATGTTGTGTTCCGATTGTTACAATAGGAGCATCTACCGCAGCGGCATTTCATGTTTGTATGAAAATGGTGGATGATGAAGAAGGGTATATTGGCAGAGAGTTTCTGAAAGGTTTTAAAGAAAATTGGAAACAGGGAACAATTGTTGGCATTATAACGATTGTTTGTACATATGCTGTTTATTTGGATATTCAGATTTTTGAAGCAGTAGAAGGAAATCCGATTGTTTTTTTAATTGTTGCGATGGTCTCCGGATTTTTATTTTTCTTATGCTTGATTTATGCGTATCCATTACTGGTAAGATATCGCAACAGCCTGAAAGGGACATTGAAAAATTCCTTTACCATTGCCAGAAGATATTTTCTTAGAACATTGTTGTTAGCTTTTATTATTATGATAGAGTTTGTGGTGTGGAGATTTAATTCTACTACGCTATTTATTGGTTTCTTAATTGGACCGGCATGTATTATGTTTACGGTTGCAGGTATGGCGCTTCGTATATTCCAGATGATTGAAAAAGAACCGAATACAACTGTTATCAGAGAAGAGCAAGATTTTGAGTAAAGGAGTTAGAGTAATGATTTATAAGGAATATCCAATTCGTGTAGAGGGGTCTACTGATAGAGCAAAATTAACGACTTACTTGATTTCACATTCAGAAGAAATCGGAATTAACGAGAGACCAATTATTATTATTTGTCCGGGTGGTGGCTATTGTTTTGTTTCGGACAGAGAAGCCGAAATGTTTGCACTGCAATGGAATGCGTATGGTTATCATGCAGCGGTACTTCGC